>DATGRE010000258.1:0-6569 GCA_035303885.1 Zeimonas sp. | reverse complement strand
CCGCCGCGTCAGTCGATCCGCGCGCCCGAGTCCCGGACGATCCGCTCGTATTTTTTCTGCTCGGCGCGCACGAACTCGCCGAAGGCCTGCGGCGACATCGGCGCGGGCTTGGCGCCCATCTTCGACAGCCGTTCGACGATGTCGGGGCTCTGCAGCGCGCGCACGAACTCGCCGTGCAGGCGCTCGACGACCGGCTGCGGTGTCGCGGCCGGCGCGAACACGCCGAACCAGGTGTCGATGTCGAAGCCTTTCAGGCCGCTCTCCGACATCGTCGGCAGCTCGGGGAAGAAGTCCGTCCGCTGGCTTGTCGTCACCGCGAGCGCCTTCAGCTTGCCGGCGCGGATCTGCGGGGCGGCCGAGGCGAGGTTGTCGAACATGAAGTCGGTCTCGCCGGTCAGCAGGCTCAGCTGTGCGGGCGCCGCGCCCTTGTACGGGATGTGCACCGCGGCGATGCCGGCCATCGATTCGAGCAGCTCGCCCGCCAGATGCCCGGCACTGCCGTTGCTGCCCGAGGCGTAGTTCAGCTTGCCGGGATTGCGCTTCGCGTAGGCGATGAGGTCGGCGACCGCGTTCACGCCGAGCCGGGCCGCGGTCTCGGGATTCATCACGAGCACGTTCGGTACGCTGGCGATCCGCGTGATCGGTGCGAAGTCGGCGTTCGCGTCATACGGCATCCGGGCGTACAGATACGGGTTGATCGCGTGCGTGGCCACGGCGCCCATCACGATCGTGTAGCCGTCGGGCGCCGATTTCGCGACCAGGTCGGCGCCGATGTTGCCGCCGGCGCCGGGCTTGTTCTCGACGACGACGCGCTGCCCCAGTTGCCCGTCGAGCTTCTCCGCGAGCGCGCGCGCGACCAGGTCGAGCGGGCCGCCGGGCGGGTAGGGGACGACGAAGCGGATCGGACGCTCGGGCCACGACTGCGCCGAGGCGGCGAACGGTGCGGCCCAGAGGCCGGCGGCGACGGCAATCGCGGCTGCGGGCAACGCGACGATGCGACGTCGTAGCGCACGCCCGGGCGGGCGTCGAAGCGGCGACGGGATGCGGGTCATCGAGGGACTCCTGCGAGGGGAAGAGGAAGCGGATCGCGGACGGCGGCCGCCGTCGTCGGATGGGGCAGATGATACGACCGGCGCTTCAGGTCGCGCCCGCCGACGGCCCTTGCGCCGCCGCGATCGCCTCGTCGTCGTAGCCCAGCCATTCGCGCAGCACTTCGCGGGTGTGCTCGCCCACGCGGGGCGGCGCCAGGCGGTACGACGGCGGCGTCGCGCTCATCTTCACCGGGTTCGCGACCAGCGGGATCGCGCCCGCGTCTTCGCGCTCGAGATCGATGCGCAGGCCGCGTGCGCGCACCTGCTCGTTGGCGAAGACCTGCGACAGGTCGTTGATCGGTCCGCACGGAACGCCGGCGCGTTCGAGCCCTTCGAGCCAGTGGCGCGCCGGGCGCCGGGCGACGACGTCGGCGAGCAGCGGCACCAGCGTCTCGCGGTTGCGCACGCGCTCGCGGTTGGTGCGGAAGCGCGGATCGTCGAAGAGGTCGTTGCGTTCGGCGAGTGCGCAGAACCGGCGGTACTGCTCGTCGTTGCCGATCGCCACGATGATCCATTGGTCGGCCGCGCGGAACGCCTGGTAGGGGACGATGTTCGGATGCGCGTTGCCCCAGCGCTTCGGCGGCACGCCGCTCACCAGGTAGTTGGTGTTCATGTTCGCCAGCATCGCCACCTGCACGTCGAGCAGCGCGACGTCGATGTACTGCCCTTCGCCGGTCCGTTCTCGGTGCAGAAGCGCGGCGAGCACGGCCTGCGTCGCGAACATGCCGGTCATCAGGTCGGAGACGGCGACGCCCGCCTTCTGCGGCCCGCCGCCGGGACGGTCGTCGGCCTCGCCGGTGATCGACATGAAGCCGCCGAGGCCCTGGATGATGAAGTCGTAGCCGGGCCGGTGCTTCCAGGGACCCGTCTGGCCGAAGCCGGTGATCGAGCAGTAGATGAGGCGCGGCTGGACGGCGCGCAGGCTCTCGTAGTCGAGTCCGTATTTCGCGAGCTGCCCGACCTTGTAGTTCTCCAGGACGACGTCGCACCGGGCGGCCAGCTCGCGTACCGCGCGCTGGCCCGCCTCGCACGAGATATCGATCGTCACCGAGCGCTTGTTGCGGTTGGCCGCGAGATAGTAGGCCGCGTCGGTGTCGTTGCCGTCGCGGTCCTTCAGGAACGGCGGTCCCCAGCTGCGGGTGTCGTCGCCGGCGCCCGGGCGCTCGATCTTGATCACGTCCGCGCCGAGGTCGGCGAGGTTCTGCGAGCACCACGGGCCGGCGAGCACGCGGCTGAGGTCGAGGACGCGGATGCCGTCGAGGGCGTTGCTCATTGGGGCGTGAAGGGTGAAGGGTGAAGGGTAAATTCGCTTTCGTTGCCGGGGCCGAGTCTCGGCGCAGGGGTTCCGGGGCCGCGTTTTCCTTTCGTCGTTCACCCCTGACGCCTCAAGGTAAAATAACCGGTTACCCCAAAATCCGCCGCCCCTATCTCATGACGTCGGCCGAAATCCGCGAGAAGTTCCTCCAGTTCTTCGCATCGAAGGGACACACGATCGTCCCGTCGAGCTCGCTCGTCCCGGCCAACGACCCCACGCTGCTGTTCACCAACAGCGGCATGGTGCAGTTCAAGGACGTCTTCACCGGCCGCGAGACGCGCCCCTACAAGCGCGCGGCGAGCGCGCAGCGCAGCCTGCGCGCCGGCGGCAAGCACAACGACCTCGAGAACGTCGGGTACACCGCGCGGCATCACACGTTCTTCGAGATGCTGGGCAATTTCTCGTTCGGCGACTACTTCAAGCGCGAGGCGATCGCCTACGCGTGGGAGTTGCTGACGAAAGTGTACGGGCTGCCGGTCGACAGGCTGTGGGTGACCGTCTACCACGAAGACGACGACGCCTACCGGATCTGGGCCGACGAGATCGGCATGCCGCGCGAGCGCCTCGTGCGCATCGGCGACAACAAGGGCGCGCGCTACGCGTCCGACAATTTCTGGCAGATGGCCGACACCGGTCCGTGCGGGCCGAGCAGCGAGATCTTCTTCGACCACGGTCCCGGCATCCCCGGCGGGCCCCCGGGCTCGCCCGAGGCCGAAGGCGACCGCTACGTCGAGATCTGGAACCTCGTCTTCATGCAGTTCGACCGCGACGCCGCCGGCACGCTCACGCCGCTGCCGCATCCGTGCGTCGACACCGGCATGGGCCTGGAGCGGATCGCCGCCGTGCTGCAGGGCGTGCACAGCAACTACGAGATCGATCTCTTCCAGGACCTCATTCGCGCCGCCGCGCGCGAGACCGGTGCCTCCGAGCTCGACAGCCCGTCGCTGCGCGTGATCGCCGACCACATTCGTGCCTGCGCGTTCCTGATCGTCGACGGCGTCATTCCCGGCAACGAGGGCCGCGGCTACGTGCTGCGCCGGATCATCCGGCGCGCGCTGCGCCACGGCTACAAGCTCGGGCGGCGCGAGCCGTTCTTCCATCGCCTCGTCGGCGATCTCGATCGCACGATGGGCGACGCCTATCCCGAGCTGCGCGCGGCGCGCGAGCGCGTCGTGCAGGTGCTCGCGCAGGAAGAGGAACGCTTCGGCGAGACGCTCGAGAACGGCATGGCGATCCTCGAGAGCGCGCTCGCCTCGCGCCCCGAGCGGCTCGACGGCGAGACTGCGTTCAAGCTCTACGACACCTACGGATTCCCGCTCGACCTCACCGCCGACGTCTGCCGCGAGCGCGGCGTGGCGGTCGACGAGGCCGGCTTCGAGCAGGCAATGGAGCGCCAGCGCCGGCAGGCGCGCGCCGCGGGCAAGTTCCGCGCGGAAGCGGCCCTCGAATACGAGGGCGAGCACACCGCCTTCCACGGCTACGAGCATCTGGAGATCACCGACGCGCGCGTGGTCGCGCTGTACGTCGGCGGCACGTCGGTGCCGAAGATGTCGGAGGGCGATCTCGGCATCGTCGTGCTCGACCGCACGCCGTTCTACGCCGAGTCGGGCGGCCAGGTCGGCGATTCGGGCGTGCTCGCGTCGAAGGACGGCGCGGTGCGCTTCGAGGTCGACGACACGCAGAAGATCCGCGCCGAGGTCTTCGGCCATCACGGCACGCTCGTGAAGGGCACGCTCGCCGTCGGCGACCGGCTCGACGCCTCGGTCGACGCCGCGCGGCGCGCGAGCACGATGCGCAACCACTCGGCCACGCACCTGATGCACAAGGCGCTGCGCGAGGTGCTCGGGGCGCACGTGCAGCAGCGCGGCTCGCTCGTCGACGCCGAGCGCACGCGCTTCGATTTCGCGCACCACGCGCCGCTCACCGACGACGAGATCCGTCGCATCGAGGCGATCGTCAATCGGGAGGTGCTCGAGAACCGCGCGACGCAGGCGCGCGTGATGCCCTTCGACGAGGCGGTGCGTGGCGGCGCGATGGCGCTGTTCGGCGAGAAGTACGGCGACGAGGTACGCGTGCTCGACATCGGCAGCTCGCGCGAGCTGTGCGGCGGCACGCACGTCGCGCGCACCGGCGACATCGGCCTGTTCAAGGTCGTGGCCGAGGGCGGGGTGGCGGCCGGCGTGCGGCGCATCGAGGCGATCACCGGCGAGAACGCGCTCGCGTGGGTGCAGGCGACCGACGCCCGGATGAAGGAAGCGGCCTCGATGCTCAAGGTCGCGCCCGCCGAGCTGGTCGGTCGCATCGGCCAGACGCTCGAGCAGGTGCGCGCGCTGGAGAAGGAGCTGGCGCGCCTGAAGTCGAAGCTCGCGAGCTCGCACGGCGACGATCTCGCCGAGCGCGCCGTCGAGATCGACGGCATCAAGGTGCTCGCCGCCACGCTCGAGGGTGCCGACGCGAAGACGCTGCGCGAGACGATGGACCGGCTGAAGGACCGCCTGAAGAGCGCCGCGATCGTGCTCGCCACGGTCGACGGCGCGAAAGTGAACCTGATCGCCGGCGTCACGCCGAACGCCACCTCGAAGGTCAAGGCGGGCGAGCTGGTGAACTTCGTGGCGCAGCAGGTCGGCGGCAAGGGCGGCGGGCGTCCGGAGATGGCGCAGGCGGGCGGCAGCGAACCGTCGCGTCTGCCGCAGGCGCTCGCGGGCGTGGCCGACTGGGTGCGCGAGCGCGCCTGACGCGTGTCGATGAAACCGCAGGGCGGACGCACGTTCGCGCACGAGCTGCTCGGTCGCATCGAGGCGATCGCCGCGCTCGGGCCGGCGCCGGCGGTTGCCGCGGTGCATCTTCCGCTCGCCGCCGAAGAGGGATCGCGCGAATCGGAGTTCTGCGGCGTCGAGCTCGACGACGGCTCGATCGGGCTGTCGTTCGTGCTGCTCGGCGACACCTTCGCGCGGCTGCGCCGCGAGAACCCGGCCGAGAGCGTGCGCGGGATGCCTGCGCTCGAGCTCGCGCGCGCCTACCTGGACGCCGACCCGGTGCGCCGCACGCTGGGCTTCGCCGCCGTCAACGCGATCTCGCAGCGCTTCTTCCGGCAGGCGGGATACGCCCTCGACACGGCTTCCGACTCGATCGGCTCGCTCGATCCGCGGCCGGGCGAGCGCATCGGAATGGTCGGCCTGTTCGGGCCGCTGGTGCCGCGCATCGTCGGCGTGGGCGCGTCGCTCGTCGTGCTCGAGCTGCAGGCGCATCTGGCCGGCGAGCACGAGGGCTGGCGCGTCACGCTCGATCCGGCCGAGCTCGCCGGCTGCGAGAAGGTGCTGTGCACGACGACCGTGCTGCTGAACGACACGCTCGATGACGTGCTGACGGTCGTGCGCGCCGCGCGCTGGCTGGCGCTCGTCGGGCCGGGCGGAGGGTGCGTGCCGGACGGCCTGTTCGCGCGCGGCGTCACGCTGCTGGGCGGAACGACGATCGTCGACCGCGACGGCTTCGCCGATGCGGTGGCGCGCGGCGAGGCCTGGGGCCGCTTCGCGCGCAAGTACGTGATCGCGCGCGACCGCTATCCGGGTTTCGACGCGCTCGCCGGCGCGCTGCGGCACTGAGGCCCGCGCACCGCCCGGATCGACCGATGCTGCATCCCGACTACCGATTCTGCCCGCGCTGCGCCGAGCCGCTGGTGGCCGGCGTGCTCGCCGGGCGCCCGCGCAAGAACTGCCCGGCGTGCGGATTCACGCACTGGAACAATCCCGCGCCGGTGGTCGCCGCGCTGGTGCAGGTCGGCGAGGAAATCCTGCTCGCGCGCAACGCCGCGTGGCCGCCGAAGATGTTCGCGCTGATCACCGGCTTCCTCGAAGCCGGCGAGACGCCCGAGGAGGGCGTCGCGCGCGAGATCAAGGAGGAGACCGACCTGGACGTGCAGAGCACGAGCCTGATCGGCGTCTACGAGTTCGCGCGCAAGAACGAGCTGATCATCGCGTATCACGTGCTCGCCACCGGCCGCGTCACGCTGTCGGAGGAGCTCGTCGAATACCGGATGGTCGCGCCCGAGCGGCTCAAGCCCTGGCGCGCTGGCACCGGGCTGGCGGTGGCCGACTGGATGCGCGCCCGCGGCCTGCCCGTCGAGTTCGTCGACCTGCCGCGGCGCACCGGCGACGCAGGCTGAG
>DATGRE010000257.1:0-4779 GCA_035303885.1 Zeimonas sp. | reverse complement strand
GATGCTGCCACTGGTCACCCGTCGACGTCGTGACATTTCGCACCGTGTCTGCCTCCTGCAACAACTGCTTCCAGACGACAGAGTCTGCCGGAAGCGACGGTGCGTCTACGCTGATTTACCCGTATCGACGGCGGCGCCGCTGGACACGACGGCTTCCTCGCCGATCAGGCCGCGTGGGCGGAAGACGAGCGTCACCATGAGGACGAGGCCGATCAGGATCACCTGCGCCGCCCCGCCCTTCACCTGCAGGCCGGCCGGCAGCACCTGCTGCGCGAGCGTGCCGCTCAGCGTCCACACCGCCCACATGACGAGCGCGCCGAGCACCGCACCCTTGTTGTTGCCGCTGCCGCCGACGATCAGCATCGTCCAGACCTGGAAGGTGAGGATCGGCATGAAGTCCTGCGGACTGACGAATCCGACGAAGCTCGCGTACAGCGCACCGCCCAGCCCCATGATCGACGAGCCGATCACGAAGGACTGCAGCCGGTAGAGGAACGCATTCTTGCCGAGCGACGACGCGGCGATCTCGTCCTCGCGGATCGCCTTGAGCACCCGTCCCCACGGCGAGCGCACCATCGCCTCGAGTCCGGCATAGACGAGCACCATGACGCCGAGCGAGAGCGAGAGCATCAGCACGTTGCGCCCGAGCACCGTCTCGAACAGGCCCGGCAGCGGACGGGGGATGCTCGCCGCGCCCTGGCTGCCGCCGGTGAGCCACTCGGCGTTGAGCGCGACGAGCTGCAGCGTCGTCGCGATGCCGATCGTCACGATCGCGAGATAGTCCTCGCGCAGCCGCAACGTGGGTATGCCGACGACGAAGGCGACCACGCCGGAGGTGAGCAGCGCGCCGACCAGGCCGACCAGGAACGGCAGCTCGAAGCCGCCCACCTGCATCAGGTACTCGGGTCCGCAGAGGATCGCGAAGGTGTAGGCGCCGACGAGGAAGAAGCCGGCGACGCCGATGTTGAACAGCCCCGTGTAGCCCCATTGCAGGTTCAGCCCCAGGCAGACGATCGCGAAGATCGACGCCTGCGCGAGGAAGAACACGAGGTAGGAGAAGGTGCCCGTCATGGAAGCGTCCGCTCGAGCCTCAAGTGCGGTCTCCGAGAATGCCCTTCGGATAGACGAGCAGGATCGCGAACATCAGCAGGAAGGCCACGGCCGGCTTGTAGGCGGCGCCGATCAGCGGAACCGACATCTCCTGCGCCAGTCCGATGATCAGGCCGCCGAGCACCGCGCCGTAGATGCTGCCGATGCCGCCGAGGATCGCCGCGGCGAACATCGGCAGGATCAGGTTGAAGCCCATCTCCGAGGAGATCTGCACGGTCAGCCCGAAGAGGATGCCGGCCACCGCCGCCAGGCCGGCGCCGATGATCCACGTCCAGCGGATCACCGCCTGCACGTCGATGCCCGCCACGCGCGCGAGCGACGGGTCGTCGGAGACCGCACGCATCGAGCGCCCGAGCGAGGTGCGCGTCAGGAACAGGTGCAGCGCGAGCATCAGCGCGGCGGTGAGCGCGACGACGAACAGCTCGTCCGCGCTCATGCGCACGCCGGGCAGGATCTCGCTGGAGACCGCGATGTTGCGCGAGTAGTACTCGGGACGCGATCCCCAGAGGAAGACGACCACGTTGCGCAGCATCAGCGACGCGCCGAACGACGCGATGACCAGCGTGACGATGACGTCGCTGCGGCGCAGCGGACGGAACAGCAGCCGGTCGAGCACGAGCGCGAGCAGCGCGGTGAGGACGAGCGCCGCCGCCACCGCCACCAGGAACCCCCAGCCGAAGGTCAACGGACCGATCGTCTGCGCGCTGGCGAAGAACCCGGCGAAGAGCAGCGCGAAATAGGCGCCGAAGGTCAGGAACTCGCCGTGCGCGAAGTTCGCGAAGCGCAGGATGTTGTAGGTGAGCGTGAGCCCGATCGCGCCGAGCGCGATCGTCGCGCCCGCGATGATGCCGTCGGCGAAGTACTGGATCATGCGAGCGCGCGCCTCGCACCGAGGTACAGCTCGCCGACCTCCGGGTTCTCGAGCAGCGCCTGCGCGTCGCCCTCGATGCGGTCGCGCCCCTCGGCGAGCACGTAGCCCCGGTCGGAGATCGCGAGCGCCGCACGCGCGTTCTGCTCGACGACGAGAATGGTGAGCCCGAGCTCTCGCACTTCGCGCACCTTGGCGAAGACGATGCCGACGAGCAACGGCGAGAGCCCCGCCGACGGCTCGTCGAGCATCAGCACGCGCGGACGCGACATCAGCGCGCGCGCCACCGCGACCATCTGCCGCTCGCCGCCCGACAACGTTCCCGCCGCCTGCCGGCGCCGCTCGGCCAGGCGCGGAAACAGCTGGTACATCCGGTCGAGGTCCTCCTCGAAGCCGTCGCGCGCCCCGCGCGCCGCCGCACCGATCTCGAGGTTCTCCTGCACCGACAGCCGCGCGAAGACGTTGCCCGTCTGCGGTACGTAGGCGAGCCCGCGCGAGACCATCCGATGCGCCGGAACGTCGACGAGGTCCTCGCCGAACATGCGGATCGAGCCCGAGCGCACCGGAACGAGACCCGCGATCGTCTTCATCAGCGTCGACTTGCCGGCGCCGTTGGGGCCCAGCACGGTGACGATCTCGCGTTCGCGCACTTCGAGCCCGACCCCGCGCAGGATGTCGACCTCCGGCACGTAGCCGGCCACGACATCGCGTACGGCGAGCGCCGGCTCGCTCACGCCGGCACGCCTCCCAGGTAGGCCTCGAGCACCCGGGCGTCGCTGCGCACGACGTTCGGGGGTCCCTCGAGCAGCAGCTTGCCCTGCGCCATCACCAGGATCGGATCGCACAGATTCATGATCAGGTCCATGTTGTGCTCGATGACGAGGAACGTGATCCCCCGCTCGTGCAGCTCGCGCAGCTTGTCGACGATCGTGGCGAGCAGCGTGGGATTGACGCCGGCACCCGGCTCGTCGAGCAGCACGAGCTTCGGTTCGGACATCAGCACGCGCGCGAGCTCGAGCAGCTTCTGCTGGCCACCCGAGAGGTTGCGCGCGTACTCCCCCGCCAGGCGCGCGAGCCCGACGAAATCGAGCACCTCGCGCGCGCGTTCGCGCACCGCATGCTCCTGCTCGCGCACGCGCCCTCGGGCGAACCAGTTGTTCCAGAAGCGCTCGCCCGCCTGACGCTGCGGCACGAGCATGCAGTTCTCGAGCACGGTCATGCCGGCAAAGGGCCGGGGGATCTGGAAGGTCCGCACCAGACCCTCGTCGAAGATGCGGTACGGCGCCAGTCCCCCGATGCTGCGCCCGAGAAAGGAGATCGTGCCGGCGTCGGGCCGATGCACGCCGGCGATCGTGTTGAACAGCGTCGTCTTGCCGGCGCCGTTCGGCCCGATCAGGCCGGTGATCGTGTTCGCGCGCAGCGTGAACGAAACGCCGTCGACTGCGCGCAGCCCGCCGAACTCCTTGACCAGCCCAGCGACCTCGAGCATCGGCCGCTTACTTCGAGCCCGAACGCAGCTTCCGGATCTCCTCGACGCCGACCATTCCGGTGGGCGTCACCTTGCCGTCCTGCACGTTCCAGACGACCATCGGCGCGTCGATGTCGCCGTTCTTGTCGAACTGCAGCGGGCCGGAGGCGCCGACGTACTGGATCGGCTTGCCGTCGGCGGCCATCTGCAGCGCCTTCTTCAGCGAATCGACGCCGGCGTAGATCTTCTCGCCCTTCGGATCGGTGACCTTGCGGATGCCGTCGCGGATCGCGTTCGCGTCGTTCTTCTTCGACTGCGCCATCGCCAGGCCGATCAGCACCGTGGCGTCATAGGCGTTCGTGATGTAGGGCTGCGCCGGCAGCGCGCCGTACTTGGCCTGGTACTCCTTCGTGAAGAGGTCGAGCGACGGGGTCTCCACCGAGCCGGCCGCCGTGCCGTACACCTCCTTCAGGTACTGCGCGCCCACGTCGTTGGCGAAGTCCTGCGACTGCAGGCCGTCGGGCAGCAGAAACTTCTGCGGCCCGCCGCCGGCGATCCATTCGCGCGCGATCGTCGTGCCGTCGCCCGGATAGCCGATCAGGAACAGCGCGTCGGGCTTCGGATTCATCGCCTTGTTCACTTCCGAGCGGTACGACGCCTGGCTCGGGTTGTAGACGACGTTCTGCGTGATCGAGCCGCCGGCCTTCTCGAAGGCCTGGATGAACTCCTTGCTCAATCCCTGGCCGTAGGCGTTGTTCAGATAGAGCACCGCGACCTTCTTGATGCCGGCGTCGGTGGCGAGCTTGGCCATCGCCACGCCCTGCAGCGCGTCGGACGGGCAGGTGCGGAACCAGTAGCCGTGCGTCTTGCCCTGCTCGGCGAGCTCGGTGAACATCGGCGAGGTCGACGCGGGTGAGATCTGCACGACGTTGCTGCCGGCGGTGACCGACGTGAGGATCGCCGCGCTCACGCCGCTGGATAGCGCGCCGACGATCGCCGGGACCTGCTGCACGTCGACCAGCTTGCGAGCGGCGTCGACGCCGACCGACGGGCTGGTCTGGTCGTCGAGCAGCGACAGCTCGAGCTGGCAGCCGTTGACGCCCCCGGCGGCGTTCAGGTCCGCGATCGCCAGCTGCGCGCCTTTGGCGATCTCCTGGCCGAGCGCGCCGAGCGAACCGGTGAGCGACATCACGCTGCCGATCGTCGTCGTGCATTTCTGCTGCGCATGGGCCGGCGCGGCGCCGAGGGCCGCCAGCACGACGCCTGCGAGAACGATTTTCTTCAACACGGCGATTCCTCCCTGGGTATGCGAACTGCCCGCAGGCGCAACTTT
>DATGRE010000256.1:0-5857 GCA_035303885.1 Zeimonas sp. | reverse complement strand
ACCCGCACGGAACGCGGCCGCCGCCGGCCTCGTCCAATCCCCGGACGCTTCGATCCGCGCCACGCAATGGAGAACCCGATGAAGAGCTGGCAATGCACGGTCTGCGGTTTCGTCTATCACGAGGCCGAAGGACTCCCGTCGGAGGGCATCGCCGCGGGCACGCGCTGGGAGGACATCCCCGACGACTGGTCGTGCCCGGAGTGCGGCGCCGCGAAGGCCGATTTCGCGATGGTCGAGATCACCGCCTGAGCGCGACGCGATGCACGATGCGCCGATCGTCGTCGTCGGAAGCGGGCTGGCCGGCTACTCGCTCGCACGCGAGCTGCGCAAGCTCGACGGCGCGGTGCCGCTCGTCCTCGTCACCCGCGACGACGGGGCCGTCTACTCGAAGCCGATGCTCTCGAACGCGCTGGTCGCGCAGCGCACGCCGGCGATGCTCGCGACGGCCGACGCGGCCGGCGCCGCCGAACAGTTCGGGGCGACGGTTCTCGCGCAACGCACGGTCGAGGCGATCGACGTCGCGCGCAACACGGTGCGGCTCGACGCCGGCGAGGGCATCGCCTACCGCAAGCTGGTGCTCGCGCTCGGCGCAGATCCGATTCGCCTTCCGCTCGAGGGCGACGCGGCCGACGCCGTGCTGTCGGTGAACGACCTCGGCGACTACGCGCGTTTCCGCGAGACGATCGAGACCGCGCGGCACGTGACGATCCTCGGCGCCGGCCTGATCGGCTGCGAGTTCGCCAACGACCTGAAAGCCTCGGGCCGCGAGGTCGACGTCGTCGAACCGGCGGCCTGGCCGCTGAGCCGGCTGGTGCCGGCGGCGGTCGGCGAGGCCTTCGCGAAGCG
This sequence comes from Zeimonas sp., assembly GCA_035303885.1. GTDB lineage: Bacteria > Pseudomonadota > Gammaproteobacteria > Burkholderiales > Burkholderiaceae_E > Zeimonas. The sequence goes on along the minus strand of DATGRE010000256.1, from coordinate 5,011 downwards.
ACTGCGCGACGCGGGCGTCCGGCTGCGCCTGGGCGCGAGCGCCGTCGCCGCGACGCGGCGCGACGGCGGCGGCCTGCGCCTGCGGCTCGTCGGCGACGAGGCGATCGACACCGACGTCGTGCTGTCGGCCGTCGGCCTGCGGCCGCGCACCGAGCTCGCGTCCGCCGCCGGGCTGCGCACCGCGCGCGGGATCGTCGTCGACCGCTTCCTGCGCACCAGCGCCGCCGACGTCCATGCGCTGGGCGACTGCGCCGAGGTCGAGGGCCTCGTGCTGCCCTTCGTGATGCCGATCATGCACGCTGCGCGCGCGCTCGCCCGCACGCTGTGCGGCGAGCCGACGTGGCTGCGCTATCCGGCGATGCCCGTCGTCGTGAAAACGCCCGCGGCGCCGCTGACGGTCGCGCCGCCGCCCGCCGGTGCCGGCGGCACCTGGCATTGCAGCGCAAGCGCCGACGGCAGCCTGGAGGCGACCTTCGTCGACCCGGATGGCGCATTGCTCGGCTTCGCGCTGCTCGGCGGCACGCCCGCCGCACGCCAGGCGCTCACGCGCCGCCTGCCCGCCGTGCTCGACTGAACGGGACGGAACCTCAGAACGGCCGCACGCCGATCAGCGGCTCGTGCAGGTACACCGCGAACACGTACCAGGCGACGGTGCCGACGACGACCGAGCTGAGGTCACTGCCCCACGTGCCGCGGCGCTCGCGGCCCTCGGCGCGGTCGCGCGCGCGCGAGACGACGAAGTCGACCGCGGCCCAGACGAGGAAGGCACCGAACAGCACGAGATCGACGAGACCGCCGTTGGCCAGCAGGTGCGCCAGCGCCCACAGCCCGACGCCGAGCAGCATCGGGTGGCCGACGATCGCGCGCAGCCGGCTGCGCGGAACGTAGGCGGCGACGATCAGCACGAACGCGACGAGCGTCAGCGGCGAGGCGAGATGGCGCGACCAGACCGGCGGCAGCCAGAGCTGCGTGCCGACGCTGCCGCGGGCGATGCCGTAGCCCCAGATGACGAGCACCAGCCCGACGCCCGAGACCAGCGAGTACAGGCCCTTCCATCGGCCCTCGCCCATCGACGCGATCCGCTCGCGTCGCCAGCCGTCGGCGAAGATGCGCACCGAATGCGGGCCGAGGAACAGCAGCAGTCCGACGACGAGTACGATCACGGTCTTCTCCGGGCCGATTCGAGACCCCGGAAGGCTACCCGATTGCGCCCGCGACGCGCAGCGAATCGTCGGATAATTGCGTATGCGTGTGCTGCAGCTGCTGTTCCAGAACAACCGCGACTGGTCCGAGCGCATCCGTGCGTCCGACCCTTCGTTCTTCGAGCGGCTCTCGCTGCAACAGAGCCCGAAATACCTGTGGATCGGCTGCTCCGACAGCCGGGTGCCGGCCAACGAGATCGTCGGGCTGCCGCCCGGCGAGGTGTTCGTGCATCGCAACGTCGCCAACGTCGTGGTGCACACCGACCTGAACTGCCTGTCGGCGCTGCAGTTCGCGATCGACGTGCTGCAGGTCGAGCACGTGATGGTCGTCGGCCACTACGGCTGCAGCGGCGTCCGGGCGGCGCTGTTTCGCCAGCGCATCGGGCTGTCGGACAACTGGCTCGGGCACGTGCGCGACGTTGCCGAGCGGCACGACGCACGCATCCGCCCCATCGCGCACGACGACGAGCGCGCCGACCGGCTCTGCGAGCTGAACGTCATCGAGCAGGTACGCAACGTCTCGCGCACCACCATCGTGCGAGACGCCTGGGAGCGCGACCAGCCGGTATCGCTGCACGGCTGGATTTACAGCCTGCGCGACGGACTGCTGCGCGACCTGGGCGTCACCGCGCAGAGCGTCGAGGAATGCGACGAGCGATACGAAGCGGCGCTGCAGGCGCTGCGGTGAGGCGTCGCCGGCGAGCGCACGCGATCCGCGGATGAAGATCGTCGTCATCGGTGCCGGCGTCGTCGGCGTCACCACCGCGTATTTCCTGAACCGCCAGGGCTTCGACGTCGTCGTCGTCGACCGCGGGCAGGAGCCGGCCTCCGAGACGAGCTTCGCCAACGGCGGACAGATCTCGGTGAGCCACGCCGAGCCGTGGGCGAACCCGACCGCGTTGCGCCGTGCGGCGCGCTGGCTGCTGCGCGCCGACGCGCCGCTGCGCCTTCGGCTGCGTGCCGATCCGCGGCAATGGCTGTGGCTCGCCGGCTTCGTTCGCGAATGCACGAACGCGCGCACCCGGCGCAACATCGGCGAGCTCGTACGGCTGGGCATCTACAGCCGGGCGGTGCTGCAACGGCTGCGCGACGAAGCCGGACTCGCCTACGACCAGCGGATGCGCGGCATCCTGCACTTCTATACCGACCCGCGCGAGTTCGAGGCCGCGCACGAACCCGCGCGCCTGATGCGCGAGTTCGGATGCGAGCGCAGCATCGTCTCGGTGGACGAAGCGATCGCGATCGAGCCCGCACTGCGCCACGCGCGCGCCCTGCTCGTCGGCGCCACCTTCACGCCGGCCGACGAGTCGGGCGACGCCCACGCGTTCACCGTGCAACTCGCCGCGAGATGCCGCGCCGCCGGCGTCGAGTTCCGCATGGGTCATCAGGTGACGGCGCTGCGCGCGAGCGGCACGCGCGTCGAGCATGTCGAGGCGATCGACGCGCACGGCCGCTACGAGGCGATCCGCGCTTCGCGCTACGTGCTCGCGGCGGGCAGCTACAGTCCGCTGCTCGCGGCCCCGCTCGGCATCCGGCTCGCCGTCTATCCGGCCAAGGGCTATTCGGTGACGATGCCGGTGCGTGACACGTCGCGCGCCTTCGAGGTCTCGCTCACCGACGACGAGCACAAGCTCGTGTTCTCCCGGCTCGGCGACCGGCTGCGCATCGCGGGCACCGCCGAGCTCGCCGGCTACGACCGGCGGCTCGACCTCGACCGCTGTCGCGCGATGCTGCGTCGGATCGAGCAGCTGATGCCGGGCGCGGGCGACGCGGCCTCGGCGCGCTTCTGGTCGGGGCTGCGCCCGTCGACGCCGTCGAACCTGCCGTACGTGGGCGGCACCCGCATCGCGAACCTGTACCTGAACACCGGGCACGGCACGCTCGGCTGGACGCTCGCCTGCGGATCGGCGAAAGCGCTCGCCGATTTGATCGCCGGCCGGCAGCCCGACGTCGACTTCGCCTTCTGCGGCCCGCAGGCTGCGCGCGGCGCGTCGTCGACGTCGTCGATTCGTGAGACGATCCCGCAATGAGAGTCGCTGAAAAGCAGCCCGCCGTCGCCGCCCGAACGGCCGAGGTTCCCGCCTATCCCTTCGAGCGCGCGCCGAAGCACGGCCAGGCCGTCGAGATCGCACCCGGCTTGCTGTGGATGCGCAAGCCGCTCCCGCCGCCGCTCGCGCACATCAACACGTGGGCGATCGACGACGGCGACGGCTGGGCGGCGGTCGACACCGGCATGCAGAGCAGCGAGACCGCGGCCGCGTGGTCGGAGGCGATCGCCGGGCCGCTCGGCCATCGGCGCATCACGCGCGTCTTCGGCACGCACATGCACCCCGACCACATCGGGATGGCCGGCTGGCTCACGCGCCGCTTCGACTGCCGCCTGTGGATGACGCGGCTCGAATACCTCACCTGCCGCGTGCTCGTCGCCGACACCGGCCGCGAGGCACCCGCCGAAGGCGTCGAGTTCTACCGGCGCGCCGGCTGGGACGACGAGGCGATCGAGCAGTATCGCGCGCGCTTCGGCGGCTTCGGCAAGGCCGTCTACCGGCTGCCCGACAGCTATCGGCGCATCGTCGACGGCGAGCGGATCACGATCGGCGCGCACGAGTGGACGGTGATCGTCGGCAGCGGCCATTCGCCCGAGCACGCGAGCCTGTACTGCGAAGCGCTGCGCGTGCTGATCTCGGGCGACCAGGTGCTGCCGCGCATCTCGTCGAACGTATCGGTGTTCCCCACCGAACCCGATGCCGACCCGCTCGCCGACTGGTTCGACTCGCTCGCGTACCTGGAGCGCACGGTGCCCGACGACGTGCTCGTGCTGCCGGCGCACAACGAGCCGTTCACCGGATTGCACTCGCGGCTGCGCTCGCTCGTGCACGGCCACGAACGGGGTCTGGACCGGCTTCGCAAGCAGCTCTCCGAGCCGAAGCGCGTGGTCGACCTGTTCGGCGCGCTGTTCGCGCGCAACGTCTACACCGATCCGCACCTGCTCGGGATGGCGACCGGCGAGTGCATCGCGCACCTGAACTACCTGATGCGGCGTGGTGAGGTGACGGTGGAGGTGGACGACGCGGGGGTGGCCTGGTATCGGAAGGCCGACGCGGCGCGCGCAGCGAACGTCGCTTCCTGAAGCGGTAACGCGATTCCACTGGCACGGGGAACCGTCTCGCCAGCCTCGAACCGGGCGCGGTTGAACGGTCTATCCCCGCTCGCCGGCGGGGCGATGACCCCCAAACAGCGTCTATCCCCGCTCGCGCGAGGGAACCTACAGAATGCGCGGCGAGACGGTCTATGACCCGGGTCTATCCCCGCTCGCGCGGGGGAACCGGGTACCCCTACGCGTGGCGCCCACGGGACGAGGGTCTATCCCCGCTCGCGCGGGGGAACCGCGCTATAAGCCAGTGCAACGGTCCGCATGAGGGGTCTATCCCCGCTCGCGCGGGGGAACCTCGTCGTTGTGGGCCTCGATCAGGTCGCGCAGGGGTCTATCCCCGCTCGCGCGGGGGAACCCTTCGTATCCATCGGCACGCCGACGCGCTTGAGGGTCTATCCCCGCTCGCGCGGGGGAACCGCGCTGCTCGCGCAGGGATGGGCGGGCGCCGAGGGTCTATCCCCGCTCGCGCGGGGGAACCCGAAAGACACGCTGCCATTCGACGCTTACCACGGGTCTATCCCCGCTCGCGCGGGGGAACCCTTCCGCGCAGCCTACATCCCCGCCTCGGCCGGGGTCTATCCCCGCTCGCGCGGGGGAACCGCCGTCATCACGAAACTCGCGCGCGGCCGCTCGGGTCTATCCCCGCTCGCGCGGG
>DATGRE010000255.1:0-3836 GCA_035303885.1 Zeimonas sp. | reverse complement strand
TCGCCCGGGCGCTCGCGCCCGAAGACGCTACAGGCTGATCGCGCGGACTCGCATCGGCGTCCGTGCGGCGTGCCGCCGTGCGAGCGCGCCGCGCCGCCCCGCCCGTCGCGTTCTCCGCGCATGCCTAGGCAGACGTCCCCGCCATGCAGCGGTTCCTATGAAAACTGCTGCATATGATTGATTTCCCCGGTTCGGCGGGCGCGTTGCCCGAGCCGGCCGCGGTCGCCTGAGGCCGGACGGGCGCAGCGCCCGCGCGTCAGTCCAGGTCCGCCGCGAGCGCGTCGCGTACCGCGTCGGGCAGCGGCTCGGCCTGCGCCGTGTAGTTCTCGTGATCGACGCCGACGCCGAGCGCGGCGCCTTCCTTCAGCGCGGCGATCATCGCGGGCTCGAGCTCGAAGCGCAGGAAATGCACCGCAGAGGTCTTCTCGTCGGTCGAGCGCTCGAGATCCTCGTCGGCGATCGCGTAGACCTTGTCGTATCCCTCGACGCGCACCCAGACGCGGTCCTCGATGCCGATCAGCCGTGCGAGCTCCCGCCGGCGCTGCTCGACGTCCTCGTACTCGATCAGCATCGTCGCCTTCAGGTTGGTGCCGTCGGGGATCAGCGGGTTGTATGCGTCGAGCTCGTGCTGGATACCTTCCTCCTCGAAGATGCGCTCGATGCGCAGCATCTCCTGGATCTGGTAGCGCACCGTCTGCTCGTCCTCGAAGAGCAGCGTCACGTGCGCCCCGAGCGGCACCTTGCGGTTCTTCTTGTGCTCGAGCACCTTCGCGCGGACCTCCGAGCGCGCGCGGGCGTACGCCTCGAGCGTCATCAGCGAATCGCGAGTGACCTTCGCCATGTCGAATCCTCCGTAGTGCGGCGGTCGGGCGCCCTCAGGGAAGCCCGTACGCCATGCGCAGCAATGTCAGCGGATGCGCGAGCCGTTCGCCGACCTCGCGGCCGGTGGCCGTCATCCCCTGTTCGATGTGATGGCCGGCGAGCTGGCAGTCCGACGAGATCCAGTCCGGCTCGCCTTCGGGGTGCTCGCCCATCTGGCGGAACACCGGACGGCCGATCTTCATCGCGATCTCGTGGAACTCCTTCTTCACGCCCCAGGTTCCGGCGTGTCCCGAGCAGCGCTCGACGGTGCGTACGCGGGTCCCGGGAATCGCCTCCAGCAGCTCGCGCGTCTTCTGTCCCATGTTCTGCACCCGCAGGTGGCAGGCGACGTGGTAGGAGACGTTGCCGAGCGCACGCGGGAACTCGGTCTTCAGCAGCCCGTCCTTCATGCGCAGCACGAAATACTCGAACGGATCGAACATCGCGTCGCGCACCGCGATCACGTCGGCGTCGTCGGGGAAGAGCAGCGGCAGTTCCTGCTTGAACATCAGCGCGCACGACGGAATCGGCGCGAGGATCGCGTAGCCCTCGCGCGCGAGCTTCGCCAGCACGGGAACGTTCCGCTCCTTGAGCTTCTCGACCGACTCGAGGTCGCCGAGCTCGAGCTTGGGCATGCCGCAGCACGCCTCGCGCTCGGCGAGCACGTAGGGAATCTCGTTGTGCTCGAGGATGCGCAGCAGGTCGTGCCCGATGCCGGGCTCGTTGTAGTTGACGTAGCAGGTCGCGTAGACGACGACCTTGCCGGGCGTGCGCTCACCGTCGCGCACCGGATGCGGCGACGACGCGGGCGCGTTCGGGCGGAACTTGCGCGGCGCGAACGCGGGCAGCCAGGCATCGCGGTGCACGCCGAGTCCCTTCTCGAGCGTCTTTCGCAGTGCGGGGCTCGCGTTGGCCCGGTTGACCACCTGCGCGACGATGGGGATCGCGGCGAGCTTGCCGTTGCGGTCGGTCGCCGAGAGGTTCGTGTCGCGGAACTTCGTCGGCGTGCCCCGGCGAAAGGCGATCGCCTTGGCGCGCAGCATGACGTGCGGGAAGTCGACGTTCCACGGATGCGGCGGAACGTACGGGCACTTCGTCATGTAGCAGAGGTCGCACAGATAGCACTGGTCGACCACCTTCGCGTAGTCGGCGCGGTCGACGCCGTCGATCTCGCCGGTGGCCGATTCGTCGATCAGGTCGAACAGCGTGGGAAACGCGTTGCACAGGCTCACGCAGCGCCGGCATCCGTGGCAGATGTCGAAGATGCGCTGCATCTCGTCGAGCGCCTTCGCCTCGTCGTAGAACTCCGGGTTCTTCCAGTCGAGCGGATGACGGGTGGGTGCCTCCAGCGACCCTTCGCGTACGTTCATCGGGTGTCCTCGCGAAAAGGGGAGCCGAAACGCTCCCCTCGTCGTGGCGGGGAGCCGCGCTCCCCCTGCATCGTTGCAACGGCGTGTCCCGGGTCGAGGGCCCGGGAGGAGCTCAGCTCAGCGACTCGAGCGCCTTGGCGAACTTGTTCGCGTGGGAGCGCTCGGCTTTCGCCAGCGTCTCGAACCAGTCGGCGATCTCGTCGAAGCCTTCCTCGCGCGCCGTCTTGGCCATGCCCGGGTACATGTCGGTGTACTCGTGCGTCTCGCCGGCCACGGCAGATTTCAGGTTCTGCTCGGAATTGCCGATCGGCAGATCGGTGGCCGGATCGCCGACCTCGCTCAGGTAGTCGAGGTGCCCATGCGCGTGGCCCGTCTCGCCTTCGGCCGTCGCGCGGAACAGGGCGGCGATTTCCGGCTGGCCCTCGACGTCGGCCTTGTTGGCGAAATACAGGTAGCGGCGATTGGCCTGGCTCTCGCCGGCGAACGCGTCCTTCAGGTTCTGATGGGTGCGGGTGCCTTTCAACGCGGCCATGGGAGTCTCCTGTTTCGTAAAGGGAAAGCGGGCGGCGAACGCCTCCCGCGGGTGGGGGCGCTGGCAGCGCCATCAGGTTCGAATGTAGCAAAGGGCCATTGAGAACGCCAATTGATTCACGGTATTCGATTGATTGTCACGGACTATCAGGGCGATCGTCCAGGCGCTTCCGCAGGATAGTCGGGCAGCTCGATCGTCACGCGCAGTCCCCCGTCGGGTTCGTTGGACAATCGTGCGTGGCCGCCGTAGCGACGCGCCAGGCGATCGACGATCGCCAGTCCGAGACCCGAGCCGCCGTGTTCGCCGCGCGCCCGATCGACGCGCGTGAAGGGGCGCAGCAGCCGGTCGGCGTCGCCATCGGTGATTCCCGGTCCGTGATCGCGCAGCGTCAGCACGAGCCCCGGATCCGAGCGCCGCACGCGCAGCTCGACCTGCGCACTCGTCTCGCCGTCGCGCCGTCCGTAGTCCAGCGCATTGTCGATGACGTTGCCGATCGCCCGCTGCAGATCGATGGGGTCGCCATACCAGCGCAGGTCTTCGTCGGCGTCGATCGACAATCGAAGGGCGCCGGAGTCGATTTCGCCGCGGTAGGCGTTCGCCACCGAGGCGAGCAGCGCCGAGACGTCGACGAGCTCGGCACGCGGCGGCTGCGCGATCTGCGCATAGTGGACGAACTGCCCGACGATCCGGTCGATGCGCTCGATGTCGTCGACCATCGAAGCGCGCTGCGCCTCGGCGAGCGGCGCGAGCTCGATCTCGATGCGCAGCCGCGCGAGCGGGTTGCGGATGTCGTGCGAGATGCCGGCGAGCGCCAGCGCGCGGTCGGCGTCGAGCTGCGCGAGATCGGCGGCGAGCCGGTTGAATTGCCGGTTGACGGCGGCGAGCTCGGTCGGACCGTCTTCCGACAGCGGTGCCGGCATGCGGCCGCGGCTGAGCATTCCGATCGCGCGGGCGAGATCGGACAGCGGGCGGTTGACCAGGCGCGAGATGACGAGCGCGCCGACCAGCGCGAATGCCGCGGCGATCAGCGACAGCAGCGCCAGGCTCGGGCCGAACTGCCGCTCGACGCGGTC
>DATGRE010000254.1:0-3235 GCA_035303885.1 Zeimonas sp. | reverse complement strand
TGGCGGTCCTCGAAGACGACGGCGCAGGCGTCGGGGGTGCGCGCGGCCTGCTCCTCGAAGAGCTGGTGCAGCGTCTTGTGCAGCGGGTAGTCGTGCGCGGTGTCGTTCCACTGCACCAGGATCTGGTCGAGTTCCCGCGCGCCCATCAGCGGCAGCGCGGAGAGCTTCGAATTCGGGTCGGCGACGATGCCGTCGACCAGGTTGCGGAAGTGCCCGGCCATGCGCTCGATCGTCGCGTCGTCGAACAGGTCGGCGGCGTAGCGCAGCGACCCGTGCAGATCGCCGCCGCGTTCGACGAACGACAGCCCCAGGTCGAATTTGGCCGTGTCGTTGCGGCTTTCGACGGGACTGGATTCGACGCCCGGCAGTTCGAGCGCGGTGGGCGGCACGTTCTGCATCGCGAACGCCACCTGGAACAGCGGATTGCGGTTGGGTTCGCGCTGCGGGTTGAGCTCGGCGACGATGCGCTCGAAAGGCATGTCCTGGTTCGAGTAGGCATCCAGCGCGGTCTGCCGGACGCGGCCCAGCAACTCGACGAAACCGGGCTCGCCGGCCAGATCGGCGCGCATGACGAGCATGTTCGCGAACATCCCGAAGACGCCTTCGAGCTCTGCGCGGCTGCGTCCGGCCGCGGGCGTGCCCACTGCGAAGTTCTGCTGCCCGCTGTAGCGCATCAGCAGCGTCTCGAAGGTCGCCAGCAGGACCATGTGGAGCGTGGCGCGGTTCGCGCGGGCCAGCGCCTTCAGGGCGGCTACCCGGTCTGCCGGAATCGTGAACGGCAACGAGCCGCCGCGCAGCGAGCCGATGCGCGGTCGGGGTCGGTCGGTCGGCAGTTCGATCGGCTCGATGCCCGCGAGCTGCTCCCTCCAGTACGCGAGTGCGGCCTGCCCGGCGCCGCTCGCCAGTCTTGCGCGCTCCCACCGCGCGTAGTCGGCGAAGTCGACCTCGCCACCGCCCGCGGCGGGCGCCGGCCGCTCGCCGCGCCGCGCGCGTTCGTAGAGGAGCGGCAACTCCCTGGCGAGGATCCCCATCGACCAACCGTCGGCGACGATGTGATGGACCACGAACACCAGCACGTGATCGTCGCCGGACGCGCGCAGCAGCCGGGCGCGGAACAGCGGCGCCCGGGCCAGGTCGAAGGGCTCGATCGCGAGCCGGTGGATCTCGTCGTCGATCGCCGGCGCTCCCGGCGCGGCTTCGCGCGCCTGCAGTTCGACGATCGGCAGTTCCAGGTCGAGGTTCGGCAGCACGGCCTGCACCGGGACGCCGTCGACATCGTCGAAGCCGGTCCTCAGCGCTGCGTGACGGTCGACGAAGGCCTGCAGCGCGATACGCAGCGCTTCGGTGTCGAGCGGCCCTTCGAGCCGGGTCGCCGCGCAGATGTTGTAGAGCCCGCTCGGGCCGGCAAGCCGGTCGATCGTCCAGAGCGCCTGCTGGGCCGCCGACGCGGGAATCACGTCGGCGCCGGCGGTGCTGCCCGCAACGAGCGGCGGACCGAGGTCCGGTTCCCCCGTCTGCGCTCCGGGCCGGATCCGCTGCGACAGTCCGGCGACGGTCGGCGCCTCGAACAGGGCGTGCAGCGGCAGGTCCGCACCCAGCACCGCCCGCATGCGCGACATCGCCTGCGTGGCGGTCAGCGAATGGCCCCCGAGATCGAAGAAGTCGTCATGGACGCCCACCCGCTCGCGCCCCAGCACGTCGGCCCAGATCGCGACGAGCGCCTCCTCGATCGGCGTGCGCGCGGCAACGAAAGTCGACGCGGGCTCGCTGCCCGCGCCAGCCGGGGCGGGCAGCGACTTGCGATCCAGCTTGCCGTTGGACAGGCGCGGCAGTGCGGCCATCGGCACGACGGCGGCGGGCACCATGTACCCGGGCAAGCGCGCGCGCAGTGCCGCCTTGAGGGCGTCCGCGTCGACTCGGTCGCCCTCGACGTAGCCCACCAGCCGGCGATCGCCGGGGCGGTCCTCGCGCATCACGACGACGCTCTGGCGGATGCCTTCGCAGGCGTTCAGTGCCGCCTCGATCTCGCCGAGCTCGATGCGCTGGCCGCGCAGCTTGACCTGGTGATCGGTGCGGCCGACGAATCCGACGACGCCGTCGGGTCGCCAGAACACGAGGTCTCCGGTGCGGTACAGCCGCTCGCCGGGCACGAACGGGTTCGGTACGAAGCGTTCGGCGGTCAGTTCGGGCCGGTTCAGGTATCCGCGGGCCAGTCCGACGCCGCCGATGTACAGCTCGCCGATCACGCCGATCGGTACCGGCCGCAGCGCGGCGTCGAGGACGTGCACGCGCGCATTGGCGATCGGCCGCCCGATGGGCACCGGGCCGGGCGCCTCCGGCAGTCCGGTGACGTCGATGCTGGTCGTGACGTCGCTGGCCTCGGTGGGACCGTAGTAGTTGCCGAGTGTCACGCCGGGCAGGCAGCGCTCGAACTCGCGCACCAGGGCCCAGTCGAGAGGCTCACCGCCGACGCCGACGTATCGCAGCGTCGTACACGACGGAAGCGATGGCTCGAGCAGCAACGCGCGCAGCGCCGAGGGGACCAGCTCGAGGATGGTGATGCGGTGGGTCCCGACCGCTTCGACGAGATAGCCCGCATCCCTTTCGCCCCCGTGGCGGGCGAGCGTCACCGGCGCGCCGATCGCCAGCGGCGAAAAGAACTCCCAGACCGACGCGTCGAACGTGTACGTGGTCTTCTGCAGCAGGCGGTCGCGTTCGGTCATGCCGATGCGATCGACGTTCCAGAGGACGCGGTTGACGATGCCGCGGTGGGGGATCATCGCGCCCTTGGGCTTGCCGGTGGATCCCGAGGTGTAGATGACGTAGGCGAGGTGGTCGGGCCCGGCGAGCGGCTCGGGGCGCGTGGCGGGCAGGGCGTCGGCGAGTTCGCGCCAGCCGGGCGAGTCGAGCGCGATCGCGTGCGCGCGCGTGCCGGTTTCGCGAATCCGGTCGAGCGCGGCCTGCTGCGTCAGTACGACCGGCGCCGCGCTGTCGTCGAGCACGAAGGCGATGCGATCGACGGGGTAGTCGGGATCGATCGGCACCCAGGCCCCGCCTGCCTTCAGGACACCGAGCATGGCGACCACCATCCCGGGGCTGCGCTGCATGCACAGGGCGACGACGACGTCGGGGCCGACGCCGAGGGTGCGCAGGTGGTGCGCGAGGCGGTTGGCCTCGCGATCGAGCGTGGCGTAGTCGAGCTGGCGGTCCTCGAAGACGACGGCGCAGGCGTCGG
>DATGRE010000253.1:0-17133 GCA_035303885.1 Zeimonas sp. | reverse complement strand
GCGCACCGACTACCCGAACCAGGTCAACAACGTCCTGTGCTTTCCCTTCGTCTTCCGGGGTGCGCTCGACGTCGGCGCGACGACGATCACGCGCTCGATGGAGATCGCCGCGGTGCATGCGATGGCCGATCTCGCGCGGGTCGAGATGTCGGACATCGTCGCCGCCGCATACGGCGAGCACGAGCTGTCGTTCGGACCCGAGTACCTGATTCCGAAGCCCTTCGATCCGCGGCTGATCGTGCGGATCGCGCCGGCGGTGGCGCGCGCCGCGATGGAGGCCGGCGTGGCCACGCGCCCCATCGAGGACTTCGACGCCTATCACACGCAGCTCGAGCAGTTCGTCTACCACTCGGGCCACTTCATGCGGCCGATCTTCACCGAGGCGCGCCGCGCCGCGGTCCGGCGCATCGTCTACGCCGAGGGCGAGGAGGAGCGCGTGTTGCGCGCCGTGCAGGTGGTGGTCGACGAGCGACTCGCGCGGCCGATCCTGGTCGGCCGGCCCGCGGTGATCGAGCGCCGGCTCGAGCGCTTCGGCCTGCGGATGAAGCCCGGCGTCGACTTCGAGATCGTCAACCCGGAGTGGGACGAGCGCTACAAGGCGTACTGGCGCGAGTACCACCGGCTCACCGACCGCCGCGGCATCACCGAGGAGTACGCGCAGATCGAGATGCGTCGTCGCCTCACGCTGATCGGCGCGATGATGATCCACATGGGCGACGCCGACGGGATGATCTGCGGCACCTTCGGCAACTTCCACCTGCACCTCACCTACATCGACCAGGTGATCGGCCGGCGCCCGGGCGCCAGCGTCTATGCGGCGATGAACACGCTGATGCTGCCGAACCGCCAGGTGACGCTGGTGGACACGCACGTGAACGTCGAGCCGAGCGCGCAGCAGATCGCCGAGATCACGCAGATGGCCGCCGACGAGCTCCGGCGATTCGGCATCCGGCCGCGCGTCGCGCTGCTGTCGCACTCGAATTTCGGCACCTCCGACCAGCCGAGCGCGGTGCGCATGCGCGAAGCGCTCGCGCTGATCCGTGAGCGCGCGCCCGATCTGGACATCGACGGCGAGATGCACGGCGATCTCGCGCTCGATGCGCAGCTGCGCCAGCAGGTGATGCCGCGTTCCACGCTCGGCGGCGAGGCGAACCTGCTCGTGATGCCCGGCATCGACGCGGCGAACATCTCGTACAACCTGCTCAAGACCGCCGCCGGCCACAACATCGCGATCGGTCCGGTGCTGCTCGGGGCGGCCAAGCCCGTGCACATCCTCACGCCGGCCGCCACGGTGCGGCGCATCGTGAACATGACCGCCTGGGTCGTCGTCGACGTGAACGCGCCGCGCTGACGGCGACGCGGGCGGCGGCTTCCGTTGCGCCGCCCTGCGGTGCCGTTCGCGGCGCCTCGCTCGCCGTTCGTCGGGAAGACTCCGGAAGCGGCCTCGACGCGCATGCCGCTCGTCCCGCGCTCGTTGACCGGCGCGAACGGCGCCGCCTAGCATCGCCCGAACCGTTTCAAGCGATGCCGATGCCGAGCGCCGATGACGTCCGTTGATCTTCGCGAATTGCCCGCGTCCGGCGGCGAGCAGGAAGCCGACGAGCGGCTCGATCCGCGTCGCCGGCTCGCGTTGCTGCAGGAATGCCGCGACCTCGTCGTGTCGCAGCTGACGCGGTTCATCTCCGAGGCGCTCGACCGCCTGAGCATCGAGCTGACGATCACCGCGATGAAGGCGGCCGGTCGCGACAGTCAGCAGGCGCTGCTCGACGCATTGTCGCTGGTGCGCATGCACCGCAACGACATCGAGTTCCGTTTCCGGCAGGCCTTCGCCGAGATCTTCGAGCAGCGGCTGTTCGATCGCGGCTCGCAGGTGCGCAAGGCGCAGGCCGAGCAGCCGGCCGGCGAGCTCGCGCTCGTCGACGACGGGGCGATCGAAGACCAGATCGCCTTCGACCGCCTCGTTCGGCGCGCACGCCGCCAGCTCGATCCCGACGAGGTGCTCGGCGTTCGCGCTCGCCTTGCCGCGCTGCTCGATCGCGAGTGGTTCGACGAGGACGACTATCCGGCGTCGCCCGAGACCGTCTTCGAGGCGTTGCAGCGCTCGCTCGACGAGCTCGCCCCGCCGGCCGAGGTGCGGGCGGCGCTGCTGCAGGCCTTCGAGCCGCATGTCTCGGCGAGCCTCGCCGACGTGCACGCGAGCGTCAACGAAAGGCTGCGCGGCCATCGCGTGCTGCCGACCATCCGGCCGCGTGCCTTCGCTTCGAGCGACCCGGCGCGGCCCGACTCGTCCGCGGCCGAGGTCTCCCGGTCGAATTCGCCGGCGGCGACTGCTCCCGGCGCGCAATTCGGCGGGATTTCCCCGGCGGCGGCAGCCGGGCCGCGCGTCGGGCACCCCGGTGCCGCGGGCGCGCCGGGGAGCGCGGGCGCGATGGGCGGGAGCGATTTGGACGAGGGCCCAGGCATCGCGACCGGCTTCGGCGGCATCGCGCTGTTCGACGACCTCGTGCGGCAGATGTCGCTCGATCAGACCTCGGCGCGCCGCTCGGCGGCGCGCATGCTGTCCGATCCCGCGACGTTCGGCGTGGCGGACCTGCCGATGCCGAGCGTCGAGTCCCCGCTGATCGAGGCGCTGCACACGCTGCAGTCCGCGCCGCGCGAGCTCCCCGACGCGGCGCCGCTCGCCGAGCAGCTGCTCGATCATGCGCGCGCCAAGGGCTCGTCGCTCGACCAGCTGACCGTCGAGATCGTCTCGCTGGTCTTCGACTACATCTATGCCGATCGGCGCCTGCCCGATCCGGTGAAGCAGCAGCTGCTGCGCCTGCAGGTGGTCGCGGTGAAGGCGGCGCTGATCGACCGCAGCTTCTTCGCGCGGCGGCAGCATCCGATGCGGCGGCTCATCGATCGCATCACCGATCTGGCGACCGATCCCGAGGCCGATTTCGGCGCCGATTCGGCACTCGTCGACGGCGTCACCGACATCGTCGACTGGATCCTCGAGCACTTCGACGACGACCTCGCCACCTTCGACGAGGCGATGGCGCGCTTCGACGCGCTCGCGCACGCCGAGAGCGAGCGGCGCGCGGCGCGCCTGCTCGAGCTCACGCGCGAAGCCGAGCGCCTCGAGGCGCTCGCCGTCGCACAGGAGGAGGCGAATGCCGAGATCGCGCTGCGCATCGATCCGGTGACGCCCGCGTTCGTGCGCGAGTTTCTCTACAAGTGGTGGTCGCTCGCGCTTGCGCACGCGCGCGTCGAGGGAGACTGCGCCGGGGCGAGCTGGTCCGACGCGCTGCAGTCGGCCGAGATGCTGATCTGGAGCGTCGCGCCGAAGCTGCCCGAGGACATCGGCCGGCTCGCGTCGCTGCTGCCGCGCATGATCGGCTCGCTGATGAAGTCGCTGCAGGCGGTGGGCATCGACGACGCCGAGCGCGAGCGCTTCTTCAACGAGCTCCTGCAGTGGCACACGCGTGCGATCCAGGAGGCGAAGGCGGGTTCGGGGCGGACGCTGCCGGTGTCGGCGGGCGCGATCCGCATCGGCGAGGACGGAAGCACGCGCTTCGAGACGCCTGCGGCCGCTGCGTCGGCGAACGGCAGCGGCGCTGTCCCCGGCGGCGACCGGGCGGCTTCGCGCAAGCCGGCGGCACACCCGGCGCCGCGGATCGTCGGGCATCCCGAGGTCGACGCACTGCGCCGCGGCGACCTGATCGAGTTCACCGACGACGACGGCGTCGCGCAGACGGTGAAGCTCGCCTGGATCAGCCCGACGCGCAAGCTGTACGTGCTCTCGCGCTTTCCCGACTTCGGGCAGTCGCTCGAGCGAGGCGTGCTCGTTTCGTGGTTCGCGTCCGCGCGGGCGCGCCGCGTCGATCCGCACAGCGCCGTCGATCGCGCGATCGACGCGATTGCCGAAACGCCGACCGCCTCCACGCACTGAAGCGCACGCTGCGCCGCCACGTGAGCGTGGCGGTGCACGATGGCACTGCCGCGGTTCTCCATTAGCATGCGGCCGAGACTTCGTCGGAAGGAGAGCCGGCCGCGATGGGCAACCTGAGCAACATCCCGCCCCATGCAGTGCTGCCCCTACAGTCCTACGACCGCGCGGCGCTTCGGTCCGCCGCCGCGCGCGTCGGGCATCGCGTGCTGCAGGCCGATTGCCGTTCGGCCACCGACCCCGATTCGGTGCTCGGCGAGATCGTCGAAGGCTTTGCGCTCCCGGGCAACGGGGCCGACGGCCTGGACGCGCTGTACGAGCGCGTCACCGGCCTGCAGCCGAATGGCGCCGATGCGCCCGGATTCGTCGTGTTCCTCGAGAACCTGCCCGAGACCGCGACTTTCGACCGCCATGCACGCGATCGGCTGCTCGACGTGTTCCGCGAGGCGGCCGACTACTTCTTCGATCGCGAGACGGCGTTTCGCGTCTTCTACTCGGTGAATCGCGGATCGCCGGCCTGAACGCGCGGGTCTAGCGCCGGAAGTCGCCGGCGAGCACCTGGATTGCGGCGATCGCGGCGATCCCGGCCGTCTCGGTGCGCAGGGTTCGCGGACCCAGCCGCACCGGACGAAAGCCCGCGTCGGATGCGTGCCGCACCTCGCGTTCGGCGAATCCCGATTCCGGTCCGACGAGCAGCTCGATCGTCCGGTCGCCCGCGAGCGCGACATCGACCAGCGTGTCCGCTGCGCCGGGCAGCAGCATCAGCGGCGTCGTGTCTTCCGGGCGGGTGCCCTGCGCGAGACGGCTCTCGAGCGGGCGCACCTCGTGCACCCGGGGGAGAAGATCGCGTCCGCACTGCATGCACGCCGCCTCGACCAGGCGCTGCCAGTGCGCGTGCCGCCGCTTCGCGCGTTCGCCGTCGAGCCGCTGGGGCGAGTGTGCGGACAGCAGCGGATGGATCTCGCGTACGCCCAGCTCGACCGCCTTCTCGATCGTCCAGTCCATGCGTTCGCTGCTCGACACGCATTGCAGCAGCGCAATGCGCAGCACGCTCTCGGTGTCGGATGGCAGATGCGTGCCGATGCGCACCGTGCAGCCGCGCGGATCGGCGTGCTCGAGGCGTGCCTCGAAGCGCGCCCCGCGTCCGTCGAAGCATTCGAGTGTGTCGCCCGGTCGCAGGCGCAGCACGCGCACCAGGTGATGCGAGCGCGCGGCGTCGAGCCGCGCCGGCTCGTCTCCCAGCCGGCCGGCGTCGACGATCAGCACGCGCGGGCGCACGATCGTCTTCGGGCCGCGCCGCGCCGCGCGATGCGCCGCGGTGCGCTCAGGAGGCGCGCGCGAGCTCGACGACCTCGGCGCACCGCTCGTTGCGCCGCCCCGGGATCAGCTCCCGATAGAAGTTGGGCAGTGCGAACAGCCCCTGGTGCGTGTCGCCGTTGTAGTAGCGTAGGTCGCGGATGCCCCGCTCGGCCAGCCGGCGCTCGGCGGTGTCGGGGTCGATCGCGCGCGGATCGAGCGAGTCGGACGCCAGGCACAGGCCCCAGTACGCCCCGTACAGCGGGATGTACAGGCCGAGCGGACGCACGATCGCGAACACCGAAACGAGCTCCTCGAGCAGCTTGCCGACGAGATCGGGCCGGTACAGCGGCGAACCGATGTGCAGCGTGACCGCCGCGCCCGGATTCATCACGCGCTTGAGCAGCCGGAAGAAATCCGCCGAGTACAGTCGGTGCGCCGGGGTATCGGGGTCGGTGAGGTCGAGCACGACGAGGTCGAATTTCGCGCCTTCCTCGGCGAGCGCTTCGACCGTCGCCCAGCCGTCGCCGATGCGCAGCTCGACGCGGGGGTCGTCGAAGGCGCCGCGATGCACCTGGCCGAGGTGTTCGCGCGCGACGCGGATGACCTCGGCGTCGAGCTCGGCGATCACCACGCGCCGCATCGACGGATGCTTGAGCAGCTCCTCGGTGGAGCCGCCGTCGCCGCCGCCGAGGACGAGCGCGCCCGTCGGGTTCGGGTGCGCGATCGCCGCGGTGTGCGTGATCGCCTCGTGGTAGAAGAACTCGTCGCGCTCCGAGGTCATGTAGTAGCCGTCGAGGCGAAAGAGCTTGCCCCACTGCGGCGTGTCGAAGACCTCGAGCGTCTGGTAGGGCGTGCGCACCGTCTCGAGGCGACGGGCCGCCCGGAAGCCGAACGCGGCATCGTCGCTCAGCCATTCGAGCAGCAGCTCGCCCTCGGCCGAATCGGGATTCTCCGAGCCCCGGAGGATGCGGTTCGTGTTCTGCTGGCGCGGCGAGAAGGCGACGATCAGGTCGTCGAGCAGCTGCTCGGCCTTCGACGAGTTGTCGGTGGAGAAATTGCAGACGTAGACGTCGAGCGTGACGCCGGCGCGTTCCGGCCAGGTGTGCACGGCCACGTGCGACTCGGCGAGCAGCACGGCGCCGGTGACGCCGCCCGGCTCGCCCTGGTAGTCCGGAAAGGTGAAGAACTTCTCGTCGACCAGCGTGAGCTCGGCCTTGCGGACCGCGGCCCGGCAGACTTCGGCGAGGCGTGCGGCATCGGTGAGCAGCGGCGGCTCGCACTGGCAGCCGTACAGATCAGCAGTGAGGTGCAGTCCCTGCATTTCGCGTTCCAACCCAGTCCCTCCGAAGAGGGTGAAGACCCCAAGACCCCCGGACGCGCCCGGATGCATCGACGGGTTCGAAACGCCGATGCGGTCGTCGCGAATGGGTCGTCGCGACGCCGACGCTTCCGGGACGCTCCGGACGGGCACTTGCGTGCACCTCCCGGGCCCCGGCGCCGCGAAATCTGCGGCTCCGGGAAGCCGGACGTCACCGTCCGACCAGTCCCTGAGTATCCCCACGGTATTTCCTCGGGGATCCAGATCAGTGGAAATGTCGCAGGCCGCCTCGGTTCGGGTCCGCTCGATGCTCGATCGGACGGGTCGCTGCAGTGGCCGGCGAGAAAAGCCTTTGATTATATAAGAGATTGTGCGCGGTGCGCCAGTGGGAGAGCGGCGCGTTTGTTAGAATGACGTGCTGCCTCCCCACTCCCCACAGGATCCATTCCCGATGAATTCCCAGGTGGAACGCGTCCCGACCACGGCTTCGCGCGCCGACGGCGACGCGGTACGCGGCACGCGGCATGCGCTGCGCGCCTCGATGGCCGACGCAATCCGGGCGCTCGCCATGGACGCCGTCCAGCAGGCGAACTCGGGGCATCCGGGAATGCCGATGGGAATGGCCGAGATCGCCGTCGCACTTTGGGACGGCGCGCTGAAACACAACCCCGCCGATCCCGCGTGGCCCGACCGCGACCGCTTCGTGCTGTCCAACGGGCACGGATCGATGCTGCTCTACGCGCTGCTGCATCTCACCGGCTACGACCTGCCGATGGACGAGCTGCGCCGCTTCCGACAGCTGCACTCGAAGACGCCCGGCCACCCCGAGCACGGGCTCACGCCGGGCGTGGAAACCACCACGGGCCCCCTCGGCCAGGGGCTCGCCAACGCGGTCGGCATGGCACTCGCCGAGCGGATGCTCGCCGCGCAGTTCAATCGCGACGGCTTTCCGATCGTCGATCATTTCACCTGGGTGTTCGCCGGCGACGGCTGCCTGATGGAAGGCATCTCGCACGAGGCCTGCTCGCTGGCCGGCACGCTGCGCCTGTCCAAGCTCGTCGTCTTCTATGACGACAACGGCATCTCGATCGACGGCGCCGTGCGCGACTGGTTCTCCGACGACACGCCGCGGCGCTTCGAGGCCTACGGCTGGCACGTGATTCCCGACATCGACGGACACGACGTCGACGCGCTCGAGGCGGCGATCGCGCTGGCGCGCGATTGGGGTGAACGCGGCCGCGACGGCGTCTTCGCGCCGACGCTGGTGCAGTGCCGCACGCAGATCGGCCGCGGCTCGCCCGCGCGCGTCGGATCGGCGAAGGCGCACGGCGAGCCGCTCGGCGCCGACGAGGTGGCCGCCACGCGCCAGGCGCTGGGTTGGACGCATCCGCCTTTCGAGGTGCCCGAGGCCGTGCGGCAGGCGTGGGACGCGCGCGAGCGCGGCGCGCGGCGCCAGGCGGAATGGCAGGCGTTGTTCGAGCGCTATCGGGAAGCCCATCCCGCCCAGGCACAGGAATTCGAGCGCCGGATCGCCGGCCGCCTTCCGGCCTCGTACGACGACGCCTTCGACGCGGCGCTGGACGAAGCGGTGGAGAAGGCCGAGGCGATTGCCACGCGCAAGGCGTCGCAGAACGCGCTGAACCATTTCGGCGCCGCGCTGCCCGAACTCGTCGGCGGATCGGCCGATCTCACCGGAAGCAACCTCACCGAGTTCAAGGGTGCCGGGGCGTTGCGCACCGTCGACGGATTCGAGGCCGGCCGCCACGTCAATTTCGGCGTGCGCGAGTTCGGCATGAGCGCGATCCTGAACGGGCTCGCGCTGCACGGCGGGTTCATTCCCTACGGCGGCACCTTCCTCACCTTCTCCGACTACGCGCGCAATGCGGTGCGAATGGCGGCGCTGATGAAGCAGCGCGTCCTCTTCGTCTACACGCACGACTCGATCGGCCTCGGCGAAGACGGTCCGACGCACCAGCCGATCGAGCACGCGGCCTCGCTGCGCCTGGTGCCGGGACTGGACGTCTGGCGTCCGTGCGACGCGGTCGAGACCGCCAGCGCGTGGGCCGCGGCGATCGCGCGCGACGACGGCCCCTCGGCGCTGCTGTTCTCGCGGCAGGCGCTTCCGCACGTTTCGCGCTCGCGCACGCAGATCGACGCGATCCTGCGCGGCGGCTACGTGCTGCGCGACGCGGCCGAGCCCGCCGCCGTGCTGATCGCCACCGGCTCGGAAGTCGCGCTCGCGCTGCAGGCGCGCGAACGCCTCGCCGCCGAAGGCATCGACGTGCGCGTCGTCTCGATGCCCTGCGCCGACGTCTTCGATCGGCAGGACGAGGCGTACCGGCGCGCCGTGCTCGGCTCGGGCGTCGCGCGCGTGGCCGTCGAGGCGGGCGTGGGCGACGGCTGGTGGAAATACGGCTGCGACGACGTCGTCTCGATCGACACCTTCGGCGAATCGGCACCGGCGGCGGAGCTCTTTCGCCATTTCGGCTTCACGCCCGAGCGCGTCGCCGACACCGTGCGCGCGGTGCTGAAGCGGCGCACGGTCGCCGCCTGATTCCCGCGGAGCGCCGAGCGCGCCGCGCCCCCATCCGGTTTCACTACTGCAGGGGAGTTCGTTCATGACCATTCGAGTTGCCATCAACGGCTACGGCCGCATCGGCCGCAACATCCTTCGCGCCCATTACGAGGACGGCAAGAAGCACCCGATCGAGATCGTCGCGATCAACGATCTCGGCGATGCGAAGATCAACGCGCACCTCACGCAATACGACACCGCGCATGGCCGCTTCCCCGGCACCGTGTCGGTCGAGGACGAGCACATCGTCGTGAACGGCGACCGTATCCGCGTGCTGTCGCAGCGCGATCCCGCCCAGCTGCCGTGGGGCGAGCTCGGCGTCGACGTCGTCCTCGAGTGCACGGGCTTCTTCACGAGCAAGGAGAAGGCGTCGGCGCACCTGAAGGGCGGTGCGAAGAAGGTGATCATCTCGGCGCCGGGCGGCAAGGACGTCGACGCCACCGTCGTCTACGGCGTGAACCACGACGTGCTGCGCGCCGCGCACACGGTCATCTCGAACGCCTCGTGCACGACGAACTGCCTGGCGCCGATGGCGAAGGTGCTGCACGAGCGCATCGGCATCGAAACCGGCCTGATGACGACGATCCACGCCTACACCAACGACCAGGTGCTCACCGACGTCTATCACACCGACCTGCGGCGCGCGCGCTCGGCGACGATGTCGATGATCCCGACGAAGACGGGCGCGGCATCGGCGGTGGGACTGGTGCTGCCCGAGCTCAACGGCCGTCTCGACGGCTATGCGATGCGGGTGCCGACGATCAACGTCTCGATCGTCGACCTGTCGTTCATCGCGTCGCGCGAGACCTCGGTGGAGGAAGTGAACGCCGCGATGCGCGAGGCGGCGCAGGGCGCGCTGAAGGGCATCGTCGCCTACAGCGACCTGCCGCTCGTCTCGGTCGACTTCAACCACAATCCCGCGTCGAGCATCTTCGATTCGACGCTCACCAAGGTCTCGGGGCGCCTCGTCAAGGCCAACAGCTGGTATGACAACGAGTGGGGCTTCTCGAACCGGATGCTCGACGTCACCGTCGCCTGGATGAACGCGCGCTGACGCGCCGATGAGCGAACGGGTGAGCGCGGCCGATGCGGCCGCGCTGCTGCGCGAGATCGTCGACGGCCGGCGATCCCTTCGGCTGCGCGACGCGCGCCGGCCCTGGGTGCAGATCGCCGTCGGCGAGTGCACGGTCGATGCGGGGGGCGCCGAGCTCGTCTTCTTCGCCGACAGCGCCACGCTCGATCACCTCGTGGCGGTGCGCCTGTCCGACGGGCGCCGCGGCCGATTCGAGGACTGGCTGTTGGTCGACGGCGCCAATCCGCTCGACCTGCTCGACGACGGCGAGCGCCACGAGATCGAGCAGCAGCTGCACCAGGCGCGGTAGCTTTCCCCGTTCGGCACGAACGGCACTGCGTCCGCGTCCTTTCAGGGAGACGACCATGCATTTCCGCCGCCTGAACGAACTCGACATCGCCGGCAAGCGCGTATTCATCCGCGCCGACCTGAACGTCCCGCAGGACGACGCGCTGCGGATCACCGACGACACTCGCATCCGCGCGTCGCTGCCCGCGATCGAGCACTGCCTGGCCGCCGGCGCGCGGGTCATGGTCACCTCGCACCTGGGACGGCCGAAGGAGGGCGTCGTGCGTCCCGAGGATTCGCTCGCGCCGGTGGCCGAGCGCCTCGGGCAACTGCTCGGCCGCGAGGTGCGGCTGGTGCGCGACTGGGTCGACGGGGGTTTCGACGTCGCGCCCGGCGAGGTCGTGCTGCTCGAGAACTGCCGTTGCAACGTCGGCGAGAAGAAGAACGACCCGGAGCTCGCGCGCCGGATGGCCGCGCTGTGCGACGTCTACGTGAACGACGCGTTCGGCACCGCGCATCGTGCCGAGGCGACGACGCACGCGCTCGCGCTCGCGGCGAAGGAGGCGTGCGCCGGACCGCTGATGGCGGCCGAGCTCGACGCGCTCGGCCGCGCGCTCGGTTCGCCGCGTCGCCCGCTGGTGGCCATCGTGGGCGGCGCGAAGGTCTCGACGAAACTGTCGATCCTGCAGGCGCTCGCCGCGAAGGTCGACCAGCTGATCGTCGGCGGCGGGATCGCCAACACGTTCCTGCTCGCCGCAGGCCGTCCGATCGGCCGCTCGCTGGCCGAACGCGATCTCGTCGGCGAAGCGCGCGCCGTCCTCGATGCGATGGCTGCCCGCGGCGCCGAGGTGCCGGTCCCCGTCGACGTCGTCTGCGCGAAGGAGTTCGCCGCCGACGCGGCGGCGACGACGAAGGCGGTGGAGGAGGTCGCCGACGACGACCTCATTCTCGACATCGGTCCGCGCAGCGCGGCGTCGCTGGCCGGGCTGCTCGAGCGCGCGGGCACGATCGTCTGGAACGGACCGGTCGGCGTCTTCGAGTTCGACGCCTTCGCCGGCGGCACGCGCACGATCGCCGAGGCGATCGCCCGATCGGAGGCCTATTCGATTGCCGGCGGCGGCGACACCGTTGCGGCGATCGCGCGCTTCGGCGTCGCCGACCGGATCGACTACATCTCCACCGGCGGCGGCGCCTTCCTCGAGTTCCTGGAAGGCAAGAAGCTGCCGGCCGTCGAGGCGCTCGAGCGCCGTGCCTGACCGTCGGAATATTTCACAACCGGTTCGCGCCGGCGCCCGGTGTTTCTTTGAAACCCTCGTCGGATCAAAGATTTAGGACCAGCGGGCGCCTTGCTTGCTGTTTCCTTGCGATATGGGCGGCGGGAGCTTTGCGGTGTCGACCGCTCGCGGACGGACCGCGGTACTATTTCCTTTGTGTACCGCGGGTTCGACCGGATAGTGCTTCCTGGCTCCCTCCGCGCAGATTCGAGGCGAGACATGCACAACCAGAACGAAACGAGGACGCCGTTGCAGGAAGATCACGAAGCCCGCAGACGCAAGCTGCTGCGGCTCGGCGCCGCCGTGCCGATGGTCGTCACGTTGCGCCCCGGCGCTTCGTTCGGTGCGTCGGCGACGTGCCTGGAGAAGGGCGTCGGCGCCGTCGACCAGGCGCGCGGCGAAGCGGCCGAAAAGCTCGCCGGAGCGCCCGACGCCGACGAATGGGTGCGCGCGCGAGTCGACATCGTCGAGTTGCAGCGGATCGATTTCGAGGCGAAGGGCCTGCAGGACGCACGCATCGAGGGCAAGTACGTGCTGGGCACCGACGGTGTCACGTACTGGCGGGTCGACGCGGGCAGTCCCGGCGTCGGGCCGACGATCGCCTCCACGAAGAGCTCGCCTCGCGTGAGCGACGGGGCCGGAGGCTTCGGCAAGGACGCGCCGGTGAGCGCCGAATACAACACGTCGAACGTCACCGCCAACACGGTCGAGAAGCGCTGGGCACTGATCAAGGTCGACCCGACGACGGGCGAGCCGCTCGGCTACAGCTGGGAGCCGCAGGCGATGAACGGCGTCGTACTCTCGGTCGGCTGCTTCAGTTCGTTGAACCCCGGTCTCGCGCGCTACGACGGCGGCTTCGGCGGCATCGGTTCGTTCGTCAAGCGTGTGCTCGGCCTGAGCTGAGCGCCGACGCCCGATGCGCGACGTTCCTGCCCTCGAGGTGCGCGCGCGGCCGGGCCTGCGCCGACGCCCGTTATCGGTCGATTCCATCGCCGTCTTCGATCCGCGCTCGTGGCGCACGCACATCGTCGGCGGCGCCGCAGCCATGCTGCTTACGCTGTTCGCCGAGCGCGGCGCGCATCGCGTCGATGCGCTGGTCGATGCGCTCGATCTCGCCGGAGCCGGTTTCTCGCCGGAGGAGGCGCAGGCGCTCGTCGACAAGGCGCTTTCCGAGCTGCACGGCTGCGATCTGATCGAACGCGTCGTCGCCGACTCGGCTCCCGTTCACTGAGTCGGCGATGCGGGGCGCGCCGACCGTCGCCGGTCTCGCGCTCGAGCCCCTGCTCGAGCGCCTGAGCGCCTCGGGCGTCGCACTCGACCTCGGTGCCTGCACGGTTCGTTTCCGCGCGTCGCACCGCGCCTTCGCGCATGCGCTGCGCACGCTCTACGGCGCGTTCCCGATCGAGCCCGATTCGGGCTTCGCCGACGTCACCGTGGCATTGCACGTGCGGCGTGCGCCCTTCGGCCGCTGGGCGCGGTTGTGCATCGACGGGGAGTGGCCGTTCCAGGATCTGCCGCTCGCGATGCATCTTCCGCTGGTCGAGTGGGGGCTGAACTGGACGATCGCGCATCGCGCACATGCCTGGCTGCTGCTGCACGCCGGCGTCGTTGCGCGCGGCGATCGGGCACTGCTGATGCCGGCCTTCTCCGGCGTCGGCAAGAGCACGCTCACCGCCGCGCTGATGTGCCACGGCTATCGCCTGCTCAGCGACGAGTTCTGCCCGATCGATCCGGCCACCGGCAGCGTCTCGCCGCTGCTGCGGCCGGTCTGCCTGAAGAACGATTCGATCGACCGCATCGCGGAGCGCTGGCCGGAGCGGCCGATCGGTCCGCGCACCGCCGGAACGCACAAGGGCACGATCGCGCACCTGGCGCCCAGCCCGGCGAGCGTATCGGCGCGCAAGCGCCCGGCGAGGCCCGAGTTCATCGTGTTCCCGCGCTACCAGGCCGGAGAAGCTTCGGCGCTCGAGCCGGTCACCACGCAGCGCGCTTTCGTCAAGCTTTCCGGCAACGCGTTCAACTACTCGCTGCTCGGAGAAGCCGGTTTCGTCGCGCTGACGAACCTGCTCGGCCAGTGCCGCATCTACGAGCTTCGCTACTCGAATTTCGACGAGGCCTTCGAGCGCATCGACGCGCTCTTCGCCGAGACCGAGGCCGTTCCGCTGTCCGCCGAGGCGGCCCGCCGATGAGCGCGCAACGCCTGCTGTTGCTGTTCGCCGATCCGCTGCAGCCCCAGCAGCCGACGCTGGCCCAGTGGGATCGCCTCGTGCGCATCGCGCGCATCGGTTCGGTGGCGAGCCTGCTGCATGCACGCTACGAGGCCGCCGGCGCACTCGACGCGCTGCCCGCACCGGTCGCGCGCCAGCTGCGCAGCGAGCGCACGGTCGCCGAGTACCGGATCCGGATGACGCGCTGGAACCTCGAGCATCTCGTCGAGGTGCTCGGGCCGCTCGACATCGAGCTCGTGCTGCTCAAGGGTGCCGCGTACATCGCCCAGGACGTGCCGTGGGGCCGGGGACGCCTGACCGGCGACGTCGACCTGATGGTGCGCGCCTCGCAGATCCCGCGTGCGGAGGCCGCGCTGCGCGAGGCGGGATGGCGCTTCGGCGAGATCACCGATTACGACGAGCGCTACTACCGCGAGTGGAGCCACGAGCTGCCGCCGTTGATGCATCCCGAGCGTCCGCTGCCGATCGATCTGCACCACACAATCCTGCCGGTGACGGGCCGGCTGCGTCCCGACGGCGATGCGCTCGTCGACGCTTCGGTTGCGTTGCCCGACGGGCGGCTGCGCGTGCTCGCGCCCGAGGATCAGGTCCTGCACACCTGCTGCCATCTGTTCGAGGATTCCGACATGTGGCACCAGCTGCGCGACCTGCTCGACCTCGATGCGATGCTGCGTGAGTACGGCCGCGGCCCGGACTTCGACGAGCGCCTTGCCGCATCGGTGGCGCGGCATGGGCTGCACCGTCCGCTTCACTACGGGCTGCGCTACGCGCGGCGCTATCTCGGCTCGCCGATGCCCGAGCGTGCGCGGCGCGAGGCGGCACGCCATGCGCAGCCGTCGCCCCCGACGGAGTGGCTGATGGACGCGCTCGTCGCGCGTTCGCTGTTTCCCGATTCGCCCGACATGCCGGTGCGCGCCTCGCGCCTGTGGGCCAAGCGCGCGCTGAAGGCCCGGCAGTTCGCGCGCCGCTTCCCGCCGCGGCTGCTCGCGCGACATCTGTGGACGAAATGGGTCCGTCCTTCGCGCGCCCCTGCGTTAGGATGAACGTTCGCCGCCGGGTGCGGGCGCGCCCGGCCGACCGTTCACCGCCGCATTTCCCGGTTCCGTCATGTTCCATCCCGTCCCCCGCGCGACCAAGATCGTCGCCACGCTCGGCCCGGCATCGTCGTCGCCCGAGGTGCTCGAACGCATGCTGCGCGCCGGCGCCAACGTCGTACGCGTGAATTTCTCCCACGGCACCGCCGAGGAGCACACCGAGGTGGTGCATCGCGTGCGCGAGATCGCCGACCGCATCGGGCAGAGCGTCGGCGTGCTCGCCGACCTGCAGGGACCGAAGATCCGCATCGGGAAATTCAAGGACGGCAGGATCGAGCTCGCGGTGGGCGACCGCTTCGTTCTCGACGCCGATTGCGAACTCGGCGACCAGAACCGCGTCGGCCTCGACTACCCGGAGCTCGTCAGCGACGTGAACGTCGGCGACATCCTGCTGTTGAACGATGGTCGCGTGACGATGCGCGTCGACCGCGTGGGCGCGCGCACCGTCGAATGCACGGTCACCCAGGGCGGCGTGCTGTCGGACCGCAAGGGCATCAACCGCCAGGGCGGCGGCCTGTCGGCGCCGGCGCTCACCTCGAAGGACATGGAGGACCTGAAGACCGCCGTGCGCTTCGAGGCGGACTTCATCGCGGTGTCGTTCCCGAAGAACGCCGCCGACATGTACATGGCGCGCGAGCTGATGCGTGCGGCGGGCGGCCGCGCATTGATGATCGCCAAGATCGAACGCTACGAGGCGATCGGTGCGCTCGAGGAGATCCTGAAGGCGAGCGACGGGATCATGGTCGCGCGCGGCGATCTCGCCGTGGAGGTGGGCGACGCTTCGGTGCCCGCGCTGCAGAAGCGGATGATCCGAATGGCCAAGGCGCTGAACAAGGTCACGATCACCGCCACGCAGATGATGGAGTCGATGATCGAGTCGCCGGTGCCCACGCGCGCCGAGGTCTCCGACGTCGCCAACGCGGTGCTCGACGGCACCGACGCCGTCATGCTGTCGGCCGAGACCGCGACGGGCCGCTACCCCGTCGAGACGATCGAGGCGATGGCGCGAGTCTGCGTCGAGGCCGATCGCGCCGAGCGAACGCCGGTCACCGAGGCGATCCTCAACGGCACCTTCACGCGGATCGACCAGACGATCGCGATGAGCGCGCTCTTCGTCGCGCATCACATGAAGGTGAAGGCGGTCGTCTCGCTGACGCAGTCGGGCTCGACGGCGCTGTGGATGTCGCGCGTCGACTCGGGGGTCCCGATCTACGCGCTCACGCCCGAGGAGCGCAGCCGGCGCCGGATGTGCCTGTACCGCGAGGTGCATCCGATTGTGATGACGTATCACGCCGAGGAGCGCGAGGCGCTGCTGCTCGAGGCCGAGGAGCGGCTGCTCGAAGCCGGCATCGTCGAGCAGGGCGACCTGATCGTGCTGACGATCGGCGAGCCGATCGGGAAGTCGGGAGGGACGAACACGCTGAAGATCGTGCGCGTCGGGGAGCACGGGTTGCAGAGGTGAGGTGTGGTGCTTGCCGAGCGGCGGAGGTCGAGGCGGCGGTGCGCGGCAACGCGCCTTCGTCGCGGCGCACCGCCGCCTCGACGTCGGCAGTACGCGTGGAAAGTCCCGAAAAGCGGGCGATTTGCCGCACGCTCGTGGCAGCCCGCGTCCGACGTCCCGATCCCCGGGCGTTTCTTCCCATGCAAGTACTTGCGTGCAGAGAAACGCCCGGAAAACGGGAGTTCGAGCCTGACCCGCCTACGTGGACAGGTCGCCGCTTCCGCCCTCGAAGCGTCCGCCGCTGCGCCGCAGACTTCCCCACCAGCCGCGTAACGCATGCCGAGGCCGACGGCTGACCAAGTCATCTTCGACGCGCGGGCGCGACCTACGGTTTTCCGTCCACCCGCCGCGTCGACTCTCAACCCTTCGCCGGCGCCGTATACCTCCGTTCGACGATCTCGCGCATCTGCGCGCGGGTTCGCGCCGCGTCCTGTCCGTCCTGCATCGCTTCGACCTCGTCGGCGAGGGGGTCGTCCTTGATCGCTTCGCGGAACCAGCGGGCGTAGTCGCCCCGGTGCAGGTGGAACAGCCACGTGGCGTCGTCGACGCCTTCGGC
>DATGRE010000252.1:0-5297 GCA_035303885.1 Zeimonas sp. | reverse complement strand
CTCCGCGCTGACGATCTGGCTCGCACCGCAGAAGCCGTCGCTGTACGTGCAGGCGCTGCTCACGCTCGCGCTGGTCACGCCCTTCGGTCCGCTGATCTACCGCCTCGCGTATCGCTCCCTCGCCGACGCCAGCGTGCTCGTGCTGCTGATCGTCTCGGTCGGCGTGCACTTCGCGCTCACCGGCCTCGGACTGTTCTTCTTCGGTGCCGAGGGCTTTCGCATTCCGGTCTTCTGGGACGCGCGCTTCTCGCTCGGTGCGCTGTCGCTGTCGGGCCAGGCGCTGATCATCTTCGCGGCCACCGCGGCGCTGCTGGTGATGCTCGCGCTTTTCTTCAACCGCACGATCCGCGGCAAGGCGCTGCGCGCCACCGCGGTCAATCCGCTCGGCGCGCGCCTGGTCGGCGTCTCGGCCGAAGGTGCCGGACGGATCTCGTTCACGATGGCCGCATTCATCGGCGCGCTGTCGGGACTGCTGATCGGGCCGACGACGACGATCTTCTACGACAGCGGCTTCCTGATCGGGCTGAAGGGCTTCGTCGCGGCGGTGTTCGCCGGCCTGGGGAGCTATCCGCTCGCGATGGTCGGTGCGGTGCTGGTCGGCATCCTCGAGGCCTTCAGCTCGTTCCAGGCGAGCGCCTTCAAGGAGGCGATCGTCTTCACGTTCATCCTGCCGGTGCTGCTGTGGCGGTCGCTGCGCGATCCGGACCGCGAGGAGGAGTGAGCCGATGAGCGAATCGACCACGCAGCCGCTCGCCGGCGGGTCGCCGATGCCCTGGCGCGCCATGGGCGCGGCGGCGTTCGCCGCGCTGGTGTTCGCACTGCCCCTGCTGCCGGTGCCCGATTTCTGGATCACCCAGATGAACTACATCGGGCTCTACGCGCTCGTGGTGATGGGCCTCGTGCTGCTCACCGGCGTCGTCGGGCTGACGTCGTTCGGGCAGTCGGCCTTCGTCGGCATCGGCGCCTACGCGACCGCGTACCTGTCGACGACGCTCGGCTGGTCGCCGTGGGCGAACGTGTTCGTCGGGCTCGCGCTCACGCTCGCCGCCGCGCTCGTGCTCGGCTGGATCACGCTGCGCATGAGCGGACACTACCTGCCGCTGGCGACGATCGCCTGGTGCCTGGCGCTCTACTACACGATGGGCAACCTCGACGCGCTCGGCAAGTACGACGGAATCCTCGGCGTGCCGCCGATCCGTCTCGGCGGCATCGACTTCACCGACGGGCGCCGGCTCTACTACCTGATCTGGATTATCGGCCTGGCGGCGGCCTGGGCGATGCTCAACCTGCTCGATTCGCGCACGGGCCGCGCGATCCGCTCGCTGCACGGCGGCAAGACGATGCCCGAGGCGATGGGCATCGCCACCTTCCGCTACAAGGTGCTGGTCTTCGTCGTCGCCGCACTGCTCGCGTCGCTGTCGGGCTGGCTGTTCGCGCATTTCCAGCGCACCGTGAACCCCTCTCCCTTCGGCATCAAGTTCGGCATCGAGTACCTGTTCATGGCCGTCATCGGCGGCGTCGGCTCGATCTGGGGCGCGTTCACCGGTGCCGCCGTCGTCAAGCTGCTCGAGGATCAGCTGCAGGTGCTGCTGCCCCGGCTGATCGGCACCAGCGGCAACTTCGAGATCATCGTCTTCGGCCTCGCGCTCGTGCTCGTGCTGAAGTACGCACCGCAGGGCCTGTGGCCGCAGGTCGCGTCGCGGTTTCCGGCGCGACCTCGCACGCGCGACTGGGCCGACGCGGGCGCGCTGCCCGAGCGCCCGAAGCCGGCGCCGGGGACCCCGCTGCTCGAGGTCCGCAGCGCCCGCAAGGCCTTCGGCGGACTGGTCGCGGTCAACGACGTGAGCTTCGACGTGCGGGCGGGCGAGATCGTCGGCCTGATCGGCCCGAACGGTGCCGGGAAGTCCACGCTGTTCAACCTGATCACCGGCGTGCTCGCCAAGACCGCCGGAACGATCCGCTTCGCCGGCGAGGACATCACCCGACTGTCGTCGCGCGCGATCGCACGGCGCGGTCTGTCGCGGACCTTCCAGCACGTCAAGCTCGTGCCGGGCATGACCGTGCTCGAGAACGTCGCGCTCGGCGGGCACATGCGCACCGGGGCCGGCGCACTGCGCGCGATGCTGCGCGGCGACCGCGCCGAGGAGCGCCGGCTGTTCCGCGAGGCCGAACGCCAGCTCGAGCGCATCGGACTGCAGGCGCATTTGCACGAGCCGGCGTCGTCGCTCGCGCTCGGACCTCAGCGCCTGCTCGAGATCGCCCGCGCACTGTGCAGCGATCCGTCGCTGCTGCTGCTCGACGAGCCGGCGGCTGGACTGCGCGCGAACGAGAAGCAGGCGCTGGCGAAGGTGCTGCGCCAGCTGAAGGCCGAGGGCGTGACGCTGCTGCTCGTCGAGCACGACATGGATTTCGTGATGAACCTCACCGACCGCATCGTCGTCGTCGAGTTCGGCAACAAGCTGATGGAGGGAACGCCCGCCGAGGTACGCGCGAGCCCCGCGGTGCGCGCCGCGTATCTCGGAACGGAGCACTGATTCATGTCCGATGCACTGCTCGAGGTGGAGGGCCTCGTCGCGGGGTACGGCAAGGCCCGCGTGCTCGACGGACTGGTGCTGCGCGCCGGCAGGGGGAGCGTCGTCACGGTGATCGGTCCCAACGGCGCCGGGAAATCGACGCTGCTGAACGCGATCATGGGCGTGCTGCCGGCACGCGGGCGCATTCGCTACGACGGACAGGAGATCGGCGACCTGCCGCTCGAGGCGCGCGTCGAGCTCGGCATGGCGCTGGTGCCGGAGACGCGGGCGCTGTTCGCGAGCATGTCGGTCGAGGACAACCTCGTGCTCGGCAGCTACCGCCTCCGCGCACGCAAGTCGCCGGACGCGATGCTCGCGCGCGTCTTCGAGCTGTTCCCGCGGCTGAAGGAGCGCCGCGCGCAGCGCGCCGGTACGCTGTCGGGCGGCGAGCGCCAGATGCTCGCGATCGGCCGCGCGCTGATGGGCGAGCCGAAGCTGATCCTGCTGGACGAGCCGAGCCTCGGGCTCGCGCCGCTGATCGTGCGCGACATCTTCTCGATCATCGCCGGCCTGCGCCAGACCGGGGTGACCCTGCTGCTCGTCGAGCAGAACGCCCGCGCCGCGCTCGAGGTGGCCGACTACGGCTACGTGCTCGAGACGGGCGAGATCGTGCTGCAGGGTCCGGCATCGGAGCTCGCGCGCGACCCGCGCGTGGCCGAAACCTATCTGGGGGGGCGTGCAACGGCGCAGACTCTATGATTGCGCCTTCGTTCCTCGCTGCTCCCGGAAAACCATGAGCAAGTTCACCACGATGAACGTCGAAGTGCGCTTCGGCGACTGCGACCCGGCCGGGATCGTGTTCTTCCCGCGCTACCACCGTTGGATGGACGCCGCGTCGCTGCACTTCTTCATGAGCTTCGGCGTTCCCCCCTGGCACGTGCTCGAGCGCATCAACGGCGTGATCGGCACGCCGGTGCTCGAGCATCACACGCGCTTCGTCAAGACCGCGACCTACGGCGAGACGCTGCAGATCCGCACCGAGGTCGAGGAGTGGCGCAACAAGGTCTTCGTGCAAAAGCACCTCGTCACGCGCGGAGACGACCTGCTGTGCGAAAGCCGCGAGACGCGCGCCTTCTGCATACGCGATCCCGACGATCCCTCGCGCATTCGCGCGATCCCGATCCCCGAGGACGTCCTCGAACGCTGCCGATGACCACGGACGGCGCGCATCGTCTGAACGCGGACCTGCCGAACGGCGACCGCCGCGGCAAGTCCGGCGCGGACGCGCCGTCGGCGCGCAGCGACGCGGGTGCGCTGCACGCGCTCGCAGCGGAACTGCCGCGCGGACAGCGCGCGCTCGGCGCGCTCGTCGGCTACAACTGCCGCCGCGCCTACCTGGCCGTGGTCGAGCATTCCATGAAGCACATGGCCGAGCACGACCTGCGTCCGGCGTCGTTCTCGGTGCTGTCGCTGGTGCACCACGACCCGGGGCTGAACAGCCGCCAGGTCTCGAAGGCGCTCGGCGTGCGTCCGCCCAACCTGGTCGCGATCATCGCGTCGCTCGAGACGCGCGGACTGATCGAGCGTCGTCCCGATCCGAACGACGCCCGCTCGCTCGGCCTGCATCCCACTCCCGAAGGCAGCCGACTGGCCGCACGGCTCGAACGCGTGCTCATGCGCGCCGAGAGCGAGGCGACGTCGATGCTGAGCGACGACGAGCGCCGCACGCTGATCGCGCTGCTCGGCCGGATCTGGTCGACGCCGTCGCAGGGCTGAAGCCGATGCGCCCGCCCGCCGCGGACGTGCGCGCCTCGACGCCGTTCTACGGCTGGATCGTCGTCTGGGCCGCGTTCGCGGTGATGACGGTGATCTTCGGCGTCGCCTACTCGTTCGCCGCTTTCTTCGACTCGCTCGCGCAGCAGTTCGACGCGAAGCGTGCCGACGTCTCGTGGATGTTCGGGCTCGCGTCGCTGCTGTACTTCTCGCTCGGCGTCGTTGGCGGCGCGCTCGCCGACCGCTACGGACCGCGCGCCACCGGCGTCGCGGGCATCGTGCTGCTCTCCGCGGGCTTGCTGCTGTCGAGCTTCGCGACCGATCTCTACACCGTCTATCTCGCGTACGGCCTGGGTATCGGGATCGGCATCGCCCTCGCCTATACCCCGTCGATGGGGGCAGTGCAACCATGGTTCGTGCGGCGGCGCGGCCTGGCCTCGGGCATCGCCAGTTCGGGGATCGGCGCCGGAACGCTCGTCGTGCCGCTGCTCGCCGCATGGCTGATCGACGTCTTCGACTGGCGCGACGCGATGCGCGGACTGGCGCTGTTCTCGCTCGTCGTGGGGCTCGCTGCGGCGTGGCTGCTCGATCGGGACCCATCGGCACGCGGACAGGTCCCGGACGGCGAGACGCGAGGAGCCGGAACGACGATCGACCCTCCCGGTACCGCCACCGCCGCGACGGGCAGTCCGTCCGCTTCGCGCAGCTCGTTGGCGCAGCCCCCCGGATTGCGCCTCGCCGAAACGATCCGCACGCGCCGTTTCCACTGGCTCTACGCCGCGGCACTCTTTGCCGGCGCGCCGATGTTCGTCCCCTTCGCGCACCTGTCCGCAGCCGCGCGCGACGTCGGCATCGGCGACGCGCAAGCCGTTGCGCTCGTCGGGCTGATCGGCATCGGCAGCCTGGTCGGACGCTTCGCGATCGGCGCGCTCGCCGACCGCCTCGGACGCCTGAAGACGCACATGCTCGCGCAGTTCGCGCTCGGCGCCTCGTTCGTGATCTGGTGGATCG
>DATGRE010000251.1:0-6227 GCA_035303885.1 Zeimonas sp. | reverse complement strand
CGGCTGCCAGGTGAGCTCGACCTGGGAATCGACCTTCAACGAGCGGGCCGAATTATCGAATTCCATTCCGACGCCCGTCAAGACGGAATCCCCGCGCTCGATGCGCACCGGCTGGTCGCTGCGCGCGATCTCGGTGTCGCTCTCGAGGTAGATCGTCACCTTCTCGGTGCGGATCGTCATCCGCGGCTCGCGTTCGGTCGGTTCGCGCACGAGCACGACGTTGCCGGTCAGCACGGTCTCGGTCCCGTCGGCGTTCGATCGGCCGTGATCCGCGCGCACCGTCACGCGGGGCTTCGCGGGGTCGACGCTGACGAGCACCGGCGAGCGGTAGACGCTCGCGCCGTCTTCGGGGAAGTGCAGCAGGTGTTCGGCCGACATTCGGTACACCGGATCGCCGTTGATGTTGATGCGCGTGAAGACTGCGTCATCGAGGAAGTAGTCGGGTTCGCCGGGGGGCGTGCGCGTGCTCGTGCGCACGTCCTGGCGATCGGCGACGAGCGCGAGATACCCGGTGCCGGCGGCCAGTCCGGCGAGCAGCACCAACGAGATGCCGGCCGCGAGGTGGTCCCAGCTGCGCCGCCTCATGCCGCAGACGCGCCGACGCCGGGGTCGCCGGCGTAGCGCGCGAGCGCTGCGTCGAAGGCGCCCTGCGCGCGCAGCACGAACTCGGCGAATTCGCGGACCGCGCCGCGCCCTGCAGGAATCGTGGAGACCCAGTGGGCGCGTGCGCGCACTTCGGGCGGCGCATCGGCGACGGTGGCGGCCAGGCCGGCGATCGCGAGCGCGGGCAGGTCGGGCCAGTCGTCGCCGACGAACGCGCATTCGTCGAGCGCCACGCCGTGCCGTTCGCACAGCGCGCGCAGCGCCCGTGCCTTGTCGGCGACGCCCTGCAGCACGTCGTCGATGCGCAGTTCGTCGGCACGCGCCTGCACGATCGCCGAGCGTCGCGCGGTGACGATGGCGAGGTGCAGGCCTGCCTCGCGCAGCAGCGTGAGCCCGAAGCCGTCGCGCACCGAGAACGATTTCATCGCCTCGCCGTCGCCGCCGATGTGCAGGCGCCCGTCGGTGAGCGTGCCG
This sequence comes from Zeimonas sp., assembly GCA_035303885.1. Lineage (GTDB taxonomy): Bacteria > Pseudomonadota > Gammaproteobacteria > Burkholderiales > Burkholderiaceae_E > Zeimonas. The sequence goes on along the minus strand of DATGRE010000251.1, from coordinate 5,150 downwards.
TCGACGTCGAGGGCGACCAGCCGCACCCGCGCCGCCCGCGCCACGGCTTCAGCCCCGTCCACGCGCGTCATCGCCCCCGTTCCCCGATCGACCCTTCACCCTTCACTTCCCGGAGTCAGACCACCTTCGCCGCCAGCAGGTCGTGCACGTTCAGCGCGCCCACGAGGCGCGCATCGGCGTCGACGACGAGCAGCTGCGTGATCCGGCGCGCTTCCATCGTGTGCACCGCCTCCGCGGCGAGCGCGAGTGCGTCGATCGTCGCCGGCTCGCGCGTCATCACCGCGTCGATGCGCAGCGCTCGAAGGTCGCCGCCGGTCTCGAGCAGCCGGCGCAGGTCGCCGTCGGTGAAGATGCCGACCAGCCGTTCGTCGTCGCCGAGCACGGCCGTCATGCCCATGCGCTTGCGCGTGATCTCGATGATGGCGTCGACGACGCGTGCGTCGTATCGCACGATGGGCAGTGCGTCGCCCGATCGCATGACGTCGCTCACGCGGGTGAGAAGACGCCGCCCGAGCAGCCCTCCCGGATGCGAGCGCGCGAAATCCTCGGCGCCGAAACCGCGCGCGTCGAGCAGCGCGACGGCGAGCGCGTCGCCGAGCGCGAGCGCCGCCGTGGTGCTCGCGGTCGGCGCGAGATTCAGCGGGCACGCCTCGCGGTCGACCCGCGCGCTCAGGTGCACGTCGGCGGCACGCGCCAGCGGTGAGGCGTCGTTGCCGGTGATGGCGACGAGCCGTGCGCCCTGGCGCTTGACGACGGGGACGATCGTGAGCAGCTCGTCGGTGCTGCCCGAATTCGACAGCGCGACGAGTACGTCGTCGCTGGTGATCATCCCGAGGTCGCCGTGGCTCGCCTCGCCCGGGTGCATGAAGAACGACGGCGTGCCGGTCGAGGCCAGGGTCGCGGCGATCTTGCGCGCGACGTGTCCCGACTTGCCCATCCCGCTGACGACGACGCGGCCCCGGCAGGCGAGGATCAGGCGGCAGGCGTCGGCGAAACGCTCGTCGACGCGCTCGGCCAGCGCCCGCACGGCGTCGGCCTCGATGCGCAGGACCTCTCGCGCCCGTTCGAGCAGGCGATCGGACTCGATGCTGCAGGCGCCCGTGGCGCCCGCGTCGACGGCGGATTCGCTCATTCGGGCGAGTATAAGGGCGCCCGGTTAGAATCGCGGGTTCGACACAAGACGCCGATTCCCGATGGCTGAGTTCCTCGCGCTGGATTCGGTCCGCTTCGGATACGGGTCCCGCGTCATCCTGCACGACGTCTCGATGCGCTTCGAACGCGGCAAGATCGTCGCGCTCATCGGCGGCTCGGGCTCGGGCAAGACGACGATCCTGCGGCTCATCGGCGGAAAGCTGCGCCCGCAGGCCGGTCGCGTCGTCTTCGATGGCCGCGACGTGCACGCGCTCGGACGCCACGACCTGTACCGGCTGCGGCGCCGCATGGGCATGCTCTTCCAGTTCGGTGCGCTGTTCACCGATCTCGACGTCTTCGAGAACGTCGCGTTTCCGCTGCGCGAGCACACCGACCTCCCGGAGGAGATGATCCGCGACCTGGTCCTGCTCAAGCTCGAGTCGGTGGGGCTACGCGGCGCCGCGCGGCTGGCGATCTCTCAGCTCTCGGGGGGCATGGCCCGCAGGGTCGCGCTGGCGCGCGCGATCGCGCTCGACCCGCCGCTGATCATGTACGACGAGCCGTTCACCGGGCTCGATCCGGTCGGCGTCGCGACCATCGCGCGGCTCATCCGCCGGCTGAATGACGCCGTCGAATGCGCGTCGATCGTCGTCTCGCACGACATCGAGGACACCTTCGCGATCGCCGATTACGTCTACCTGCTCGCCGGCGGTCGCGTGGCGGCCAGCGGCACGCCCGACGAGATGCGCGCGTCCGCCGATCCGAACGTGCGGCAGTTCCTCGAGGCGCGCATCGACGGGCCGGTCGCGTTCCATTACCAGGCGAAGCCGCTCGCCGCCGATCTCGGCCTGCCGGCCTGAGCGCGCGCCTGCAATGACCCGCGCGCTGCTGCTGCCCTTCGTCTGGCTGCTCGATTTCGTCGCGTACACCGGCCGCGCGGCCCGGTTCTTCGTGCGCCTGTGCGGGCTGGGCATCGCGTCGCTGCGCCGTCCGCGCCTGGTCGTCGACCAGATCCACTTCATCGGCAACTATTCGCTGTCGATCATCCTGGTCTCGGGGCTGCTGATCGGATTCGTTCTCGGGCTGCAGGGCTACTACACGCTGCGCCGCTACGGCTCGGAGGAGGCGCTCGGCGTGCTCGTCACGCTGTCGCTGGTGCGCGAGCTCGGCCCGGTGGTCACCGCGCTGCTGTTCGCCGGGCGCGCGGGCACGTCGCTCACCGCCGAGATCGGGTTGATGAAGGCGGGTGAGCAGATCGACGCGATGGAGATGATGGCCGTCGACCCCGTCGCCCGCGTGCTGGCACCGCGCTTCGCGGCGGCCGTCTTCGCGATGCCGCTGCTGGCCGCGCTCTTCTCGGCCTTCGGGGTGCTCGGCGGCTATCTGGTCGGCGTCGAGATGATCGGCGTCGATCCGGGCGCGTTCTGGTCGCAGATGCAAAGCGGCGTCGACTGGCTCGACGATGTCGGCAACGGGGTGCTGAAGAGCATCGTCTTCGCGTTCACCGTCGCCTTCGTCTCGCTGTTCGTCGGCTACGAGGCGCGTCCCACGCCCGAGGGCGTCGCGCGCGCGACCACCACCACGGTGGTCAGCTCGTCGCTGGCGATCCTCGCGCTCGACTTCATCCTCACCGCGCTGATGTTCAGCAGCACTTGACAGGGAGCGCGAGAGGCAGGCATGCGGAGAATGATCGGATGAAACGTTCGGGAGTCGACCTGCTGGTCGGGCTGTTCGTGCTGCTCGGATTCGCCGGGCTCGTGTTCCTCGCGATGCGTGCCGGCAACATGAGCAGCGCCCTCGGGCTGGGCCCCACCTACACCGCCGTCGCGCGCTTCGACAACATCGGCGGGCTGAAGCCCCGCGCCGCGGTGCGCAGCGCCGGCGTCGTCGTCGGTCGCGTCGAGTCGATCCGCTTCGACGACCAGAGCTACCAGGCCGAGGTCGCGCTCGCGCTCGACCAGCGCTACCGGTTCCCGAAGGATTCCTCGGCGAAGATCCTCACGTCGGGGCTGCTCGGCGAGCAGTACATCGGGCTCACGCCGGGCGGCGACGAAGAGATGCTCGCCGAGGGCGATCGCATCACGCTCACGCAGTCGGCGGTGGTCCTCGAGAACCTGATCGGCCAGTTCCTCTACGGCCGCGCCGCCGAGGGGGCGCCGCCGCAATGACCACGACCCGCATGCCGTCGTACCGGTGCGCCGCCGTGCGCCGGCTCGCCGTGCTGGCCGTCGCGGCCGCGACCGCCGGCTGCGCGACCACGGGCAACGGCGAGCGCGGCTCGTCGCGCGATCCGCTGGAGCCGCTGAACCGCGCCGTCTACGAGTTCAACGACGCCTTCGACCGCGCCGTCGCCAAGCCGACCGCGCAGGCCTACGAGAAGGTCGTTCCCGATTTCGTGCGCGACATGGTCGGCAACGCCTTCGGCAACGTGCGCGACGTCTGGACCGCGGCGAACCAGCTGCTGCAGGGCAAGCCCGGACACGCCGCTTCCGATCTGTGGCGCGTGGCGATCAACACGACCTTCGGCTTCGGCGGGCTGTTCGACGTCGCGAGCGAGGCCGGCATCGCGAAGCACCGGGAGGACTTCGGCCAGACGCTGGGCCGCTGGGGCGTTCCGGCCGGCCCGTACCTCGTGTTGCCGTTCCTCGGTCCGTCGTCGCTGCGCGATGCACCGGCGCGCGGCGTGGACCTGTGGGCCGATCCGCTGCGCGTCGAGCTCTCGCACGGAGAACGCAACAACGCGTTCCTGCTGCGCGCGATCGACGACCGCCAGCGGCTGCTCGACGCGGAGAGCGTCGTCGACCAGGCGGCGCTCGACCGCTATTCGTTCATTCGGGACAGCTGGTTCCAGCTGCGCCGCAACCAGGTGTACGACGGCAATCCGCCGCCGACCTACGAAGACGACACCGATTGGCTCGACGAGCTCGAACGGGAGGAGTCGGACGGCGGCGAAGATCCGGCGACCCCGGGCGCGGGCCTTGCGCCGGAGACGGCAAAGGAGGTGAAGCCATGAATCCTTGCTCGGCACGGTCCGCGCTCACGCATCCGGTGGGCGCAGCGCCGCTCGGGCGCCTCGCGCGCACCGCTTTCGCGCTGCTCGCCGCCTGGGCGCTGCTCTTCGCGGCCCCGGCGCGCGCGGCCGAGGCGCCGAACGAGATGATCGAGCGGCTCAGCCACGAGGTGCTCGAGCGGATCAATTCCGACCCGGCGCTGAAGGCCGGGGATCCGCGCAAGATCGACGAGCTCGTCGACGGGATCGTCATGCCGCACGTCGATTTCCGGCGGATGACCGCACTGGCGGTCGGCCGCGGATGGCGCGATGCGACCCCCGAGCAGCGCCAGCAGCTGATGGACCTGTTCCGCACGCTGCTGATCCGCACGTATTCCGGGGCGCTGTCGCAGGTCGGCGACCAGAAGGTCCGGATGAAGCCGTTCCGTGCCGCCCCCGGCGATACCGACGTCATCGTGCGCTCGGAGGTCCTGCAGCCCGGCCGCGAGCCCGCGCAGCTCGACTACCGGATGCGCAAGACGGGCGACGACTGGAAGATCTACGACGTCAACGTGCTCGGGATCTGGCTCGTCGAGACCTATCGAACGCAGTTCGCGCAGGAGACCGCGGCCGGCGGCGTCGAAGGGCTGATCCGCAGCCTTCAGGAGAAGAACCGCCAGCTCGCGGCCGGCGACGGCAAGGTGTCGTGACGGTGGAGGGCGTGGCGTCGTCGCGGACCGCCCCGTCGGTCGCGCCCGCCTCGCCGGCGTGGCGCATGCCGCAGGAAGTGCGGTTCGACAACGCGGTCGAGGTGGTCGAGCAGGCTTCGCGCGGGCTCGAGGCGCCCGAGCCGCGCTTCGACCTGTCCGACTGCACGCGCTTCGATTCGTCGCTGATCGCCGTGCTGCTCGAGCTCGATCGGCGCGCGGTCGCACGCGGCCGGCGCTGCCGCTTCGAATCGCCTCCGGAGAACCTGCTGAAGCTCGCGGCGCTATACGGCGTGGATTCGCTGCTGTTCGAGAGCGCGCTC
>DATGRE010000250.1:0-8960 GCA_035303885.1 Zeimonas sp. | reverse complement strand
GAGCCGCAGCGCGCCCTCGTGCGAGAGCAGCGCAACGAGGCGCAGGTAGACGTCGGGGGCGAGCCGGCGATTCAGGCGCAGTTCCTCGCGGCAGTGATGCTCGCGCGCTTCGAGCGTCGTGAAATCGAGAAAGGGGAAGCGCACCGGCTTCTTCAGCTTCAGCACGCGGTCGCCGACGATGACGACCCACGACATGTGCGTTTCGATCCACTGCGTGGACCCGGGTGCGCAGCCGTGCGTCGCATGCGATCGCAGGAACCGCAGCTTCTCTTCGATGTCGGGCATCGCCGCGCGGGCGTCGGCGCCGGGGTCGTGCGTTGCGGGTTCGCTCACGACTCTTCAGTGCTCGAGCGCATCGAGGCGGTGCGCGAGTGCGCGCAGCTCCTCCGAGATGGCGGCGCGATACGGCGTTTCGGCCGGCGCGAGCGCTCGCAGCGGCTCGGGCAGCGCTGCCAGCTCGGCGGCGCAATGCGACCTCAGCTGCCCGAGCGACGGCTGCGGCAGCACCCGACGGCCCGCGCGCAGGCAGGGGCGCAGCAAAGGCTCGCCGTCGGAGCGCTCGGTGGCCAGGCGCACGACGTGGCTGTCGAGCCGCCCATCGCCGGCGCGATGACGGTAGACCTGCTTGACCCCGGGCCACGTCGCCTTGCCCTCCGAGCGCTTGCGCCTCGGCCGGCCCGCATACGACTGCAGCTTGTAGACCATGTCGAGCGCAGGGGCGTCGCTCGAAGTGTCGAGCGCGGTGCCGACGCCGAAGCCGTCGATCGGAGCGCCCGCGGCGAGCAGTGCTTCGATGCGGTTCTCGTCGATGTTGCCGCTGGCGAAGATTCCGATCTCGTGCAGACCCGCCCGATCGAGAATCGCCCGCGTCGCCTTGGCGTGCGCGGCGAGGTCGCCGCTGTCGAGGCGCACGGCCGAGATGCGGATGCCTTCGCGCGCGAGCGCCGACGCCAGCGCCGCGACCTTCTCCACGGCCGCCTCGGTGTCGTAGGTGTCGACGAGCAGCACCGGGTTTCGCGGGCGTGCGCGACAGAATGCCTCGAAGGCCTGCCGCTCGCTGTCGTGCACCTGCACGAACGAGTGCGCCATCGTCCCGTATACCGGGATGTCGTACCGCATGCCGGCCAGCGTCGTCGCCGTTCCGGAGAAGCCCGCGACGTACGCGGCGCGTGCCGCGAACAGCGCCGCTTCGGCGCCGTGCGCGCGTCGCATGCCGAAGTCGACCAGTTGCCGGCCGGGCGCGCGCAGCACGATGCGCGCCGCCTTCGAGGCGATCAGCGTCTGCAGGTGGACGATGTTCAGCAGTCGGCTCTCGACGAGCTGCGCCTGCGGCAGCGGCGCGCTCACGCGCAGGATCGGCTCGTCGGGAAAGAAGACCGTGCCTTCGGGCATCGCATCGACGTCGCCGGTGAAGCGGAACTCGCGCAGGTAGGCGACGAGCTGCGCGGAGAAATGTCCCTGCTGCTCGATCCAGCGGATCTCGTCGTCGGTGAACGACAGCGTCTCGAGATACGCGAGCGCCTGTTCGAGGCCGGCGGCGACGAGGAAGTTGCGCGTCGGCGGCAGCTTGCGCACGAAGAGCTCGAATACGGCGTTCTCCTCCATGCGTTCCGCGAGGTACGCCTGGAGCATCGAGAGCTGGTAGAGATCGGTGAGCAGGGCAGTCATGTCGCGTCGGCCGGGCAGGTTCCATCGCAGGCTAATGCTGCCCGTATCGTGCGTCTTGCGCCGCGTCAAGACCGCGCAGGCAGGGTGGGCGCTTGCCTTGCCGGACAATGCTGGCATGAAACCCAGGCTTCATTCGATCATCTGCAGCACGCGTCCGGGAAGGGTCGGTCCGGCGGTGGCACAGTGGTTCCACCACTGCGCGCAGCGCCACGCCGGCTTCGATGCCCATCTCGTCGACCTCGCCGACTTCGCGCTGCCGGTCTACGACGAACCCCAGCATCCGACGCTGCAGCGGTACGAGCACGAGCACACGAAGCGCTGGGCGGCCAGCGTGGCGGCGGCCGACGCCTACGTCTTCGTGCTACCCGAGTACAACTACTCGCCGCCTCCGGCCTATGTCAACGCGCTCGACTTCGTCTATCGCGAATGGAACTACAAGCCGTGCGGGTTCGTCAGCTACGGCGGCATCTCGGGCGGGTTGCGCGCCGTGCAGCAGGCGAAGCTGCAGGCGACGACGCTGAAGATGATGCCGATGGTCGAAGGGGTGATGATCCCGTACGTCGCCCGGCATGTCGAGCACGGCCGGCTGCGCGCCTCCGAGTCGATCGACCAGGCCGCGGCGGCGCTGCTCGACGAGCTGCTCAAGTGGGCGCAGGCGCTCGTTCCGATGCGGGCCGGCCGTTCGTGAATCGTTCGAGCGCGAGCGCGCGCACCTCGTCGAGCGTCACCTGGTCGACGTAGCTCGCGTCGTGCTCGCAGCGGGTCCGCATGTTGCGCACGCCGCAGATCGGACAATCGGTCTGCGTCGAGAACGCGAAGCGCAGTTCGGCGACGAACAGCGGCTGCCCCGAGAGCAGGTTCGGCAGCCAGAAGACGCCCACGCTCGGCGTGCCGATCGCGTGCGCCAGATGCAGTGGGCCGGTGTCGTTCGACACGAGCACGCTCGCGCGCTCGAGCAGCGCGGCGAGCGCCGGCAGCGGAAGGTCGTACAGGTTGGTCGCCGGCGTGCGCATCGCGGCGATCACCTGCGCGACGAGCGTCGATTCGCCGGCCGCACCGTTGACCGCGACCGCGGCTCCGGCCTCGGCAAGCGCATCGCCCACGGCGGCGAAGCGTTCGGCCGGCCAGCGCCGTCGTGCATCAGTCGCACCCGGTTGCAGCACCGCCAGCGGCGCATCGGGCGCCGTCCAGCGTTCGCGCAGCCGTCGTCGGTCGCTCGCGGTCACGGCGAGTCGCGGAGCCAGATCGGTGGGCGGCGCACCGACCAGCGCCGCCGCTTCGAGCAGCCGCAGCCGTTCGTTGCGCCAGGGTTCGTAGGCGAGCCAGCGGTCGAGCGGCGCGGCGCCTTCGGCGCGCAGGCCTGCGGTGCAGCGCGCCCCGAGCCGGCGCACGAAGGGGTTCGCGTAGCCGCCCCCGCCGTACCACTGCAACGCGAGGTCGAAGCGGCGCGCCTGCATCGTCTCGACGAAGGCGTCGATGCGCTCCGGGTCGCATGCGGCGCCGGGCGGTGCGCCGACGCCCGGGATCGACGGTAGCTCGAGCGTCTCGTCGATCGGCCCCGGGCGGCCGTCGAGGAACTCGCGATGCCAGCGCCGGCCGAGATAGACGATGTGCGCATGCGGATAGGCGGCGCGGATCGCCGCGAGCGCGGGCAGTGCGAAGGCGAAATCGCCGATCGCGCTCGGACGCACGACGGCGATGCGCGCGACGCCGTCGAGGCGCTCGCGCGGGGAATCGGTGGATCGCTGCAAGCGAGCTCCGTCGCGGTGTCGTCGGCCGATGATAGGGGCCAAGGCGAAATCCGCACGGGGAGTGTTCGCTTCGCATTCCGTGCGCCATCGCCGACTTGCAGCGGGATCAGCGGCGCAGCACGTCGATCGCGCGTTCGAGTGCCGTGCGCAGCGACGCCGGCATCTCGACGAAGCGGCAGCCGACGTGCACCTGTTCGCCAAGCAGGTACGACCGGAAGGGTCGGCGCACCTGCACCTCGAGATCGGCCAGCAGCGCCTGGCCCTGCGTGAGCTCGAGGTGCGCGCGCCGAAGACGCGTGCCGACGCGCAGGCTGCGGACTTCGTGCGGCGACCCATGTAGACCGACGCCGCCGAGCGACAGGTCGGAGATGCGCAGCTGCCGGCGCTGACCGTCTAGCGCGAACTCGGCACTGTAGCTCTGCCCGAGCGGTGCTTCGAAGCGCTCGAATGCGCGCTGCTGCAGGCGGACGAGCTCCACCGGCAGCTCGGCGCGCAGGCAGCTCTGGTGCCCGTCGTCGGCAGACCATTCCGTGTCGAGCGCGAACTGGATCCTCGCATCCGGCCGCGTGGCGACGAACAGCGTGCGCGCGTTCGCGGGCGCTTGCGTGGACAGCGCCTCGAGCGTCATCGGGCGCGGCTGTGCGTCGAGGCTGCGCACACGGCACAGGTAGAAGGTGTGGAGGCCCTGCGGGTAGGCCGTCAGCGTCGTTCCGTCCGCGGCCAGCGTCTCGAGCTCGGCCCGCACTTGCTCGGGTGCCATCAACCGATGTGGTTCGAGGTCGACGTCCGGATCGATCGGCTCGGCGTGCGGAATTCGGCGTTGCGCGGGCGTGCGTGGCATGGAGCGGAGAATGTGCTCTCGTTCGTGAAGAACATCACGTGTACGCAACTTACGAACGAGCCGCATCGTCTGCAGCGTCGTATGATGGTGTCGCTGCTACTCACTGTCAAAGGCACACCCGACCGAAAGGCGGGGTCGCAAAGTCTCCGGTCTAAGGGCCTCGTGCCCATGATAGCGGGACCGCCAGTCTCCATGCGAGGGCTTCGCCTGCGAAGCCGGATCGCGCGCGGTTTCCTTCGGACTTCTGCTCCCTTCCTTTTCGTTCCCGTGGCCTGCACGAGCAGGATCGCGCCCGTGCGCGATCTCGTTCGCCGAGGCGGTGAAGCGTCCGGTGCGCCGGTTCCTGCGAGAGCTTCCTTTCGGAGGTTGGCTTTCAAGGTTTACAGGGACCGGCCGATATGAGCGAGGTGTGGTCGGCGCGTCGGCAGCGCGGTCCATGCAGGAACAACGAGAAGGCGGATCGATGGGAAACAATTTCCACGCGAGCATCGGCTCGCACCTTGCCGAAATCGCGGCCGATGCCCAGGCGCTTTCGCGGATCGCCGCGGCAACCGGCGAGACGAGCGCATCTCTTCCCAAGAACGCATCGGGCTTCGGTGCGTACATGGTCGGCGCGCTGCGCAGCGTGAACGAGCAGGACCGCCTGGCGGCGGCGAAGATGGACGACGTGGACGCGGGTCGCAGCGACGACCTCGTCGGCGCGATGCTTGCGAGCCAGGAGGCCAGCCTCTCGTTCTCGATGCTGATGCAGGTCCGCAACAAGATCGTGGCTGCGGTCGACGAGCTGATCAAGCTCCCGTTGTAAAGCACTCTCCGCTGCACTCGTGATTTCCGTCCTGAGGTCCGGACTCGAGCGCCTGCGCTCGCGCTCTGCCGACGCGGCGCTGGTGCCGCCGGGGTTGCTGAAGAACCTGGTGCCGCTCACGGTGCTGGCGATCGGCATCACGGCGCTCGTGCTGATGTACCTGTGGCGCGACGAGTCCAATTACAAGCCGGTGTTCGGTGCGCGCGAGACGGTCGCGATCAGCGACATGCTGGCCGTGCTCGACGCCGAGCGCATTCCCTATCGCATTCATCCCGACAGCGGCCAGGTGCTCGTGCCCGGATCCGCGCTCGGCAAGGCGCGCATGCTGCTGGCCGCGAAGGGCGTCGTCGCAAAGCTGCCCGACGGTCTGGAGTTGATGGATCGCAACGATCCGCTTGGCGTGAGCCAGTTCGTCCAGGACGTGCGCTTTCGCCGCGGGCTCGAAGGCGAACTGGCGCGCAGCATCCGCACGATGGATGCCGTCGATTCGGCTCGCGTGCATCTGTCGATCGCCAAGTCGAGCTCCTTCGTCGCCGGCGACGGTGCGCAGAGTTCCGCCTCGGTGATCGTCTCGCTCAAGCCCGGGCGCCAACTGACGCCGGAGCAGATCGCCGCGACGATCAACCTCGTGGCCGGCAGCGTAGCCAGCCTGAGCCCGCAACGGGTCAACCTCGTCGATCAGGCCGGCAATCTGCTGTCGGCTCGGGTCGATCTGTCCGAAGGATTTCTCGCCAACGAGGGCGGCGAGGCGGCACGGCGCTATCAGGACGAGGTCCGGCGCAACGTCGACGAGCTGCTGGCGCCGGTGCTCGGCCGGGACAACTTCCGGGTCAGCGTGACCGCCGAGGTCGACAACGATCGCATCGAGGAAACGCACGAAAAGTTCGGCGAAGCGCCGAGGGTCACCAGCGAGGCGATGCGCGAGGAGCAGGACCGCAACCAGCTGGCGCTCGGCGTCCCGGGTTCGCTCAGCAACCGTCCGGTGGCGGCGGCCAAGGCCGAGGAATCGCCGCCCGAGGGCAACAGCGCGCAGAAGAGCGCCGCTACGCGGCAGTTCGCCTACGACCGCAGCATCACCCAGATCAAGCGCAGCCGCGGCCGCCTGGAAAGGCTGAGCGTGGCCGTGGTGCTCAACAGCGCGGTCGCGCCGGCGCCGGAAACCGGCTGGACGCCCGGCGAGATCGCCAACATCGAGCGCGTGCTGCGCAACGGCCTGGGCATCAGCGCGGAACGAGGCGACGAGCTCGTCGTCTCCTCGATGGCCTTCCCGGCGCCCCCTCCGGCCGTGGAGTGGTGGAAGGAGCGCGACAACCTCATCGAGATCGGCGAATGGGTCGCGTCCGCGCTGGCCGTTCTGCTGGGTTACCTGCTCGTCGTTCGTCCGCTGCTCAGGCTCGCGCAGCGCAGCCTGGCGTCTTCGCTGCAGGCGCCGCCGCTGGCGGCTGCCGCCGCGGGTGCGGCGAGCGGGGCCGGCGCGCATCCGCTGCCCGCTCCGGCGCCCGAAGCCGCTTCGCTGGCGCTGCCGAATGCGCTGCCGGACCAGCGGCCGCAGATGCCGGTGGTGCCGCTGCTCGAGAACTACGACCTGCCGCCGCCCGGCTCGCCGGTGGACGTGATGGTCGATCACCTGAAGGTGCTTGCCGGCAAGGAGCCGGAACGCGTGGCCGAAGTCGTCAAGCAATGGGTACAGAAGCATGGCCGAAGCGAATAGCAGTCTCGTACCGACGCATGGGCCGCTCGAGCAGGCCGCCATCGTGCTGCTCAGCATGGGTGAGGAGCCGGCGGCGGCCGTGCTGCGCTGCCTGTCGCGCGAGGAGCTGCTCGAGGTCACGCAGGTGATGTCGCGCATGAGCGGCATCAAGGTCGAGTCGGTCAAGACCGCGATGCAGAAGTTCTTCGACGACTATCGCGAGCAGAGCGGCGTGCACGGCGCCTCGCGCACGTACCTGAAGCGCTCGCTCGATCTGGCGCTCGGCACCGACATCGCGGGCAGCGTGCTCAACAGCATCTACGGCGACGCGATCCGTCCGAAGATGGCGCGGCTGCAATGGGCCTCGCCCAAATGGCTCGCCGACCACATCGTCGACGAGCACGTCCGGATGCAGGCGCTGTTCCTCGCCTTCCTTCCGCCCGCGCTGGCCGGTGCCGTCATCGAGGCGCTGCCCGCGGAAGGACGCGAGCTGATTCTGCTCAACGTGGCGCGCCTGTCGGAGATCGATCACGAGCTGCTGCTCGAGCTCGACGAGCTGGTCAGTCGCTGTCTCGAACGCTTCGGTACGCAGAGTGCCAGCGTCGAGGGTGTGCGTCAGGCCGCCGAGATCCTGAACCGCGTGCAGGGCGACCGCGCCCAGCTCGTGGAGCAGCTGCGCGTCCACGACCCGGCGATCGTCTCCGAGATCGAGCTGAGCATGTACGACTTCTTCATCCTGTCTCGCCAGACCGAGGCGGTGATGTTGCGCATCATCGAGGCGGTGCCGCTCGAGCAATGGGCGGTCGCGCTGAAGGGTGCCGAGCCGTCGGTGCGCCGCGCCGTGCTTCAGGCGATGCCGCGCCGCCAGGCGCAGGCCTTCGAGGACATGATGCGCCGTGCCGGTCCGGTGCCGATGAGCCGCATCGAGCAGGCGCGCCGCGAGATCATGGCCAATGTCAAGGCGCTGGTCGACGAAGGCGAGATCGAGCTGCAGCTCTTCGCGGAGGCGACTGTCGAATGAGGAGCTATCGCCCTCATCGGTTCCCGCCGCTGTCGCAGACGCTGTTGCTGGCGCCGCGCCGGTCCGGCGGCGCCGAGCATTGGCAGGAGTCGCTGGCCGAGGGCTTTCGGCAGGGCCAGGAGCTGGGCTATCGCGAAGGTCATGCGCGTGGACTCACCGACGGACACGCCGAAGGCTTCGCCGAGGGGCTCTCGCAAGGCCTGCAGCAGGGGCGCGAGCAGGCGCGACAGGAGACGCTGGCGGCCTTCGAGAACGTCGCGCGTCCGCTCGAGACGGTGCTCGAGCAGCTCGAGCGCCTGCTGGCCGACGTGCAGTCGGCCAAGCGCCGCGAGGTGGTCGACCTGGTGGCGCGCGTCGCGCGTCAGGTCATCCGCTGCGAGCTGACCCTGCAGCCGGTGCAGCTGCTCGCACTGGTGGACGAGACGCTGGCATCGATGCCGCCGGTGACCGAGGGGGGCATCGAAGTACACCTGAACGTCGATGATCTTCGGCGCATCCGCGAGCTGGATCCGAAGCGGTTCCGACGCTGGACGCTGTTGGCGGATCCGCGCCTCGCTTCGGGCGAATGTCGTGTGCGAGCCGGCGATCACGAAGTCGACGCCGGCTGCAACCAGCGGCTCGCCGCCTGCATGGAGCAGGTCGACAAGCAGCTGATGGAGGCGTGCGCGGAACCGCAGGCGTCGACCGACGTCGACGAAGCCGGCGCCGATCGTCCCGTCCTCGCCGGTGTCACGGTGCCGGCCGAGCGGGAGGACGAGGAGTTGGCCGCATGATTGCCGACGCGCTGCGACGACTCGAGCTCGACGCGGTGCCGGTGGCGACACCGACCGGCCGCCTCGTCGGCGCCTCGGGCCTGTTGCTCGAGAGCGTGGGCTACGCCTTCCATACCGGCCAGCGCTGCCAGGTCGAGATGGCCGAGGGCGGCTGGCTCGAAGCGCAGGTCGTGGGCTTTCGCGAGAAGACCTCGTTCCTGATGCCGTTCAAGAAGCCGGTGGGCCTGAGCGCCGGTGCGCGCGTCCTGCCGGTCGCCGAGCGATCGGATCTGAGCATCGGGGAGTCGTGGCTGGGTCGCATCGTCAACGGGCTGGGCGAACCGATCGACGGCAGGGGACGCCTCGGCGGGGACCATCCGCTGGACGTCCAGCCGCCGCGGGTGCATCCGCTGAAGAAGGCGCCGGTGCGCG
>DATGRE010000249.1:0-3985 GCA_035303885.1 Zeimonas sp. | reverse complement strand
GGCGTCACCGGCGAGGGGCAGGTGACCGATGATCCCTCCGGTGGCGGGATTCTCGACCGGGGCCGTGCCCGCCGCCGTCGATGCGAGCCAGCTGCCGTCGATGTACAGCTCGGGAGCGGGATATCCGGTCGAGGTCACGCCGTCTTTCTACCACCTGAACGTTGTGAATGCAACAAATTGTCGGGACAGCGACGCGCGGTCGGCGCGAAGCCAGTGCCCTGAGGAAACCGGTCGTCCTCGGCCCGTGCGGCGCCGGCTCTTCGTCGCTGTCGCATCGCTTGATTGGTTTCGTTGACAACCAATCCTCGCTGCTGCACACTGCCCGCCGCGACCCGACCCCCGACGCGACCGATGCCAACTGAGCTGCTGCAGCAGATCCTCGACGACCCGGGCTACCCGGGCGCCGCGCAGGCGCACCGGCCGGACATGGTTCGTCACGAGCGGGTGGCGCCCCTTCGACCTGCCGACCTCGAGCGTTTCTGGCTGCTCGAATACCGCTTTCCGGACGGCGTCACGCCACTGGGGATGTGCTATCTCGACGATTGCTTCGCGTGGGCGACGCAGGAGGCCGCCAGCCGCGTGCCGCTGCCGACGTCGAACGGACTGACCGTGCGTTGCGCGGGTACGCACGTCTACTTCACCGAGATCGAGCAGCCGTCGGCCGACGAGGCGCGCGAGCGCGCCGCCGCGCTGAGCCGCAGCCTTCCGGAGTTCCTCGGGCGCTTCCCGGCGATGTGGGAGGGGGCCGCGCGCGAGCTCGACGATGCCGCCCGCCAGCTCGAGCGACACGATCCGCGTGGCGATGCGCCCGGCGCGCTGACCGCCTACCTAGAGCGAGCGCGCGCCTTCCAGCGCAGTGCGTGGCAGGTGCACTGGGCACTGATGTATCCGTTGCTGCTGAACCAGGCGGGCTTCTACGGGCTGTGCGCCGAGCTCGGCATCGCTCGCGCGCAGGTGCCGCGCTTCCTTCAGGGGTACGAGACGCTGATGACGCGCAGCGACCGCGCGCTGTGGGCCTTCGCACGCGAATTGCGCGAGTCGCCGCTGGCAACGATCTTCCGGGACAACCCGCCCGAGGCGATCGCGCCCGCGTTGTCGCGGGCAGGAACGGCGGGCGCCGCCTGGCTTGCACGCTTCGACGCATTCCTGGACGAATGGGGGTGGCGAACCGACGGCATGGCGGATCCGCGATTGCCCTGTTGGCGCGAAGACCCGACCACGCCATTGGGGAACCTGCGCACCTTCGTGCTCGACACCTCCGGCGGCCATGACTTCGACGCCGGCACCGCCGCGGCGCGCGCCGAGCGCGCGGTGGCGATCGCCGACGCGCGCTCGCGGCTCACCCGCGCCGAGCGCGCCGCCTTCGATGCCGGTCTGGAAAGCTGCGAAAGGGCGAACTTCGTCTGGTGGAACGAGGACCACAACCACTACATCGACCTGCGGGCCACGATCCCGCTCAGGCGCGCCGCGCTCGCGACCGGCGCCGCGGCGGGCGCGCGGACCTCCGACGACGTGTTCTTCCTGTTCTATCCTGAACTCGTCCAGGTGGCGCGCGGCGAACGGCCGATCGCGGAGTTCGAGCCGCTGATCGATGCGCGGCGGGCCTATCACGCACGCTGGCGCGCACGGCGAAAGGACATGCCGAAATACCTGGGTGCCGCGCCCGAGACGATCAACGATCCGATCCTGATCGAGATCGACGGCGTGACCGACGACTTCCTCGCCGCGGTCCGGCTGGGCGCGGCGCCTGGCGAGAGCCTGCGCGGACTCGGCGCAGCGCCGGGGCGGGCACAGGGGAGAGCGCGGGTGCTGCACGGCCCGCAGGAGCTGCACCGTGTCGAGGCCGGCGAGGTGCTGGTCTGCGAGGGCACCTCGCCGAGCTGGACGCCGGCGTTCACCAAGATCGCGGCCTGCGTCTGCGACCAGGGCGGAACGCTCGCTCACGCGTCGATCATCAGTCGCGAATACCGGGTGCCGTGCGTCGTCGGTACCGCGGTCGCCACCCGCGTGATCGCGGACGGCGACCTGGTCGACGTCGACGGCAGCCACGGCACCGTCACCGTGCTCAAGGGTGCCTGAACGATGGCTGCGGACCACCCCGATCCGTGGATCGTCGCGATGGCCGGACCGTGCGCACAGGACGTGGCGCGCGTCGGACCGAAACTGGCGCGACTGGCCGAACTCGGGCGCGCCGGTTTCCAGGTGCCGACCGGGTACGCCGTCACGGTCGACGCCTATCGGGACTTCGTGCGCGAGACCGGGCTCGAGCGCGCGATCGCGGCCGACCTCGCCGGCATCGACGACGGCGGCGATCCCGAGGCGTTCGAGACCGTGGCGTCGCGGATTCGCGCGCGCTTCGCATCCCAGCCGCTGCCCGCTGCGATGCGCGCGCGATTCGAGCAGGCCTACGACGCGCTGTGCTTCGAGGTCCGCGAAGTCGACAAGCCCGTGGCCGTGCGCAGTTCGGCGGTCGGCGAGGATGCTGCCGACCACAGCTTTGCCGGCCAGTACGAGACCTATCTCGGCGTATCCGGCGTCGAAGCCGTGAACGATTGCATCCGGCTGGCCTGGTCGAGCCTGTTCTCGGCGCGCGCGATTGGCTACCGGGTTCGGTCCGGGCTCGGCCACGACGCCATGCCGATGGCGGTGGGCGTGCTCGAACTGGTCCGGGCCCGTGCGGCCGGCGTCGCATTCTCGGTGCATCCGTTGACCGGCCGTCGCGACCGCGTCGTTGTCGAGGGCTCGTGGGGCTACGGCGAAGCCGTGGTGGGCGGACTCGTGGTTCCGGACCACGCCGAACTCGACAAGGACGGACTGGGCCTGCTCGAGTACAGGACCGCCGACAAGACCGTGGTGTCGGTGATGGACTATCGGCACGGTGCGGTCGTCGAGCGCCCGATGCCCGCTGCGTTCGCGCGTGCGCGAGTGCTCGACGACGACGAGTTGGTGGCCATCGCGCGCAGTGCCGTCGCGGTCGAAGCGCACTACGGCCATCCGGTCGACGTCGAGTGGGTGCTGCAGCGCGGCCGCCGCGAAGGCGACACGATCGTCCTGGTGCAGGCACGACCGGTCACTGCCGCCGGACAGGGCTTCGTCGACCCGCCGCGCTGGGATCCGGTTCGATACGCGCTGCGCTATGGAGCGAGGTTGCCATGAATGCCCCCGATGCGCCGACCCGGTGTGCCGGCCAGCGCCTGTTCGACGCGCTGCTGCTCGATTTCGGCAGCGTGATCACGATCTCGGCGTTCGAGCGACAGCGCGAGATCGAGACGCTGCTGGGGCTTCCCGGCGGTTCGCTCGACTGGTCCGGCCCGGTCGACCCGTCGACGGATCCGCTCTGGCAAAGCATGATGCAGGGGAAGATCAGCGAGCGCGACTACTGGGCGCTGCGCGCCGCCGAAGTCGGACGGATGCTCGGCCACGAGGACTGGACCCCGCTGGACTACTTCAGGGCGATCCGGATCCGATCCCCGGATCGCGCGGTGCGCGACTCGGCGCGCCGCACCGTCGCGGCGGCGCATGCCGCCGGCCTGCGCGTGGGGATCGTGTCGAACGAACTCGAACTGTTCTGGGGCCGTCCCTTCATGGACCGGCTCGACCTGCTGCGCGAGGTCGACGTGCTCGTCGACGCGACGCACACCGGCGTGCTGAAGCCCGATCCGCGAGCGTATCGCGCGGCGCTCGACGCGCTCGGGGTGCGCGCAGAGCGCGCGCTGTTCGTCGACGACCAGCAACGCAACGTCGACGGCGCGCGCGCCGCCGGCATGCCCGCGATGTTCTTCGACGTGGCCGACCCGGACGGAAGCTTCGCGCGCGTGCGGGAGGCGCTCGGCATCGAGGGTGCGGTTCCCGGGAGATCCGTATGAGCGACGCAGACACGCTGCGCGGGCACAACGCGCGATTCATGCTGCATCCGATGGCGCACCCGCGCCAGATGCAGGAGCAGCCGCCGATCATCGTCGCGAAGGGCGACGGCGTCTGGGTC
>DATGRE010000248.1:0-2327 GCA_035303885.1 Zeimonas sp. | reverse complement strand
GGCCTGCGTGCCTTTGCCCGCTCCGGGCGCGCCGAGAAGGATCAGACGCATATAGAGTGCCTGCCGCCCGCAAAGCCTGAAAGCGTACCCGGAGAATCAAGGGTCGGTCAATTCGCGTGTCTCCGGGCTGTTGCGGGAACGACGCTTGCGCTGCACGCGCCAGGCAGGTATGCGACGGAGGAATCGGTGGATCAGGCGCGTCATCGGCCGGCGATTCTGACTTCCGGCGCGGCGGGCTCCTGCGCCGGCGCCAGACCGGTGCCCGGCGCTTCGTCGGGTCCGAGCCAGTGCGCGGCGAGCCACAGTCCGACCGCGAGATAGGCGAGTCCGCCCGGAACCCACATCAGCAGGCCGCCGAGCTGCTGATCGGCGAGCGCATCGAAGCCGGGCGCGGCGCCCGTCGCCGCATACTCGGGATACCAGGGCTGCGGCGACAGTGTGATCAACGCACCGAGCACGGTCGCGTGGACCATCGTCGTGAACAGCGAGACCAGCGCGACCCCGGCGCGGGCCCGTGCGTGCGAACCGAGCACGGCCCACCAGAACAGCAGCCCGGTGCCGAGGAAGCTCGCGTGCTGCAGCGTGTGCACGAGCGGATCGCGCAACGCGAGCGAGAAGAGCGCCGGTGTGTGCCAGCCCCAGAGTGCCGCGGCGTGCAGCAGCCACGCGCCGAGCGGCGATCGCAGCGCGCCCCAGACGCGCCGCCAGCCGGGTGCGCGCAGCGCGCCGCCCACCCCGCGCCGCGAAGGTGCCGGCAATGCCCAGGTCCAGGCGGAGAGCGGGCGCGCGACCACGAACAGCGGTGCGGCGACGAGCATCAGCAGCTCGTGCTGCACCATGTGGGCGCTGAACCGGCGCTCGCCGAGCGGGTCGAGCGGCGAGGCGAGCGCGATCGCCACGGCGAGCCAGCCGGCGGCGAAGGCCCCGGCGTGCGCGAGACGGATTCCGCGTCCCAGGCCTGCATGACGCCAAAGACGCAGGGCTCCGAGGGTGTAGAGCCCCAGGCTGGCGGCGAGCAGCGCGAGCAGCCATGGCTCGAACGGCCATGGCACGGAATGGCCGGCTCCGGCGCCCGGCGCGTGCGCATCGGCCGCTGCGGGGCCGAGCAGGGCCGTGGTCGCGATCGCCGCGGCGGCGAAGGCCCGGGGGGCTGGCGGATGCGCAGGCACGATGGGCGAAGCGGACGGCAGGCGGATCCGATGCAGGCCGGCGCAGCGACGCCCTCTTGGGCTACGACACCGCGCCGCGTTCGTCGGGCAGCGAGACGAGCAAGGTCGATGCCTGCGCGAACGCGGGCGCGGCGTGCCACGACTTCTCAGCCGTTGCGCGTCCAGTGTGCGCGCACCCGTTCGAGGTCGGCCGGCGTATCGACGCCCGCCTCCCCCGCACGCTCGGCCAGGTGCACCGCGATCCGGTAGCCGTGCCACAGCGCGCGCAGTTGCTCGAGCGACTCGATCGCTTCGAGCGGCGAGGGCGCGAGCGCGACGTGCGCGTGCAGATACGACACGCGATAGGCGTACAGGCCGACGTGGCGCAGCGGGCGGCCCGCGGCGAAGGCGCGCGGCAGCGTGTGCGGCAGCCGCGCCGGGAAGCCCTGCAACTCGTCGCGGGCGAAGGGGATCGGTGCGCGCGTGAAGTAGAGCGCGCGCATCGCCCGGTCGCAGACGAGCTTGACCACGTTCGGATCGAGCCATGCGGCGACGTCGTCGAGCGGATGCGCGGCAGTGGCGATCGCGCAATCCGTCGAGCCCGCGAGGCGGCGCGCGACGCTGCGCACCAGCAGCGGATCGATCAACGGCTCGTCGCCCTGCACGTTCACGACGATGCGGTCGTCCTCCAGCCCGAGCAGGGCGGCGGCTTCGGCGAGCCGGTCGGTACCCGACGGGTGGTCGGCGCGTGTCGCGATCGCTTCGAAGCCGGCGTCGCGCACGGCGTCGGCGATGCGTTGCGCGTCGGTGGCGACGACGACCCGCTGCGCGCCGGCGGCTCGTGCGCGCTCGGCCACGCGCACGACCATCGGCCGTCCGCCGAGATCGGCCAGCGGCTTGTCGGGCAGTCGCGTCGACGCGAGGCGGGCGGGGATCAGCGCGACGAAGTCCGGAAACGGCTCGTCTTCGCGTTCGTGCGCCGTGCGCTGCCCCGGTTCGCTCACGGCTCGGCAGGACCGGGCGCGACGCCCGGCGCCGTGTCGCCGAAATCGGGTTCGACGCGGCGCGCCTCCGACTCGAGCATCACGGGAATGCCGTCGCGCACCGGGAACGCGAGCCGGTCGGCCGAACACAGCAGCTCGGCCTCGAAGGGCGTTCCGTCAGCGGAGCGTCCGGCCG
>DATGRE010000247.1:0-4086 GCA_035303885.1 Zeimonas sp. | reverse complement strand
CCGGTTTCGGCGAGGCGGTCGAGCAACGCTTCGAGCTGCTCGCTGCTTTCGGCGTGGGGGGCGAGCTTTCGTTCCAGTTCGACGCGGCTGTGTTCGCGGCGGGCGAGCGCGCGCAGCGCGCGCGCTTTCAGGGTGGGCTCGGGGCGCGGGCGAGGCATGCGCCGATCGGGTGAACGCCCGCTACGCGGCGGCCTCCTGGGCGGCGGTGCCGCGCGGTGCAACGCCGAAGTGCGCGCGTACCTTGTTCTCGATCTCGAGTGCGAGCTCGGGGTTTTCGCGCAGGTATTCGCGCGCGTTGTCCTTGCCCTGGCCGATGCGGTTGCCGCTGTAGCTGTACCAGGCGCCGCTCTTGTCGACGACGCCGGACGAGGCGCCGAGATCGAGGAGCTCGCCTTCGCGCGACGTGCCCTCGCCGTACAGGATGTCGAACTCGGCCGTCTTGAACGGTGGGGCGACCTTGTTCTTGACGACCTTCACGCGCGTTTCGTTGCCGATGACCTCGTCGCCTTTCTTGATCGAGCCGGTGCGCCGGATGTCGAGCCGCACCGACGCGTAGAACTTCAGCGCGTTGCCGCCGGTGGTGGTTTCGGGGTTGCCGAACATCACGCCGATCTTCATCCGGATCTGGTTGATGAAGATGACAGTGGTGTTCGTGCGGCTGATGGTGCCGGTGAGCTTGCGCAGTGCCTGCGACATCAGTCGCGCCTGCAGGCCCGGAAGCGAGTCGCCCATCTCGCCTTCGATCTCCGCTTTCGGCGTGAGCGCGGCCACGGAGTCGATGACGATGAGGTCGACCGAGCCCGATCGCACGAGCGCATCGGTGATCTCGAGCGCCTGCTCGCCGGTGTCGGGCTGCGAGATCAGCAGCTCTTCGAGATTGACGCCGAGCCGGGCCGCGTACTGCACGTCGAGCGCGTGCTCGGCGTCGATGAACGCACAGGTGCCGCCGAGCTTCTGCATCTCGGCGATGACCTGCAGCGTGAGCGTCGTCTTGCCCGACGACTCGGGACCGTAGATTTCGACGACCCGACCGCGCGGCAGGCCGCCGACACCCAATGCGATGTCGAGACCGAGCGAGCCGGTGGAGACGACCTGGATGTCGCGCGCGATGTCGGTGTCGGAGAACTTCATCACCGACCCCTTGCCGAACTGCTTCTCGATCTGGGCCAGCGCCGCGGACAGGGCCTTTGCGCGTTCGGTACGGGATTTTGCGTCGTCCATGTCGATCACTTTTTCCATCTGGCTTGGCCTCGTCCGGGAGCGGGAGGAATGGCCCGGAGTATGGCACGAAACTACTGTATAAACAATCAGCTGAGCGTTGTAGTCCGCTCGTCCGAAAGGCATTCGAGCGCGCCGCGCAACGCGTGCAGCGCGGCCGCGTCGCGCACGGCGGCGCGATCGCCGGCGATGTGGACGGTGGCCGTCTTCGGCGTTTCGCCGATCGACGCCCAACCGAAGCAGACCGTGCCCACCGGCTTGTCGGGCGTGGCTCCGCCGGGGCCGGCGATGCCGGTGACCGACAGCGCGAACTGCGCGCGGCTGTGCTTGAGCGCCCCCTCGGCCATGCGCGCGGCCACCGCCTCGCTGACCGCGCCGCACGCGGCGAGCACTTCGACCGGCACCTCGAGCAGATCGGTCTTCGCCGCGTCGGCATAGGTGACGAAGCCGCGCTCGAACCAGGCGCTCGAGCCGCCGACCTCGGTGAGCGCACGCGCGATCGACCCTCCGGTGCAGGATTCGGCGGTGGCGATCATCCAGCCGCGCGCCTCGAGCGCACGGCCGAGCGCGACGGCGGCTTCGACCACCTCGCTCCAGCGGCGCATGGCGTCCGGGTGTCCGTTCGGGGAATCCAAGTTCGTCTCCGTTGCGCGGCGGGCCCGGTGCGGGCGACGTTCAGCGATACCAGAACGCGAACAGCAGCAGCGTATAGAACGCGGCGAGCAGGTCGTCGAACATGATACCGAGCCCGTCCTTCAGGGTCCGCTCGAAGTGCCGGATCGGCGGCGGCTTGACGACGTCGAAGAAGCGGAACACGAGAAACGCGCCGAGGCGATCGCCGAAGCCGGCGGGAACGAAGAGCAGCACGAGCCAGAACGCGACGATCTCGTCCCAGACGATCGCGCCGTGATCGGGCACGCCGAGATCGCGCGCGGTGCGCGTGCACGCCCAGATCCCGATCGCGAACCCGGCGACGACGATCGCCACCCAGCCCGCCGGCGCGATCCAGCGCTCGAGCACGGCGAAAGCCAGCCACGCCCACAACGTACCGACGGTGCCCGGCGCGATGGGCGACAGGCCGCTGCCGAAGCCCATCGCGATCCAGCGCGACAGGCGCACGCGCATGAAGCGCGAATCGGCCCGCACGGGGACGCGCACCGGCGCGCGCCTACGCGAAGTGGTCGAATCCACGAGCCTCGACGGGCAGCGGACGCCCGCGCGCGTCGCGCACGCGGATCTCCGATCCGCAGACGACGCGGCCGATGCGCGCGAGCGGCACGTCGAGCCGCGCCCCGACGGCGGCGATCGCCGTGCGGTTCTCCGGCGCGGCGCTGAACAGCAATTCGTAGTCGTCGCCGCCCGACAGCGCCAGATGCAGCCGCTCCGCCTCCGGCAGCCCGGCCAGTCGCGCATCGACGGGGACGGCGGGTGCGTCGATCTCCGCACCGACGCGCGAACGTTCGGTGATGTGCGCGAGGTCGCCCAGCAACCCGTCGGAGAGATCGATGGCCGCGCGTGCCAGGTGACGCAGCGCGAGGCCGAGCGCGACGCGCGGCTCGGGCCGGTCGAGCCGGCGAGCCGCCGCGTCGTCGGCGGCGAGCGGGCGCTTCGCGCGCCGCTCGCGCACCGCGAAGGCGGCCGCGCCGAGTGCGCCCGAGACCCAGAGATCGTCCTCCGGCTGCGCGTGGTCGCGACGAAGCGCCGCGTCTTCGGGCACCTCGCCGAACACGGTGACGCAGACCGTGCGCGGGCCGCGCGTCGTGTCGCCGCCGATCAGCTCGCATCGGTGACGGTCGGCGAGCGCGAACATCCCTTCGCAGAACGCCGCGAGCCAGCGCTCGTCGACCTCGGGCAGGCCGATCGCCAGCGTGAACGCACGCGGGCGCGCGCC
Source organism: Zeimonas sp. (assembly GCA_035303885.1). Classification (GTDB taxonomy): domain Bacteria; phylum Pseudomonadota; class Gammaproteobacteria; order Burkholderiales; family Burkholderiaceae_E; genus Zeimonas. The sequence goes on along the minus strand of DATGRE010000247.1, from coordinate 977 downwards.
CATCGCCGCGAGATCGGAGAGGTTCACCGCGAGGGACTTGTGGCCGAGCGACGCCGGATCGACGTCGGCGAAGAAATGACGCCCTTCGAGCAGCAGGTCGGTGGAGATCGCGAGCACGGAGTGCGGATCGAGGGGCGCGAGCAGCGCGCAGTCGTCGCCGACGCCGAGCCGCGCATCGCGCGCGGGGCCGCGGTCGAAATGGCGGCGGATCAGCTCGAACTCACCGATCACGCGTTCTGGGTTCCGCTGCCGAACTCGAGCGGCCGCAGGCGGGCGGCGACACGGTCGAGCACACCGTTGACGTACTTGAACCCGTCGGGCCCGCCGTAGGCCTTGGCGATCTCCACCGCTTCGTTGAGCACCACACGATACGGAATCTCCGGCATGCGAAGCAGCTCGAAGGTGGCGAGCATCAGCACCGCGTGCTCGACGGGACTGAGCTCGGCGATGCGACGGTCGAGGTGCGGCTCGATCTGCGCGTCGAGCTCCTGCGCGGCGCGGATCGTGCCGTGCAGCAGCGCGTCGAGATGTTCCTGGTCGGCCTTCTCGAAGCCGGGCGTCTCGGTCAGATGCGCGTGGATCGCGCCGGAGTCCTCGCCCGACAGCAGCCACTGGTACAGCCCCTGCAGCGCGAGCTCGCGCGCGCGACGGCGCGCGCTCTTCGGCGGCGTTCCGCCGGAAGCCCTGCGCCCGGCCGCGCCGCTCGCGCGCGGCGAAGCGTCGCGCCGTGCGGGCTTGGCCGGCTCGGTCATCCGTGCGCGCTCCGGAACGAGCGCGGGGCGAGCGCCTTCTCCTCTTCCTCGCCTACGCGCAGCTCCTCGTCGTCGTCGTCGTCGTCGTCGTCATCGTCGTCATCGTCATCGTCATCGTCATCGTCATCGTCATCGTCATCGTCATCGTCATCGTCATCGTCATCGTCATCGTCATCGTCGTCGTCGTCGTCGTCGTCGCCGTCGTCGCTCCCGCCGTCGTCGCTC
>DATGRE010000246.1:0-8559 GCA_035303885.1 Zeimonas sp. | reverse complement strand
TCCCTACCATCGAGACGCGCAACCCCACCGCGCACGTCGAGCACGAGGCGACCACCTCGCGCATCGGCGAGGACCAGCTCTTCTACGCGATGCAGCGCGGTTTGTCGGCCGAGGACGCGGTCTCGATGATCGTCAACGGCTTCTGCAAGGAAGTGTTCAAGGAGCTGCCGATGGAGTTCGCTGTCGAGGCGCAGAACCTGCTCGGCGTCAGTCTCGAAGGCAGCGTGGGTTAAAGGAGAGGCAGGATGCTCGAAATCAGCCAGTTGAAGGCTTCGGTCGACGGAAAGCGCATCCTGCGCGGGCTCGACCTTTCGGTGAAGGCCGGCGAAGTGCACGCGATCATGGGGCCGAACGGCTCGGGCAAGAGCACGCTCGCGCAGGTGCTCGCGGGGCGCGACAGCTACACGGTCGAGGGCGGATCGATCCATTGGCAGGGCGAGGATCTGCTGGCGATGTCCACCGAGGACCGGGCGCGCTCCGGCATCTTCCTCGCGTTCCAGTACCCGGTGGAGATCCCGGGCGTGTCGAACGCGTATTTCCTGAAGGCGGCGGTGAACGCGGTGCGTCGGCACCGCGGGCTGCCCGAGCTCGACGCGATGGACTTCCTCGCCAAGGTCAAGGCCGAGATGAAGGCCGTCGGGATGAAGGAGGAGTTCCTCTATCGCTCGGTCAACGAAGGCTTCTCGGGCGGCGAGAAGAAGCGCAACGAAGTGCTGCAGATGGCGCTGCTCGAGCCGAAGCTCGCGATCCTCGACGAGACCGACTCGGGGCTCGACATCGATGCGCTGCGCATCGTCGCCGACGGCATCAACCGGTTGCGCTCGCCCGAGCGCGCGATGATCGTGATCACGCACTACCAGCGGCTGCTCGATTACATCGTTCCCGACCACGTCCACGTGCTCGCCGAGGGCCGCATCGTGCGTTCGGGCGGACGCGAGCTTGCGCTCGAGCTCGAGGAGCGCGGCTACAGCTGGATCGAGCGCGAACCGGCGGCGGTGCGGCCGGCGGAGGGCGCCTGATGACGGCCGCGCAATCCTGGGCCGAGGCGTTTCGCGAGCGGGCGCCGTCGCTCGCCGGCGCCGGCCTGCCGTGGCTCGCCGAGACGCGCCGGCGCGCGTTGGAGCGCTTCGTCGCCGAAGGATGGCCGAGCACGCGTAACGACGCCTGGCGCCACACCTCGCTCCTCGTGCTCGAGCATGAGCAGTTCTCGGTGCCCGAGGCCGGCGCGGCCGAACGGGGCGCGGCCGGCCTCGAGGCACTCGTTCGCGGGCTGCGCGAGGGCGACGACGGCCACTGGATGGTCTTCGTCGACGGCCGGTACGCGCCGGCACTGTCCGCGCCCGCCCGGCTGCCCTCCGGTGCCGAGGTCCTGTCGCTCGCGGAGGTCCTCGAGACGGCGCCCGAGCGCGTCGAGCCGCATTTCGGCGCGCCCGAGGACGGCTACAGCCCGACCGCGCTGAACACCGCCTTCGCGGCCGACGGCGCCTTCGTCCACCTGAAGCGCGGCGTCGTCGTCGAAGCTCCGATCCATCTCGTCTTCGTAGCCGCCACCGAGCGCGCCGCGAACCACGTGCGCAACCTGATCGTCGCCGAGGCGGGCGCGCAGGGCACGGTCGTCGAGCACCACGTTAAGGTGCACGACGAGCCGGCGCTGTCGAACATCGTCACGCGTGTCGACTGCGCCGACGACGCGCGCGTCACGCACCTGAAGCTGCAGCAGGAGTCCGAGCGGGCGGTGCACCTCGCGCACATCGACGCGCGCCAAGCGCGCGGCTCGATGTTCGCGTCGCATTCGCTGTCCTTCGGCGCGCGGCTGGCGCGCAACGACATCGTGACGCGCTTCGACGGTACCGGCTGCGAGACGCTGCTCAACGGTCTGTTCCACGTAGACGGCAAGCGTCACGTGGACCACCACACGCGCATCGAACACGCGCAGCCGAACGGCACGAGTCGCGAGTTCTACCGGGGCATCCTCGACGAAGCCGGTCGAGGCGTGTTCGCGGGACGGATCATCGTCGCGCCGCATGCCGTGCGCACGGACGCGGTGCAGCGTACCGACAACCTGCTGCTGTCGCGGCAGGCCGAAGCCGACGCGCGGCCCGAGCTCGAGATCTACGCCGACGACGTCAAGTGCGCGCACGGCGCCACCGTCGGTCGCATCGACGAGACGGCGCTCTTCTACCTGCGCTCGCGCGGCATCGACGAGGAGCGCGCGCGCAACCTGCTCACCTGGGCCTTCGCGGCCGAAGCGCTGGCGCGCATCGGCGTGGAGTCGCTGCAGCGCCGCGCCCGGGGGGCGCTGCTCGCGCGGCTGCCTGGCGGGACCGCGCTCGACCGGGCGCTGGAGGAATTGCAATGAGCGCGGTGGCCACCCGTGGCCGCGAGGCGGCAACCGGAGAAGCGGCGCGCCCCGGCGTCGCCGCCCATGCGGCCGATTTCCCGATCCTCGCGCGACCCGTGCGCGGCCGCCGTCTCGTCTATCTCGACAACGCGGCCACCACGCAGAAGCCGTCGTCGGTCATCGAGGCCGAGGCGCGCTACTACCGCGAGTCGAATGCGAACATCCATCGCGGCGTGCACTGGCTGTCGCAGCATTCCACCGATCTCTACGAGGAATCGCGCGAGCGCGTGCGGGCGCTGCTGAACGCGGCGCGCAGCGAGGAGATCGTTTTCACGCGCGGCACCACCGAGGCGATCAACCTCGTCGCCAACACCTGGGCGCGGACGAATCTCGGCGCGGGCGACGAGATCCTGATCACGACGATGGAGCACCATTCGAACATCGTGCCGTGGCAGCTGGTCTGCGCACAGACCGGCGCGGTGCTGCGCGTTGCGCCGATCGACGACGAAGGCGCGCTCGACGTCGATGTCTTCGCCGCGCTGCTCGGTCCGCGCACGAAGCTCGTCGCGATCGCGCACGTCTCGAACGCGCTCGGCACGGTGAATCCGGTGGCGCGCCTGGTCGAGCTCGCGCACGCCGCCGGAGCGGTCGTTCTCGTCGACGGCGCGCAGGCGGTGGCGCACACCGTCGTCGACGTTCAGGCGATCGGCTGCGATTTCTACGCGTTCTCGGGCCACAAGCTGTACGGCCCCACCGGCATCGGAGCGCTGTACGGGCGCCACGAACTGCTGCGCGCGATGCCGCCGTGGCAGGGCGGTGGCGACATGATCCACACGGTGAGCTTCGAGGGCAGCACCTGGGCCGAGGTTCCGCAGCGGTTCGAGGCCGGCACGCCGAACATCGCGGGCGTCGTCGGATTGTCCGCGGCGATCGACTACCTGCAGTCGGTCGGGCTCGAGCGCATCGCGGCGCACGAGCACGCGTTGCTCGAATACGCAACCGAGGCGGCGCGTTCGATTCCCGGGTTGCGCCTGATCGGAACCGCCCCCGAGAAGGCCGGCATCCTGTCGTTCACCATCGACGGGATCCACCCGCACGACCTGGGCACGATCCTGGACACCGAGGGCGTGGCGATCCGGGCGGGACACCACTGCACGATGCCGCTGATGAAGCGCTTCGGCATCCCGGGAACCGCGCGCGCGTCGTTGGCGCTCTACAACGACGAGTCGGACGTCGACGCGCTGGTCGCCGCGATCCGCCGGGCGCAGGAACTCTTCTCGGGCAACTGAGCGAAGGCAGCCGATCGAACGCAGGGGAATCCGATGACACGCGGCGATCTTCGCGAGCTGTACCAGGAAGTGATCTTCGACCACAACCGGCGGCCGCGCAATTTCCACGAGATGCCCGAAGCCGACCACGTCGCCGAAGGGCACAACCCGCTGTGCGGCGACCAGCTCACCGTCTATCTGCGCGTGCGCGACGGCCGCGTCGAGGACGCGAGCTTCCTCGGGCACGGCTGTGCGATCTCCACCGCGTCGGCTTCGCTGATGACCGAGGCGGTGAAGGGCCAGCCGGTCGACGACGTCGAGGCGCTGTTCCGCGACGTGCACGCCCTGCTGACCGAGAAGGACGCGCCCGAGCGCGACTTCGGGAAGCTGGCGGCGCTGTCCGGCGTGAAGGAGTTCCCGGTGCGCGTGAAGTGCGCGACGCTGGCGTGGCACACGCTGCACAACGCGCTTGCCGGGCGCGGCGAGCAGGCAAAAACCGAGTAAAGGACGAAGCATGGGCAGAAGAGAAGGAAAACCGCAGGAGTTCCTGATCGAGCAGTCGTGTCCCGCCGTCGAGGTGCCGTGGGGAACGTCGGTGACGCTGATGGCCGGGCGACCCGGAACGGTCACGCAACGGCTGGGCGGCACGATCACCGTGATGGTCGACGGCAACCTGTATCGCGTTGACGAGGAGTACGCCGAGGCGCTCGGGCTGGAGCCGATCCTGCTGCCGGAGGTGGCCGATCTGTTCGTCGACCAGGCGCCCACGACCGAGCTGATCGAGTCCGCGGCCTGGAAGATTCTCGGTACCTGCTACGATCCCGAGATTCCGATGGACATCGTCAATCTCGGTCTCGTCTACAGCTGCGTCTGCACGCAGATCGACCACGGCAGCTTCCGGCTGGACGTGCAGATGACGGTGACGGCGCCGGGCTGCGGGATGGGTACGCTGATGTGCGACGAGGCACGGGAGAAGCTGCTGAAGATCCCCCATGTCGACCAGGCGAAGGTCGAGCTCGTGTTCGATCCTCCCTGGACGCGCTACATGATGAGCGAGGCGGCGCGGCTCGAGATGGGCATGTTCTAGCCCGGCTCGCGTGGGGGCGAAGGACGAATCATGGGTGACAGATACGGAGAACCGCGGCAGCTGACGATCGAGCGTGACGTGCCCGCGGTGGCCGTGCCCTGGGGCACGGCCGAGACGCTCGCCGCGGGCCAGCTCGCGCAGGTGACGCAGCGCCTCGGCGGAACGATCACCGTCATGGTCGGCGGCAACCTGTATCGCGTCGAGGAGAAGGACGCCGACGCGCTCGGGCTCGAGCCCAACGTGATTCCCCCGGTGGCCGATCTCGATGCCGGCGAGACGCCGACCGTCGAGGCGGTCGAGGCCGCGGCGTGGAAAGTCCTTTCGACCTGCTACGATCCCGAGATCCCGATCGACATCGTCAACCTCGGCCTCATCTATACGTGCTTCGCGTCGGCTCTCGACAACGGCCGCTTCCGGCTCGACGTGCAGATGACGCTCACCGCCCCCGGCTGCGGGATGGGCACGCTGCTGTGCGATGAGGCGCGCGAGAAGCTGCTCACCATTCCAGGCGTCGACCAGGCGCGCGTCGAGCTGGTCTTCGATCCCCCGTGGACGCGCTACATGATGAGCGAGGCCGCGCGCCTCGAGATGGGGCTGATGTAGTGGCGGGTCGAGCGGGGGTGGCGCGGCACTCGACGGGCGACGCAGCGCGTGCGGCGCCGAAGTTCCTGAACCTCGCCGCCATCCGCTTCCCGGTCGGCGCGATCGCGTCGATCCTGCATCGCATCTCGGGAATCGTGCTCGTCCTCGCGCTGCCGTTGCTGGCGAGCGCGCTGGGCGAGTCGCTGAGCGGCCCCGAGGGCTTCCGGGCCGTGCTCGAGGGCGCGACCCGCTCCTGGTACGCGCCGTTGCTGCTGGTCGGCGTCTGGGCGCTCGTGCACCACATTTTCGCCGGCGTGCGTCACCTGCTGATGGACGTCGGCATCGGCTCGCGGCTGGCGCCCGCGCGCGCCAGCGCCTTCGTCTCGATCGCCGCGGGCGTGGTCGCCGCCGTCGTCTGGCTCGCGCTCTGGGCAGTGCGATGAGGGTCTTCTCCGGCCAGCGCGCGTGGCTGCTGCAGCGCTTCAGTGCGCTGGCGATTCTCGTGCTGCTCGTGCTCGGTGCGTTCACGCTCGCCGGCGCCGACGGGTCGGCATACGAGCGCTGGCACGCGCTGGCGACCAGCACGCACGGGTCGGTCCTCATCGTCGCGTTCTTCGTCTCGATGGGCCTGCACGCCTGGATCGGCGTGCGCGACGTCGTCCTCGACTACGTGCATCCGCTCGCGCTGCGCCTGCCGCTGCTGGCCGTCGTCGCCTTCGTCCTGGTCGCGGTGCAGATCCGCGTCGCGATGATCCTGATGGGAGCGTCATGAGGCTGCGCATCTACCGTTTCGACCCCGACGTCGACGAACGACCGCGGATGCAGGACTACGACGTGGCGCTGCGTCACACCGACCGGATGCTGCTCGACGTGCTGGTGCGGCTGAAGGAGATCGACGACAGCCTCTCGTTCCGGCGTTCGTGCCGCGAGGGCGTATGCGGCTCCGATGCGATGAACATCAACGGCCGCAACGGCCTGGCCTGCATCCAGCCGGTGTCGGAGCTGAAGGAGCCGGTGACGTTGCGCCCGCTGCCGGGCTTCCCGGTCGTGCGCGACCTGATCGTCGACATGACGCAGTTCTTCGCGCACTACCACTCGATCCGTCCCTACGTCATCGACGATCGTCCGATGCCCGAGCGCGAGCGCCTGCAGTCGCCCGAGGAGCGCGAACGGCTGAACGGACTCTACGAATGCATCTTGTGCGCGTGCTGCAGCGCCTTCTGCCCGTCGTACTGGTGGAATCCCGACAAGTTCATCGGCCCGGCGGGCCTGCTCCAGGCGTGGCGCTTCATCACCGACAGTCGCGACACCGCGCGTGCCGAGCGCCTGGCCTATCTCGACGACGTCTACCGGCTGTATCGCTGTCGCACGATCATGAACTGCACCGAGGTCTGTCCCAAGGGGCTGAGCCCGTCGCACGCGATCGAGCAGATCCGGACCGCGCTGGTGAAGGAGTCCTCGTAGGCGCCGCTGGCGCCGGCGTCTTTCCGCCCGGCCGGCGGGGTTCTCGCGTACGCTGGAGCCTCGTCGATCGCGCCGAGCGGGAGAGGTGGATGGAACGGGCATCGCATTCGGCGACGGTCAGGAGGCGGCCGGCGCTTTCGTACAAGCTCGCCTTCGCGGCCGTCCTGGCCGCGACCGTCTTCTCGAATGGCGTCGTTCCGCCCGCCGAGGCCGCGCCCGTGGAATCGCTCGGCGCAGCGCTGTACGAGAGCCGCTGCACCGGGTGCCACGAACGCAGCGTGCATTCGCGCGAGCCGCGCCGCGCCGGCAGCTTCGACCACATCCGCGCCTACGTCTATCGCTGGGACCGCTTCCTCGGCGGCAGCTGGCGGCGCGACGAGATCGATGCCGTGGCGCAGTACCTGAACGAGCGCTATTACCATTTCCCCTGTCCGCCGGAGGTCTGCGGCGTGGCGCTGCGCTGATGGCATGGCGACGACGCTGCTTGCGCTGTTGGACGACATCGCGAGCGTCCTCGACGACGTCTCGACGATGACGAAGGTCGCCACGAAGAAGACCGCCGGCGTGCTGGGCGACGACCTGGCGCTGAATGCGCAGCAGGTCTCGGGCGTGCACGCCGATCGCGAGCTGCCCGTCGTCTGGGCGGTCGCGAAGGGGTCGTTGCGCAACAAGGCGATCCTGGTGCCGGCGGCGCTGGCGATCAGCGCCTTCCTGCCGCGGGCGATCACGCCGCTGCTGATGCTCGGCGGCGCGTACCTGTGCTATGAGGGCTTCGAGAAGCTCGCGCACCGGCTGTTGCACGGCGGGCGACACGAATCGCGTGGCCCAACGGTGCCGCTCGTGGGGGACGCGCCCTCCGGCGAGCAGGTGCGGACGATGGAGAAGAAGAAGATCGAAGGCGCGGTGCGAACCGATTTCATCCTGTCGGCCGAGATCATCACGATCACGCTGGGTGCGGTGGCCGCGGCCACCTTCGGCGTCAAGGTCGGCGTGCTCGTCGCGGTGGCCCTGCTGATGACGGCCGGCGTCTACGGGCTCGTCGCCGGCATCGTCAAGCTCGACGATCTCGGCCTGCGCCTGCTCTCGTATCGCGGCACGGAGCTCTTCGACCGCCTGCGCCGCCGGATCGGCGCGGCGATCGTGCGTGTCTCGCCGTGGCTGATGAAGTCGCTGTCGGTCGTCGGCACGGCGGCGATGTTCCTCGTCGGCGGCGGCATCCTCTCGCACGGAATCCCGGGGATCGAATCGTGGTTGCACCGGATGCTCGATCCGGTCGACGACGCGCCGCTGCTGGGCGACGTCGTAGCGACGCTCGGCCCGATGCTGCTCAACGCCGTTGTCGGGATCGCCGCCGGCGCCGTCGTGCTCGGTGCCGTGGCCGGCGGCCAGCGCGTGCTCTCGGCGGTGCGGTCGTCCGGTACGCGATGAGCGTCCGCAGCCTCGTCCACCTGTTCGAGCCGCGGTCCGTCGCGGTGATCGGTGCTTCGAACCGGCCGCGCCATGTGGGCAACGTGCTGATGCGCAATTTGCTCGAGGGCGGCATCGACGCGCCGGTGATGCCGGTGAACCCGAAATACCGATCGGTGGCCGGGGTTCTCACGTATCCGGACGTCGAAAGCCTGCCGCAGGTGCCGGAGCTCGCGCTGATCTGCAGCCCGGCGCCGACCATCGCGGCGTCGATCGACGCACTCGGCCGGCGAGGGACGCGGGTGGCGATCGTCGTGCACGACGATTTGCTGGGCCGGCGCGATCCCGGCGGCGCGTGGGTGCGCGACGCGATGCTCGCCGCGGCGCGCCGCCATTCGATGCGCGTGCTC
>DATGRE010000245.1:0-6032 GCA_035303885.1 Zeimonas sp. | reverse complement strand
TGCCCGAGGCGCTCGATCTGGAGAGCACGCAGATCATCCGCATCGGCAGCACGAAGTTCACCGAGCAGTTCTGGAAGCACGAAGGCTGGGCGATCCGCCAGCCGGCGATCGAGTCGCATTGCGACGTGATGGACTTCAGCGACATCGCGACCGCGCTCGCCGAGCGGGCGGGCATCCTGCCCGAGTACGTGAAAGCGGTGAACCGCGGTGCCGCCGGCATGGCGCTGCGCGCGCGCGACGGTTCCTTCGACTACTCGCTCGACGAAACGAAGGCGCCGACCTCCGAGGAGGTGTGGAATGCGATCGCGAAGGCCGCGAGCCACGATCTCACCGGCGGCGAGGAGGTGCGCGACCTCGACTGGTTCAAGGAGAACGGGTATCTGCTGCGCCCGTTCCCGCAGCTGCACTGGTACCTCTATCCGGCGCTCGAGCGGCAGAACCTGCGCTTCGAGCTGCCGTACCAGGAGCGCATCGTGCGCCACGGGCGCCAGCTGGCGAACCGGCTGCACGAGATCGGCGTTTCCTGGTGGGAGCAGCAGCTCGCCGAGTACGAGTTCCTGCCCACCTACGAGCGTTTCCCCGAGATCTGGATCGAATACGCGCGCGAATACGGTCGCGATCCCGACGAGTTCCCGTTCTGGGCACTCACCGCGCGATCGATGCAGTACAGCTGGGGCGCGAACGTCGGCCTGCCGCTGATCAACGAGGTGGCGAACAACGTCGCCGGGCATCGCGGCGTCATCCTCAACCGCGGCACGGCGCGGCGCCTCGGCATCGTCGAGGGCGAGCGGCTGGTGCTCGAGTCGGTGTCGGGCCGCACCGAAGGCAATGCCGTGCTCCGTGAAGGCATCCGGCCCGACACGGTCCTGATGATCGGGCAGTTCGACCACTGGAAGACGCCGTTCGCGAAGGACCTGGGCCTGCCGAGCCTGAACTCGCTCACCGACCTGTCACTGAAGCTCACCGACGGTACCGGCAGCGGCTCGGACGTGATGCGCGTGCGCATCCGTCGCGCGTCGAACGGCGAGCTGCTCGGTGCGCCGCCGTCCGAGCGAGGCGGCGCGCCGGCGGGTGGCAACGGATCGAAGCGAGGAGTGCTGGCATGAACGACGTCGTGACGCGGACGCCTCCGCAGCACTCGGCGGGCGGCAACGTTTCGCTCGCGCGCACGATCCAGGACGCCGAGCTCGACCGCGTGCTCGGCGAGCGCGTCGACGACTACACGCCGAGCGCGGCGCCGAAGTCCGCCTCGCACACGCCGCGCTGGGGGATGGTGATCGACCTGAACCGCTGCGTGGGCTGCCAGACCTGCACGATCGCCTGCAAGCACGCCAACGACACGACGCCCGGCGTGCAGTGGCGCCGCGTGCTCGACGTCGAGCAGGGCAGCTTCCCGAACGTCGAGCGGCTGTTCCTCGTCACCGGCTGCCAGCACTGCGCCGAGCCGCCGTGCGTCCCGGTCTGTCCGACGGGCGCGACGCGCCAGCGCGAGGACGGGCTGGTGACGATGAACTACGACGTGTGCATCGGTTGCGCCTACTGCGCGGTCTCGTGCCCGTACAACGCGCGCACGATCGTGCACGAGATGAGCGGGTATTACGGCAAGCAGCGCACGAAGCAGGAGAAGGCCACCGAGCATCCCGAGCGCATCGGCGTCGCGCAGAAATGCACGTTCTGCGTCGACCGCGTCGACGCAGGGCTGGCGAAGGGGCGCGTTCCGGGCGTGGATCCGGAGGCGACGCCCGCCTGTGCGGCCGCGTGCATTTCGCAGGCGATCCAGTTCGGCGACTTCAACGACCCCGACAGCAACGTGTCGCGGCTGACGCGCGAGCGCGAGAGCCTGCAGCTGAACGCCGACGTCGGAACCGATCCGCAGATCCGCTATCTGTACACGACCCCGGCGGTGCCCGGGCGCGAGGCGTCGGACGAAGACCTCGACGACGAGCGCCGCGGCGATCCGGCCAATCCGCTGGTCGGCCCGCGCCAGACCTTCTGGGATTGGCGCGCCGCGATGAACTGGATCTTCGGCGGCGTCGGAACCGGCCTGGCGCTCACCGGCACGGCGGCGATGGCCGTCGGTGCGCTCGCGACCGGCGCGGGCCGGGCGTTGTTCTTCGTGTCGGCTGCGCTCGTCGCGATCGGGTTGTTCTGCGTGTTCCTGAAGATCGGGCGGCAGATGCGCTTCTGGCGTGCGGCCACCCGCTGGCAGAGCTCGTGGATGACGCGCGAGCTCTATGCGGCGCTCGTATTCTTCCCGTCGGTGCTGGCGGTGCTCGTCGCGCCCGGGCCGGTCTCCTTCGGATTCGCGGCGGTGTCCGCCGCTGCCTTCCTCTTCTGCCAGGCGAAGATCCTGCATCTCGCCCGCGGGATCCCGGCGTGGCGGGTGGCGCGCATGCCGTGGATGCTCATTGCCACCGGGCTGCTCGAGGGGGCGGGCGCGCTCGCCGTCGTCGTGGCGCTGCTCGACCCGGCGCTGCGTGCGCCGTCGTGGGTGTCGTTCGCCAGTGCGTCGATCGTCGTGCTGGCCGCGCTGAATGCCACGCTGTGGCGTGGGTACGTCGGCAGTGCGCGCGAGAACGGCATTCCGCCGCTGTCGCGACGCGTGCTCGAGGCGTTCACGCCGAGGCTGCACGCAATGGGACACGCCGTGCCGGTGGTGCTCGCGATCCTCGCGTGGCTGCTGCCTTCACTCGCGCCGGTGCTGCTCGCACTGGCCGGCCTCGCCGCGATCGCCGGCGGTGCCGGGTGGAAATACACGGTGATCGTGCGCGCCGCATACATGCAGGGCTTCGACCTGCGCAAGATGCCGCAGCGCGGCTCCGGCCGCTACGCGGCGCCGCCGCGGATGGATCCGGCGAAGATGCCGCGGCCGGCCGACGCAAGGCCGGCCGAGCGTCCGGCGCAGTGAGCGAAGCAGGCCCGGCGCCGCCGGGCGCCGACGTGCGCCCGCAGCCACGCGGCGCGACGCCGCCTGCACGTCCGGTGCCGCAGGCGCGCGACGCGTACCGGCATTTCTGCGCGATCACGACGAGGTGGATGGACAACGACGCGTACCGGCACGTCAACAACGTCGTCTACTACTCGTTCTTCGACACCGCGGTGAATCGATACCTGATCGAGGCGGGCGCGCTCGACATCGAGCGAAGCGAGGTCGTCGGCCTCGTCGTCGAGACGAACTGCCACTATTTCCGTCCGGTGGCCTTCCCCGACCGGGTCACCGCCGGCTTGCGCGTCGCGCGCATTGGCAACAGCAGCGTGCGCTACGAGCTCGCGATCTTTCGCGAGGACGAGCCCCTGGCCTGTGCGCAGGGGCATTTCGTGCACGTCTACGTCGACCGCCGAAGCAATCGGCCGGTGGCGTTGCCGGCTGCATTGCGCGACGCGCTGGAGCGGGTGCGGGCGCGCTGAGACGGACGTCGCGGGCGACGCGCGATCGCTCGCGCGTGCGTGCGGGCCGCACAACGATTCACGAGGATCGGCGCACGCGCTGGCCCGGGGACGTCGTCCGCCTGCTCGGCGCACCCGCCGATGCGTCGCCGGGCGCACCCGACGGCCGCTCGACGGCGGGCGAGCCCGGCTCGCCCGCTTCCGTGTCGCCGCCGACACCGGACGGATGGCCGGCGGCGGCAGCGTTCGGCTCGCCCGCGGCGTGTGCGGCTTCGTGCCGAACGAAGCCCGGTGAGGCCCGCTCGCGCAGCGGCGTCGCCGCCGCACGCGCGATCGATTCCCGCAGCCACGCGTGACCGGGCCGGCCCTCGCGCCGGCGGTGCCACATCGCGTGCACGTCCACGCGAGGCAGCTCGAAGGGCAGGTTGCGCACGGCGACCTTGTCGGTCGTGCCGGTCGACGACAGGAAGTGCCGCGGCAGCACGGTGAGCAGGTCGGAGTTCGCGACGATGATGCCGGCGGTGAAGAACTGGTTCACCGTGACGACGATGCGGCGCGAGCGTCCGAGCGTGGCGAGCGTCTCGTCGACGTGCCCGAACGGCCTGCCGGAGAAGCTTACCAGCAGGTGGTGCGCGTTGCAGTAGTCGTCGAGCGTGAGCTCGTGCGCTGCGAGCGGATGCCCGAGGCGCATCACGCACGCGTAGTGGCTGCTGTAGAGCCGCTGATGGCCGTAGGCGACGACGAGGTCGGGTCGCATCTCCTCCATCGCGATCGCCGCGATCGCCGCCGGAAAGTGGCCGACGGCGAGATCGAGATCGGTTTCGACGAGCAGCCGGCGCGGGTCGCGCGTGGTGAGCGGCAGCACGCGCAGCGAGATCCCCGGCGCTTCGTGCTCGAGGAACGCGATCAGCGGCGGTATCAGCAGCGACGCCGTCGCGTCGGCCATCGCCAGCGTGAAGGTCGCCCGCGCCTCGGAGGGGACGAACTCGTCCGGCGAGAAGGTCTCGCGCAGCTTCTGCAGCGCCTCGCGCACCGAGGGCCACACCGCGAGCGCCATCGGCGTGGGCTCGACGCCGTATCCGGCGCGAACGACGAGCTCGTCGTCCAGCGCATCGCGCAGGCGCCGCAACGCGTTGCTCACGGCGGGCTGCGTCATCGCGAGGTTGCGTGCGGCGCGCGTGAGATTGCGCTCGGCCATCACCTCGTCGAAGACGCGCAGCAGGTTCAGATCGAGCGTGCGGAAGTTCATCGGGGCGCCTGGCAATTATATTGATTGTGAATTATACTCATGGCTAACATCCATTGGAAACATACATTCGGAATCGCCATAATCCTATCAACGCAACGACTTCACCGACTCGAGGAAACGATCATGAACACGCTTGTTACCACCCACGGGGGTCTCGAGCGCGTTGGCAGCAACGAACGCGCCACGCCCGCCAAGGCGCGTGGCCGCTTCGCGGCCTGGATCGCTCGCTGGGTCGAGAGCTATCGGATCCGGCAACAGGAACGCGCTTTCGAGCTGCTGATGGAAATGGACCCGCGCGTGCGCGCCGAGGTCGATGCGGCAGCCGCCCGCGCAAGCTGGGATCGCTGAGCAGCAACGATCCGTGCAAGACCGCCGCGCCGCCTGAGCGGCGCGGCACGAACAGGCGGATGGCGCCGTAGATCGGCGACGTCCCAAGGTGTCTCCTCCTCCACCGCCATGGTGGATTCGGCCCGCGAGCGATCGCGGGCTTTTTTTTCCCTCAGGCTTGACAGCGTGATCGCAGCGATGCTGTCCTTCGCACGACCGCGCCGTGTTCCGCGCGAAGGGAGCCTGGAATGATCCGAACGTCCGCTCATGGCGCGGTCCTGCGCCTCCTGCGCTGCGGCATCGTCGTCACGGTCGCCGCCTTCGGCCTGGGTTGCGCCGTTCCCCGTACAGGGGGTGGGGCGGCGGACGGCGCGGATCTCGTCGCGTCGCTGAAGAGCGCCCGCGTCATCGATCTGTCGCACACCTGGGAGATCGGATCGCCGGTGGCTTCGGTGAACCCGTCCTACGCTTTCGCCCTGAGCGCGACGCACGCCGAGACCCGCGGCAGCTTCAAGGATGGCGGCCAGCTTTCCTTCACGGCCGAGGAGATGCGCTGGAGCGGGCAGCACGGCGCGCCGAGCATCGATGCGCTCGGCCACATCGGTCGCGACGGCAAGCTCTTCGGCGGCATCGATGCGGCGGCGGCGACCGCGCGGCCGGAGGGCATCGGCGCCGCGGGCGTGGGCGCCGACCTCGCGATCGACCGGTTTCCGCCCGAGCTCATGGTCAACCGGGGCGTCCTGCTCGACGTCGCCACGATGGTCCAGGGCACCGCCCAGCCTTTGCCCGCGGATTTCGAGATCACGGCGGCCCACCTCGAGCAGGCGGCGCAGCGCCAAGGCGTGCGGCTGCAGCCCGGCGACACCGTCTTCATCCGCACCGGCTGGGGCGCGTACTTCGATCGCGACCCGCAGCGCTACGCCGGCGAGGCCTCCCCCGGCCCGGGGCTGGATGCCGCCGAGTTCCTGATCCGACAGGGTGCGCGCATCGTGGGCAACGACACGCTCACCTTCGAGAAGCGCCCTCCCGTGGTCACCGCACCGAAGTTCCAGGTGTTCCCGGTCCACAT
>DATGRE010000244.1:0-16175 GCA_035303885.1 Zeimonas sp. | reverse complement strand
CTCAGCGGCACCATCGCGCAGCAGGTGCTGCCCGCGGGGCTGCAGGTGAAGGGCGGCGCCGCACAGGTGATCCTGATCGGCCTCGTGCTGATGACGACGCTCGTGTTCCGGCCGAGAGGGCTCATCGGAGAGGAGGCGGCGGTTTCGAGCGCCGCGGTCGTCGAGTCGGGTTCGCGCGACTCGGGGCAGACGGCCTAGGCTCCGGGCTCAGCCGCCCCGGCTTGCGCGCCCGCGATTCTCGTCCCGGGCGTCGATTCGGGTAAATCAGCGTAGACGCCGCGTCTCGTCCGGCGGAACCTCTCTCCTTTGACTCCGGTTGTTGCAGGAGACAGACACGATGCGAAATGTCACGACGTCGAAGGCCGGCCGGTGGCAGCATCGCAACGATCCGCCTCCCGCGGAGTTCGCCATGGACGAAGAACACCAGGAAATCGAGACGCTGGTCGACCGCGCGCAGGCCGGCGACGAGATCGCACGCGAGGCGCTGCTCGGGGTGATCGAGGAGATGCTCGCCGAGGGCATCGGGTTGCCGATGCCGAAGCGCACCTGAGCGGATGCGCCGCAGCCGGAGGCGACTTCGGCAATCCCGCGTAGACGGAACCGGCCGCTCGTCGTGCGCCGGTGGTGGATTCGGATACATTTGCCGTGCATCGTTCCGTTCCGCCACCAGGAGGTGTTTCGTTGTCGAAGCGCGACCGCGTCAAGGAGTCGATCCTGCGCGCTGCGGCCACGGTCGTTCCTGCCGAGCGCGTCATCATCTACGGCGTCGACGACGCGCTCGAACCTTTCGGTCACGTCAGCAGTTGTGTCGAACGCCATTGGGGCGACCTGTATCGCCGCTTCGTTGCGCTCGATCCGTTCCATCCGCGAAATTTCGCGCAGAACCCGCGAAGCGTATTCGGCACGCGTGAGGGTTTCTGCTGCGTGCACGAGTCTGCCGACTACGTGACCGGCTTTCGCCATGCGGTCGGCGTCTTCTACAAGGCGGAAGTGTTCTTCCGGGACGACGACGGGCGCATTCGCGGCGGCATGCGGCTGGCCCGCTCGCTGGCCGGCGAGGAGTTCACCCGCCGCGAGATGGAAACGCTGGAGGCGATGCAGCCGGTGTTCTCCCGTGCCTGGTGCAGTTCGCTGCCGGAAGAGCGCGTTTCGCCGCTGACGGATTCGCTCTCTCCCCGTGAGCGCCAGGTGCTCGACTACGTGCTCGCCGGATACTCGAACGACGCGATCGCCCGAGCGCTGCGGATCGCGCTGCCGACGACCAAGCATCACGTGCGTGGCATCCTGGCGAAAACCGGCATGGCCAACCGGCGCGAGCTGCTGGCGGCGTTCTACCGACGGCGAGCCCGGGGGGCCGATGCCGTGGTGAACGAGGCTCGTCCGCACTGAATCCCGTCCCTCGCGACGCATGATCCCTGGGGATCATGTACGCGATCCCGCCCGTTCGGTATCTATCGAATATCGACGAGCGGGAGGAGTTGCGTGCGCAGGGAAGTGGATGGAAGGCCGATCGGGATCCCGGACGGCGCCCTGGCCTACGACGAGCGGGTAACGGCTCTTTCGAGGACGGTCTCGGTCGAGCCGGTCGCCAGACGGGCGTACGGCGACCATCCATCGCAGCGCCTCGAGATCTTCGCGCCCACCGACGCCCCGGCGCCGAAGCTTCCGGTCGTCATGTTCCTGCACGGCGGGGCGTGGATGAACGGAGGCCTGCACTGGTTGCGATTCATGGCGCCGGCGGTCCTCGCCGTGCCGGCGTTGTTCGTTGCGGTGACGTATCGGCTCGCGCCCGGTCATCGCTGGCCTGCCCAGTACGAGGACGCCCGCGATGCGTTGCGCCATGTCCGGCACGCGGTCGGCGAACACGGTGGGGACGCCGCGCGCATCGTCATCGGCGGGCACTCGGCGGGTGGGCAGCTCGCTTCGATGGTCACCCTGCGCGGCGAAGCCGGGCCGCTGGCCGGGTGCATGCCGGTGAGCAGTCCGTTCGATCTTCGCTACGGCGACGTCGACGAAGCGAGCAGCCAGGCGAGGGTCTACAAGTACCTGCTTGCGCAGCGGGCCGACGACGCGGATGCGAGCCCGATCCTGTTCGTGAGCGGGAACACGACGCCGTTCCACTTGAGCTGGGGCGGACGGGACATGCCGCACATCATCCGCGCGGGCGTGGCGATGCGCGAGTCGCTGCAGGCGCAGCCTGGAGAGGTGACGTCCCAGGTGTATGCCGACGACGACCATTTCTCCACCCATACACGCCTGGCGGACCCGGCCGACGACTGGTACGCGCGACTGCGCGCGCTGCTCGAGTCGCCGCCGGTGAAGACGCAGTGATCTTCCACGGGACGAACGATGCAAGAACGAGGAGAGCAAACATGATTTCGCGACGCGCATTCGTATCGGCGCTGGCCGCCTCCGCCTGCATGGCCTTCGGTGCGGCAGTGCACGCCCAGACCGTTCTCACGGTCTCCGGGTGGACGCCGCCCCGCCATCATTTCACGCAGCTGATGCAGAACGAATGGGCGCCCATGGTCGAGCGCGAGTCGGGCGGGCTGCTCAAGATCCGCTATCTGCCGCGGGCGCCGATGGGTGCCGCACAGACCTTCGACGGCGTACGCGACGGTCTCGTCGACATCAGCTTCATCGCGCACGGCTACACGTCGGGGCGCTTCACGCTGACGAAGATCGCCGAGATGCCGTTCCTCGCCGACAATGCCGAGACGCTGTCGGTTGCGTATCAGCGCGTCTTCGAGCGGCGACTGGCGCAGGCGAACGAGCACGACGGCGTGATTCCGCTCGCGATGTTCACGCCGGGCCCCGGCCATCTGATGTCCCCGGGCGAACCCTTCGACGGCGTCGCCTCGGTGCAGGGCAAGAAGATCCGCGCGCCGGGCGGCATCGCCTTCCAACTCGCCGAGGCGCTCGGTGCGGCGCCGCTGTCGCGTCCGGCGAGCGAGCTGTACGAGCTGCTCAACGGCGGCATCGTCGACGGCGCATTCATGCCGGCCGACGTCTTCGGCGGCTGGCGACTCGAAGACCTGATCAAGAGCGTGACGACCGTGCCGGGCGGGTTCTACAACGCGAGCTTCGCGCTGATCATGAATCCGGCGAAATACGCGTCGCTGTCGGACGAGCAGAAGGCGGCGCTGAAGAAAGTCACCGGCGAGACGTTCTCGCGCATCGCAGGCAGGGCATCGGACGAGGCCGACGCCCGGGGGTGGAAGCTCTTCGAGAGCAAGGGCGGGAAGCGCCATCCGGCCTCCGACGCGTTCATCGCGCAGATCCGCGAGCGTTTCGCCGGGGCCGAGGAGGCGTGGGCCCGGCAGGCGAGCGCCGACAGCGGCGTCGACGCGGCAGCGGCGCTCGCCGAGCTGCGCGCCGAGATCGACCGGCTGAAGGCTTCCAACTAGCAAGCGCGGCGAACGCGGCGACCGTCGCCCGACGGAGAATGGAACGCTTTCGCGACGCCCTGGTGCGCGCACTGGAGTGGATCGCCTCGGCGCTGCTGGTGGCGATCCTGCTGATCACGGTCGTCGACGTCGTCTTCCGTTACCTCATCGGACGTCCGCTGGCTGCCAGCTTCGAGCTCACCGAGATCCTGCTCGCGGTGATGATCTTCGCGAGCATCGGCGTCGCAATGGCGCGCGACGATCACATCGAGGTCACGCTGCTCGATCCGCTGCTCGAACGTCTGCCCCGCTTCAACCGGGCGATGCGCGTCGCCTCCCGGATGGCGATCGCCGCCGCCTTCCTGCTGCTCGGCATCTGGGTCTTCGAGCTGGGGCAGGGCAAGCGGGTCGAGTTCACGCCCGTGATGCACCTGCCGCTCGCGCCGGTGGCGTGGGCGGTGGCGGCCGCTCTGGTCGTCGCGGCGGTGCTGGCCGTGCTTTCGGTGTTCGCGAAGACTCCGCCCGGAGACTGACTTGTCCGAGTTCTTCGTCGGGCTCGCGGTCCTGCTCGTGCTCATCCTGCTGCGCATGCCGGTCGCGCTGGCGCTGGGTCTCGTCGGCTTCTTCGGCTACGCCCATTTCCTCGATCTTCGCGTGGCCGGAAGAATGGCGGCGGGCGCGGCCTTCGAGCTGGGCGCCTACTCGCTGTCGGTCATTCCGCTCTTCGTGCTCATGGGCAATTTCGTGTCGACGAGCGGGCTTGGCCACGATCTGTTTCGCGCGGCGTACACGTTCATGGGGCGACTGCCCGGGGGACTCGCCATCTCGTCGATTCTCGCGTCGACCGGGTTCGCGGCGATCTCCGGCTCGAGCGTCGCGTCGGCGGCGACGATGGCGAAGGTCTCCTATCCGCCGATGCGCTCGTTCAACTACTCGGCGCCGTTCTCGCTGGCGACGATCGCGGCGGGCGGCACCCTGGGCATCCTGATCCCGCCCAGCGTGATCCTGATCGTCTACGGCATCCTCGCCGAGCAGAACATCGCGAAGCTGTTCCTCGCCGGTGTCATTCCCGGGTTGCTCGGGATGCTGCTGTACCTGGGCGCGGTCGCCTGGGTCGTGTGGCGGGATCCGAGCGCCGGGCCGCGCGGCGAAGCGTTCCGCTGGAGAGAGCGGCTCGCTTCGCTCTACCCGGTGTGGGGCGTGCTCGCGCTGTTCGCGCTGGTCGTCGGGGGACTGTACGGCGGCGTCTTCACGGCGACCGAAGGTGCGGGAATGGGTGCTTTCGGGGCCTTCGTCCTGGCGCTCGTACGTCGGAACATGGATCGTCGCCAGCTGGCCCGGGCGCTGGTCGGCGCGGTGCGGACCACCGGCGCGCTGTTCCCGATCCTGCTGGGATCGATGATCATGGCGAACTTCATCGGGATGACGGGCGCGCCCGAGGCCTTCGGCGACCTCGTTCGCGAGATCGACCCGCAGCCCTGGCAGCTCGTCCTGCTGATCGTCGTCCTCTACCTGTTCCTCGGCTGCTTCTTCGAGAGCTTCTCGACGCTGTTCGTCACGATTCCGATCGTGCTGCCGCTGGTCGATGCGGCGGGGGTGGACCTCATCTGGTTCGGGATCCTGGTCGTCGTCACGATCGAGATCGGGCTTCTCACGCCGCCGTTCGGCATGAACGTGTTCGTCCTCACGTCGGCGTTGCGCGACATCGAACCGGGTCCGGTCTTCCGGGCGCTCGTTCCGTTCCTGATCGCCGACCTGGTGCGCATCGGGATGCTCCTGCTGTGGCCCGCGCTGGCGCTCTGGTTGCCGAGCCGGATGTAGCGGGTGGCGAATGACAACCCCTTCGAGTGATGGAGATTCGATGACCAGGAAGACGCTCGCGGTCGAAACCGTGGGGGAGGCGATCCTCGAGCTGCTGCACCTGCGCGGCGTGAAGTACCTGTTCGGCGGCGCCCCGACATCGATGCTCGAAGCCGTCGCGAAGAAGAATGCGCGGCGCGAGGAGACGTTGCGAGGCGTGATCACGCCGCACGAGCAGACCGCGGTGGCGATGGCGCACGGCTACCATGTCGCGACCGGCGAGCTGCAGGCCGTCTACCTGTACTCGACGGTCGGAACGGCAAACGCGGTCGGCGGAATCATCAACGCCTCGCGCGCACGGATTCCGATGATCCTGATCGCCGCCCGCTCGCCGGTCTCGGAGCGGCCGGGCGTGCCAGGGGCGCGCGACATCCACGTCCAGTGGGCGCAGGAGAGCTTCGACCAGGGCGCGCTGGTGCGTGAATACGTCAAGTGGGACTACGAGCTGCGCACGGCCGACCAGCTCGAGGCGGTGATCGACCGGGCGATCGAGGTCGCGACGGCGGAGCCCCGCGGTCCGGTCTATCTGTCGGTGCCGCGCGACCTGCTCGCGCAACGCATCGATTCGATATCGGTCGACGTTCCGAGCCGCCGTGTCGTTCGGGCGCGGTGCCAGCCGGATCCCGATCGGCTGGTCGAGGCGGCCGAACTGCTCGCTCGCGCGCGCAAGCCGGTCGTCATCACCTCCGAGATCGGGCGCGACGAGACGGCGCGCGAGGCCCTCGTCGCGCTCGCCGAGGCGGGCGGCTTCGGCGTGCTCGAGGCGAGCCCCGTGTACGCGAACTTCCCGCCGTCTCATTCGTGTCACCTCGGATACGTCTTCGCGTCCCAGGCACGGCCGGAGCTGGCCGAGGCGGACGTCGTGCTCGTCGTCGAGTCGGATGTGCCGTGGTTCGAGTCGCGGGTGCCGATGCCCTCGTCGACTCGCGTGATCCAGCTCGGCGTGGAACCCTTCTACCAGCGCTATCCGATGCGCGGCTTCCGCTGCGACGTTCCGCTCGTCGCGGACCCGGCATCCGCGTTGCGCGAGCTGGCGCGGCTCGTCGCCGCGCGGATCGAGCCGCAGGAAGCGGCGCGCCGGATGGAAGCGCACCGGCAGCGCAGGCGGATCGATCGCGCCGTGCTCGCGCAGGCGATCGACGAGGACTCCCGCAAGGAGGACATCACTTTCCTCTGGGCGAGCGAGTGCGTCGCGCGCCTGTTGTCCGACGACACGGTGCTGGTGAACGAATATCCGGTCGACCTGCGCGTCGCGGCGCCGGAGCGGCCGGGCAGCTATTTCGGTCCGTCGCACGCCGGCGGGCTGGGGTGGGCCTTCGCCGCCGCGCTCGGCGTACGGGCCGCCAGGCCGACGAGCACCGTCGTCTGCACACTGGGGGATGGTTCCTATCATTATTCCGTGCCGACGTCGTGCCATCACGTGGCCGCGGCCGAGCAGCTGCCGTTGCTGGTGGTCGTCTTCGACAACGGGGGATGGAACGAGGTGCGCAAGAGCGTGCTCAGCGTGCATCCGGACGGCTGGGCGGCCCGGCAGGATCCGATGCCGCTCGTCGCGTTTCCGCAGGAGACCCGATACCACGCGATCGCCGAGGCCTTCGGCGGCTACGGGGTCACCGTGCGAAGCAGCGCGCAGCTGCCGGCGGCGCTCGAGAACGCGATGAAGATCGTGCGCGAGGAGGGACGACAGGCGCTCGTCCACGTCGTCTGTCGCGGCTGAAGGCGCCGCAACGAATCCGGGAGAAGTCCATGACCGAATCGATCCGAGCCACGCTGGACGCGCAACGCGCGGCCTTTCGCCGGGAGGGTCCGCCGGACGTGACGGTGCGCCTCGATCGCCTGACGCGCCTGGCGCAGGCGGTGCTGGCGCACGAAGACGTGCTGATCGACGCGCTGGATGCGGATTTCGGTGGGCGATCGCGGTTCGCGGGCCGTACGGGCGACATCCTCGGCACCGTCGCCGCGGTCGAGTACACGAAGGCGAATCTCGCCGAATGGATGAAGCCGGTGCGCATCGCGCTGCCTCCCGAAGTGGAGCAGCAGGGCACCTGGGCCGAGGTGCACTACGAGCCGCTCGGCGTCGTCGGTGCGATCGTGCCGTGGAACGGCCCGGTGCTGCTGGCCAGCATCGCCGCGATCGGCGCATTCGGCGCGGGCAATCGGGTGATGCTGAAGCTCTCGGAGTTCGCTCCGCGGACGGCCGAGGCGCTCCGGGCGGCCTTCGGGGAGTTCTTCGACCGTACCGAGCTCGCCGTGGTGCTCGGCGATGCCGACGTCGCGGCCGACTTCGCGGCGCAGCCCTTCGATCACCTGCTCTTCACCGGGTCGTCGGCCGTCGGCCGCCGCGTAATGCGTGCGGCCGCGGAGCATCTCGTCCCGGTCACGCTGGAGTTGGGCGGCAAGAGTCCCGTTGTCATCGGCCGCAGTGCAAGCCTGGCGGAGACCGCGAACCGGATCGTCACGGGCAAGCTCGCGTCCGCGGGCCAGGTCTGCGTGGCACCGGACTACGTGCTCGTTCCGAAGGGAGAGTCGGGTCGGTGGATCGCCGCGTTCGAGCAGGCGGCCGCGTCGATCTATCCCGACCTGCTGCGCAACGACGACTACACGGCGGTCATCGATCAGCGGAACTTCGATCGCCTGCGCTCGCTGCTCGAGGACGCGAAGGCGCACGGCGCGCAACTGCATTTCCACCCGAAGGATGCTTCCGTCGAAGCGCTCGGCGCGAAGGGCCGCTTTCCGTTCGTGATGCTCACCGCCGTACGGCCGGCGATGCGGGTGATGCAGGAGGAGATCTTCGGGCCGTTGCTGCCGATTCTCGAGTACGAAGACCTCGCCGATGCACTCGACGAGATCCGGCGCAACGACCGGCCGCTGTCGGCCTACTATTTCGGCGGCGACGAACAGGAGCAGGCGCAGGTCGTGCGCTCGGTCACGACCGGCAGCATCGTCGTCAACGACGTGCGTTGCCAGCTGTTTTACGAGTCGCTGCCGTTCGGAGGCGTGGGGCCCAGCGGAATGGGACGCTATCGCGGACGGGAAGGGTTCCGCACCTTCAGCAACGCGAAGACGGTGCTGTACCAGGGCGCGGACGAGGCCGCCCTCGCGCGCAGCCGGCCGCCCTTCGGGGAGGCCGCGCACGAGGCGATCGGCCAGCGGATCGACCAGATGAAGCGCGCGTACCGCCGCTGACGCGGTCGATCCGAATCGGCCGGGGGCGCGTTTCGCCAAAAAGCGATCGATGCCGGCATCGGTCATGGCTCGGTCGGCTCGCATGTCTCGCCAATGCGCACTTTCTGAAGGGCGAGATCGAGCACATCCCGCTGCCAGACAATTCGGTGGACGTGATCATCTCCAACTGTGTGATCAATCTTTCGGCCGACAAGGACCGCGTGCTTCGCGAGGCCTTTCGCGTGCTCAAGCCGGGTGGCCGTTTCGCGGTGTCGGACGTGGTGGTGCGAGGCAAGGTGCCCGAGTCGATCCGCCGCAACATGGAACTGTGGATCGGCTGCGTGGCGGGCGCGCTGCGCGACAACGACTACATCGCCAAGCTGCAAGCGGCAGGCTTCGAGGACGCCGCCATCGAGGTGACGCGGGTCTACACGGCCGACGACGCGAAGGAGTTCCTGTCGGGTCAGTCCGAGGAACTGCAGCAGTTGGCGCGCAGCATGGACGGTCGCTTCGTCAGCGGTTTCGTGCGGGCTCGCAAGCCACTGACCGCCGAAGCCACGGTCGAGTCCGCGAAGCCCGCGGCTTCGCCCGCCGCATCGCCCGCCGCATCGCCCGCCGCACCGGGTTGGGGCTGCGGGCCGCGCTGCTGCTGAATCTGCAGGCCCTGCGGCGGGTTGTCGTGGGGCTGATGGCCCGTCTCGGGCTGAGCGGCCACCCGTTAGGCGGCCAACGGCACAAAACCCTAAGGCTAGAAACGACAAGGGCCTACCCGAAGGTAAGCCCTTGATCCAACTGGCGCGCCCGGCAGGATTCGAACCCACGACCCCCTGGTTCGTAGCCAGGTACTCTATCCAACTGAGCTACGGGCGCGAAGCGCGAGATTCTAGCACGTCGCGCGGGGAGGTTGCCGGCACCGAGAACTCACGTTGCCGAAGCAACGGGCTTCTGCACGTTGCCGCGGCACCCGGGCCCGGCCCTCACTCCCCGGCGTTCGGGAAGAACAGCTGCTCGCCGTTCACCTGGTATTCGGCGATCGTCCGTTGCCCCTTGTCGCTCACCAGCCAGTCGATGAACTGCGTGCCGGCTTCCTGCTTCACCTGCGGGTGCTTCGCCGGGTTCACGAGCATCGCGCCGTACTGGTTGAACAGGCGCTGGTCGCCCTGCACCAGGATGTCGAGGTCGCCTCGGTTCTTGAACGACAGCCAGGTGCCGCGGTCGGTCAGCGCATAGGCGTTCATCCCGGCGGCGGTGTTCAGCGTCGGGCCCATTCCCGAACCGGTTTCACGGTACCACTTGCCCTTGCCCGACTCGAGGTCGACGCCGGCGGCCTTCCAGTAGCGCAGCTCGGCCGCGTGCGTGCCGCTGCGGTCGCCGCGCGAGGCGAACGGCGCGTTCGCCGCGGCGATCTTGCGCATCGCCTCGAGGATGTCCTTGCCGCCGGCGATCTTCGCCGGGTCGCTCTTCGGGCCGACGAGCACGAAGTCGTTGTACATCACGCGCTTGTGCCCGACGCCGTAGCCCTCGGCGACGAATTTCTCTTCCGCCGCCGGGTCGTGCACGAAGACGACGTCGGCGTCGCCCCGGCGGCCGATGTCGAGCGCCTGCCCGGTTCCGACCGCCACCACCTTCACCTGGATGCCGGTGTCCTTCTCGAAGGCGGGCAGCAGGTGCTTGAACAGCCCCGACTGCTCGGTGGACGTCGTCGACGCGACCGTGATTGCGGTGGATTGCGCGTGTGCGCCGAAAGGCGCGGACAGCACGGCGGCGAGCAGCAGCGCGCCGACCCATTTCATTCGGGCGAGGGCAGATGCCATGGCAGGGCTCCTTGCAGGTATTGACGGGCTTCGGGCGTTCGAGGCCTGGCGAAGAAATCGGCGGCCGGCCCGCGTTCGAGCAGCCGGCCGCGATGCAGGAACACGACCTCGTCGGCCAGGCGCGAGACCTGTCCGAGGTTGTGCGAGGTGAGCAGCACGCGCGTGCCGCTCGCCCGCACCTCGAGCAGGAGTCGCTCGACGTGCTCGGTGGCGGTCGGGTCGAGGCTCGCCGTGGGCTCGTCGAGCAGCAGCAGGCGAGGGCGCAGCAGCCAGGCGCGCGCGATCGCCAGGCGCTGACGCTCGCCACCGGAGAGCTTCAGCGCCGGCGCCTTCGCCAGTTCGCGCAGGCCCACGCGCTCGAGCATCTCCAGTGCGCGCGCGCGGCGCTCGTGCCGGTCGCCGGCGATGCCCGGAACGACGAGGAGGTTGTCGAGCGCCGAGCCGCGGAACATCGACGAATGCTGGAAGACGAGCGCCTGCCCGGCGAAGGCCAGGTCGCCCTGCGGACGCAGGCGGCCTTCGAAGCGGACCTCGCCCTCGTCGGGTTGCAGCAGTCCGTGGATGGTTCGCAGCAGCACCGTCTTGCCGGCGCCGTTGGGCCCGATAAGCGCACAGATGCCCGCATCGCTCCAGTCGAAGTCGATGCGATCGAGGATCGTGCGCTCGGCGGGGCGGAAGACGATGCCGCGCAGGCTCAACAGCGGCGCGCGCGCGTCCCGTCGGTCGGCGCCGCGCGCCTCCTCGCGCGTCCGCGCACCATCGCCGCTGCGCAGCCTGTCTGCGGCCGGGAGCGTGCCCGCGGCTCGCGGTGGACCCGCGCGACCCAGCGGCGGTTCCGACGACGGGGCGGCGTCGCGGCGCACTTCAGCTTCCATAGCGCCGCATCGCGAAGCCGCGCGTCACGCTGGCGATCGCGTTCAGCGCCAGCACCAGCGTCATCAGCACGAGGCCGAGAGCCACGGCGAGCGCGAGATCGCCCTTGCTCGTCTCGAGCGCGATCGCCGTCGTCATCATTCGCGTGAAGCCGTCGATGTTGCCGCCGACGATCATCACGGCGCCGACCTCGGACATCGCGCGCCCCAGCCCGGCGAGCACGGCGGCGACGACCGAGAAGCGGCAGTCCCACAGGAGCACGCGCACGCGCGCGACGAGCGGCAGGCGCAGCGAACGCAGCGTCTCCCCGTGCTCGCGCCACGCGTCCTCGACGGTCTGGCGCGTGAGCGCGGCGATGATTGGCGTGGTGAGGAAGGTTTGCGCGACGACCATCGCCGCGGGCGTGAACAGCAATCCGAATGAACCGAGCGGGCCGCTGCGCGAGAGCGACAGGTAGACGATCAGGCCGACCAGCACGGCGGGCAGCCCCATCAGGGCGTTGAGCACCGTGATGACCGCCGCGCGCCCGGGGAAGCGCACGACGGCGATGAGCGCACCGAGCGGCAAGCCGAGCGTCGCCGCGATGGCCACGGCAGTGAGGCTCACGCGCAGCGAAAGCAGCACGATCTCGAGGACGTCGCCCTCGAAGCTGCGCAGCAGTTCGTCGATCGGCACCTCGAACATCGAGGCAGTTTAGGTGTAGCCTGCGGGGAAGAGTCAATCGGCACCGGTTTGCATATTTCGCCGTCCTCGTCCCCCGTTTCCGCTCCGCTCGAGGTTTCGTCGGTCGCGCGCCTGCGCGTGGGCGACGAATCGCTCGACCTCGTCGAGCTCGCGCGGCTGCTGCAGGCGCTCGAGCGTGCGCCGCGCGTGGGCAGCGCCGCCGATGCGATCGGCGTCTCGTATCGCGGTGCCTGGGGCAAGCTCGTTCGTGCCGAGCGCCTGCTCGGCGTGCCGCTCGTCGAGCGCGTGAAAGGGCACGGCAGTCGCCTGACGAAGGCGGGCGAGACGCTGGCGCGGGCCGGCCGCCGTTTCGAGGAGGCCTCGCAGCGGCGCCTGGCGGACGCGGCCCGTGCGCTGCGCGAAGCGATCGACCCGATGGTCGCCCTCGCCGAGCCGGTGCTGCAGGTGGCGGCGAGCCACGATCTGCTGTTGCAGGCGGTGCTCGCCGGACGCGACGTCGAACGCTGGAGCGTGCGCTTCGTCGGATCCGAGCAGGCGCTGCTCGCGCTGGAGCGCGGCGAGGCCGATCTCGTCGGATTTCATCTTCCGGAGCCGCTGCCGCCGGCGCGCGAGCGACCGTCCGTCTTCCGCGATGCGCGCTTCTTCGTCGAGGCGGCGGTGCGCCGCGAGCAGGGGCTGATCGTCGCGTCCGGCAACCCGAAGCGGATTCGCGACGTCGCCGACCTGGCCCGCACCGGCGTGCGCTTCGTCAACCGGCAGCGCGGCGCAGGCACCCGTGCCTGGTTCGACCGGCTCTTGCGGGAGCGCGGCCTGCGGCCCGCCGAGATCCGCGGCTACGAGCGCGAGGAGTTCACGCATCTGGCGGTGGC
Organism: Zeimonas sp.; assembly: GCA_035303885.1. GTDB lineage: Bacteria > Pseudomonadota > Gammaproteobacteria > Burkholderiales > Burkholderiaceae_E > Zeimonas. The sequence goes on along the minus strand of DATGRE010000244.1, from coordinate 3,524 downwards.
CGCGTCGGTGGCGGCCGGCCTGGCCGACGCGGGCTTCGGGCTGCGCGCGGCCGCCATGCAGCTCGCGCTCGCTTTCGTGCCGGTAGGAACCGAGCGCTATTTCCTCGCCGGCACGCGCGAACTGCGGCGTCGGGGCGAGGTGCAGGCGCTGCTGCGCGAATTGCGCCGGCGTGCGAGCGAGACGCCGGGTTACGCGCGCTGCCGCGGATCGTCCTGAGCGACGAAGGCCCGCGCCCGGCGCCGGCGCAAGCCGATGGCGGTGCCCGTGCTACTCCGGCCGCTCGCCCTGCGCGCGCAGCGCGATGCGCATCAGGTCGGCCATCGTGCGCGCGCCGAGCTTGTCCATGATGTTCGCGCGGTGCGCCTCGACCGTCTTGATGCTGATGCCCAGGTCGTCGGCGATCTGCTTGTTCAGGCGCCCGGCGACGATCAGGTCGAGCACCTGGCGCTCGCGCGCCGTGAGCCGCTCGACGCGATCGCTCGCGTCGCGCTCGTCGCGTCGGATGCGCGCCAGCGCCTCGGCACGGTTCAGGCATTCGCCGACAAGCTGGCGAAGCTGTTCGTCGCTGAACGGCTTCTCGAGGAAATCGTAGGCGCCCTTCTTCATCCGCGACACCGCCATCGGTACGTCGCCGTGGCCGGTGACGAAGATCAGCGGCAGCGTCGAGCCGCGGCGTGCGAGCTCCTCGTGCAGCTCGAGCCCGGACATGCCCGGCATGCGCACGTCGAGAAGCAGGCAGGCGACCGGCTCGGGGTCGGGCAGTTCCGCCAGGAACGCCTCGGCGCTGTCGAAGGTGACGACCTCGAAGCCGTTGGCCTCGAGCAGCCACCGCGTCGAGTCGCGCACGGCCTCGTCGTCGTCGACGACGTAGACGAGGCCGCCGCGGCCCCGCGTTGGTTCGCCGGAGTCGATCGATTCGGAGCGCGTATCGGAAGTCATGGTCATCGACTGGGCACCGTGGCAGCAAGAAGAGGAAGGCGGCGTCGCGCGACGTCGCTCGGGCGGGAATCGGTGAGGTCGCCGGCGTGTCGGCGCATCAGACCGGCACCGCCGCCGCGACGCGCGCGTCGACCGGCAGCGTGAAGCGGAAGCTGCAGCCTCCGCCCGGCGGGGTCTGCGCCCACAGCCGGCCCTTGTGCGACTCGACGATCGAGCGGCAGATGTTCAGCCCCATTCCCATCCCTTCGTTCTTCGTCGTGAAGAACGGCTCGAACAGGCGCGCACGCGCATCGGACCCGAGCCCTGCACCGGAATCGGTGACGCTGAACTCGAGCTGGTCGTCGCGCTCTTCGACGGCCAGCACGAGGCTGCGCTGCGCGACGGGTACGTCGCGCATCGCGTCGAGTGCATTCTTCAGCAGGTTGAGCAGCACCTGTTCGATCAGGATCGGGTCTACGTATAGTGTGGGCATCCGCTCGGGCATGCGCGTGACGATCTGCACACCCATGCGCCGCGCGTCGATCTCGGCCAGGCCGACGGCGTCGGCGACGATCGTCGGCACCGCGCAGCGGCGCCGCTCGGGCTCGCTGCGCTTCACGAAATTGCGGATGCGCCGGATCACCTCGCCGGCGCGCGCGGCCTGCGCGGTGGTTTTCGCGAGCGGCTCGAGCAATTCGTCGGCGACGATCGGCCGGTTCGCGGCGACGCTCGCGCGCACCCGCGCCGACATCCCCATGCAGTAGTTGGCGATCGCGGTGAGCGGCTGGTTCAGCTCGTGCGCCAGCGACGACGCCATCTCGCCCATCGTGACCAGGCGCGAGGTGCGCTGCAGCTTGCGATCCTGTTCGCGCTGCTGCTCCTCGATCAGATGGCGCCGCGTGGTGTCGGTGGCGACGAGCAGCTCGACGAGGCTGCCGTCGACCCATCGGATCTGCCGTACGCGCAGGTCGAACCAGCGATCGAGCTCGGCGTCGAAGACCTCGGCGGGCGCGCCCTCGTGGCCGGCCTGCGCGTGCGCCTCGAGCAGCTTCTCATGGCGCCGACTGTCGGCACCGAACAGGCTGCGGTACATCCGGTTGGCGAACAGCAGCTCGGCGCCGTGCCGCGAACCCTCGGTCGGGCGCGCGACGGATACCGCCGCGTCGAGCTCGTCGAGCACGGTGGTGAAACGCTCGTGCGCGGCGGCCAGCTGCTCCCGGATGCGCTTCGGCTCGGTGACGTCGGTCATCGACGTCATCCAACCCGTCTGCCGGCCCTCGCTGTCGATCAGCGGCGAGACGTACATCCGTGCGTCGAACTCCGATCCGTCCTTGCGCCGCACCTTGACCTCGAAGCCGCTGGCCGGCGTGCGTCCGGCGAGCACGAGGTCGAGGTTCTCGCGGTTCCTGCCCGCGCTGCCCTGCGGCCAGTACGGGTACGGCGGCATCGATCCGACCAGCTCCTGCTCGGTGAAGCCGACCATGTTGCAGAAGGCCGGGTTCACGTAGCCGATGCGCCCCTGCATGTCGAAGGCGCGCATCCCGGTGAGCATCGAGTTCTCCATCGCACGCCGATACGCGGTCTCGGCGGCGAGCGCGAGCTCGGCGTTGCGCCGTTCGGTGACGTCGCGTGCCACGGCGTACAGCAGCGGGCGCTGCGCGTCGGGGTCGCGGCGCAACGACCAGTGCAGCCAGCGCCAGCTCGTGGCCGGTGCGGCGCCGGCGGCGGTGTCGTCGCTCGCGGGCGTTTGCGCACGAAAGCGCGCCTCGAAGCTCGCCGACGAGGCGCCCGGCCGGCGGATCTGCTCCAGCGCGATCGCGACCTGGTCGCGATCGTCGGGGTGCACCCAGCGATCGATGCGCCTGCGCCGCTCGCCGGCGCCGAGCACCTGCCGGAACGCGGGATTCCCGCGCACCAGTGTGCCGTCGGTCTCGAAGACGCACAGCGGATCGGGCGACAGCGTGAACAGCCGGTCGCGCTCGAACTCGGCGAACAGCCGGCGCCGCGCGTGCCCCCACAGCGCGACGAGGCTGGCGAGAATCGCCAGCGACAGCCCGACGACGGCGGCCACCAGCGTGCGGTCGACCAGATGGGGCTGCTGCTCGTAGGCGAAGGCCCGCAGGCGCACGCCGTGACCGGGCGGGTCGAGCGGCACTTCATAGGTCAGGTGGGCGAAGTCGATCTCGAACAGCGACGAGCTGACGAGCGTGTTCCCTTCGCGGTCGACGATCGCGATCTGGTAGCGATCGCGCAGCGTCTGCAGCAGCGAGCCGCTGAGCACCTGGTTCAGCGAATAGCCGATGATGACCGCCCCACTGAAGCCCTGCGTACCGGCAAGCGGTGTATGCAGCTCGAACAGGACGTCGCTCGAGGCGGCGGTGAAGGGCGCGGTGAAGACGGGGCGCGCCGCGCTGCGCGCTTCGTCGAAGGCGGCCCGCCCGGCGGCGTCGGCGATGCGCCCGCCTTCGGCGCGCGAGGCGAGCGGCGCGACGTCGCGCGCGCGCCCGACGTAGAGGACGCGGCCCTCGGCGTCGGCGACGGCGACGTAGACCGCGGCCGGCTGCTGCGTGAGGAAGTCCGTCACCTGGCGGTCGATCGGCAGCCG
>DATGRE010000243.1:0-12685 GCA_035303885.1 Zeimonas sp. | reverse complement strand
CCGAAGCCGATCGCGAGGATCCCTCCCGGCAGCCACGAGGCGATCTGCGCGCCGAGCACCGATCCGACGACGATGCCGGGCGCGAGCGTGCGCGCGATGTCCCAGCGAACGACGCCGCGGCGTGCGTGCGCGCGCACGCTGGAGACCGACGTGAAGAGGATCGTCGTGAGCGAGGTGGCGATCGCGATCTTGACGATCTGCTCGAGCGGGAAGCCCTGGCTCGTGAGCAGCATTGTGAGAAACGGAACGAGGAGCATGCCGCCGCCGATCCCGAGCAGGCCGGCGGCGAATCCGGTGAAAGCGCCGAGCACGAGGAACGCCGCGAGGAGCGCGATGGACACGGAGGGAGGCGAAAGGGAGGGCGGCGAAAGGAAGGGACCCCGCCTGTGCCGGCCAGGCCGGCATCCTGAACCGTTCAGTTCAGTTCGGCCGCAGCAGGTATCACATCAGGTTCGTCCGACGAGGGACGATCGCAACAGCGATACGCAGTTTCGCCGCGACCTGGATGCAGTGCATTGGTTCAAGGAATCTATGACCTGGTCGAACACTGCAGGGTCGAGACGGATTCTACCGCGATTCGACGGGCGATCTCGCGCCGCTCGTCAGAAAAGCGGCTGCTGGCGCGCGAGCTCCGCGTCGAGATCTTCGCGCATCTTGCGGATGCGGCCGAGCAGTTCGGCCGACGGCGTTCCGTCTGCCGGCTGCTGCGCGCCGAGCAGCTCGTGCGCGAGCTGCAGTGCCGCCATCACGGCGATGCGATCGACGCCCGAGACGCGGCCAGCGTCGCGGATCGAGCGCATCTTCTCGTCGACGATGCGCACGGCCTCGAGCAGGCGCGGCTTCGTCTCGCCGGTGACCGCGAGCCGATAGTCGCGGTCGAGGATCTTCACGTCGATCTGTTCCATGCTCCGATACCGTGCGGGTTCTCGCCAGCGGGTGGACGGCGCGCTATTCGCGTCCGCCGGACGCCGCGTGCTCGGCTTCGGCGGGGTGCTCCGGCGCCGCGTCGCTGCTTGCATCGACTTCGGGCGCCGCTTCGCCTTCCGCGGGCGCCGAGGCGGTCGGTGGGGCGGGAAGTCGGGCGAGCGCCGCCTGCACGCGCTCCCGGGCCTCGGCGATGCGCTGCTCGAGGCGCTGGTTCGCGTCCCGGCTCGCCGCAAGCTGCGCCCGCAACGATTCGTTCTCGTCGGCGAGGCGGCGCACGATGGCCAGAATCTGCTCGACGCGTTCGCCGAGCTGCTCGACTTCCTGGGATGCCTGGTCCATGGCGCGATGGTATACGAGGCGCCGCCGCGGGTCGCGCGGGTACGGCACGGCTCCGGTAGCATTCGTCCTGAGATGAAAGTGTATTCGCTGCGGCGCGCCCGGCCCGTCGTGCGGCTCGCCCGCTCCGCTGAGGCGGTGCTCGTGCGGGCCGCGCTCGCCGCGCTCGCCGCCCTCGCGTTCGCCCTCGCCGTGTCGCCCGTGCGAGCGCAGCCGACCGCTGCGCCGCCCGGCGCCGTGCGCGTCGACAGCGTCGAGGCCGAGCTGATCGCCGACCGCGCGGCGGTCGTGCCCGGCGAGCCGATGCGCATCGGGCTGCGCCTGAAGCACGATCCGCAATGGCACACCTACTGGCGCAACCCGGGCGACTCGGGCCTGCCCACGCGGATCGAACTGCGTTTGCCGGAAGGCCTGGAAGCCGGGGAGATCCGCTGGCCCGCGCCGCAGCGCCTGTTCATTCCGCCGCTCGCGAACTACGGCTACGAGGGCGAGGTCGTGCTGCCGATGGTGCTCCGGCCGGCCGCCTCGCTCCCGGGCGATCGCGTCACGATCGGGGCGCACGCGTCGTGGCTCGTGTGCCGCGAAGTCTGCATTCCCGGCGATGCGGAGCTGTCGCTGGTGCTGCCGGTGCAGCGCGACGGCACTGCGCCGGCATCGCGCTTCGTCGCGCTCTTCGACGACGCCGAGCAACGCATGCCGCAGGGCAGCGTCGAGGCGCGCGTTCGCGCCGACGAGCGCGTGCTCTCGATCGCGCTGCCGGCGCGTGCGTCGACGGCGGAGTTCTTCCCCTATCGCGAGGGTTTCGTCGAGAACGCGTCCGAGCAGGTGCTCTATGGCACCGAATCGGTCGACGACGGCGTGCGTCTCGCGGTACGGCTGAGCGACGACGGCGTGGCCGCGCTGCGCGAATCGGGCGATGCGCTGCTCGCCGCGGCGAGCGGGGTCGTCGTGGTCGACGGCACGCCGCGCGAGCTCGCGCCGCGGGTCGTAGCACAGCCGCTGCCGGTCGGCAGCGAGATCTCCCGGGTCGCGGGCGCCGATGCACAGGCACCGGCGGGCACCGCCGCGAGCGGCTGGCTTCCGGGGTTCGGCGGCGCGGCCCGCGACCGCGGGCAGGGGCTTTCGTCGATCTTCGGGCCCGCCCCGGGTGCGGACGCCGGCGCCTCGGGCATTTCGGGCACTCCGGGCGCAGTCGGGGTCGCCGCGCCGGCGGGAACGCTGTGGATCGCGACGCTGTTCGGCGCCATCGGCGGGCTGATCCTGAACTTGATGCCCTGCGTGTTTCCCGTGATCGGCCTGAAGGTGCTCGGCTTCGCCCGCAACGACGGCGTGGCCGACGCCGCCTCGCGTCTCGGCGCGCTCGCGTTCGCCGCCGGCGTGATCGTCTCGTTCTGGGCGCTCGCCGCGCTGCTGCTGCTGCTGCGCGCCGGCGGCGAGGCGGCCGGATGGGGTTTCCAGCTGCAGTCGCCGGCCTTCGTCGCCGCGATGGCGATGCTCTTCGTGGCGATCGGCCTGAATTTCTCCGGCGTCTACGAGATCGGCGCCGCGATGACGCGGCTCGGCGCGCTCGACGCCGGGCGGCGGCCGCATCCGCTGCTCGGCTCCTTCGGCTCGGGCGTGCTCGCGGTGCTCGTCGCCACGCCGTGCACGGCGCCCTTCATGGGCTCCGCGATGGGTTTCACGCTGGCGAGTTCGGCCGGCGAGGCGATGCTCGTCTTCACCGCGATCGCGCTCGGCATGGCCGCGCCCTACGTGCTGCTCGGCTTCTTCCCGCGGGCGCTTCGCTTCCTGCCCAGGCCCGGGCGCTGGATGGAGACCTTCCGCCAGGTGCTCGCATTCCCGATGTACGCGACGGCGGCCTGGCTCGCGTGGGTGCTCGGCCAGCAGGCCGGGATCGACGCGGTGTTCGCGCTGGCGATCGGCGCCGTGCTGCTCGCGCTCGCGGCGTGGCTCTACGGGCGCTTCGTGCAGCAGGGGACGCCGGCCGCCCGGCCCGCGGTGCGTCCGTTCGCCGCTGCGCTCGCCGTGCTCGCGCTCGCGCTCGGCGTGTGGACGGCATGGCCGACCGACGCGCCGCAAGCCCTGGTGGCCTCGGTGCCGGGGTCGGCCCGTGCCGGCTCCGCCGCCCCGAGTGCCTCCGATTGGGAACCCTGGTCGGAGGCGCGCGTGCGCGAGGCGCGCGCAGCGAGCCGGCCGGTGTTCGTCGACTTCACCGCCGCGTGGTGCGTCAGCTGCCAGGCGAACAAGCGGCTCGTGCTCGAGCGCGACGCGATCGTCGCGCAAATGGCAAAGCTCGGCGTCTTGCGATTGCGGGCCGACTGGACCAGCCGCGATCCGCGCATCACCGAGGCGCTCGCGCGCTTCGGCCGCAACGGCGTGCCGCTGTATCTCGTCTACCGTCCCGACGAGCGCGAGCCGCGCGTGCTGCCCGAGCTGCTCACCCCGGGCATCGTGCGCGAGGCGCTCGCCGGACTGCCGCCGGTGACGACGCCTTCGTCGGCGGGTCTATAATCGCCGACGCTTTCGGTGCCCGCGCGAAGTTCCTCCTGCGCGGTTAAACGGGAAACAGGGAGCGGGGGTCCTCCGGACCTCGGCCAACCTGTGCTGCCCCCGCAACGGTAAGCAGCGCGATCCGCGCAAGCGGATCCCGTGCGCGTCCCCATCGCCACTGGCCATCGCCGACCGGTCCCGGTCGCCGACGGCTGGGAAGGCGGCCGCACGTGCGGCGGCGAGTCCCGTCCTCGCCGTTTCGTCGCTGCAAGCCCGGATACCGGCCGAAAGGGCCGACCGGATCCTCGCGTTCCGGTCGATGACGAACGCGCAACTCGCGGTGGGCGAGGCGCATCCGGAGCTTCCTTTCATGTCATCCCTTTCCGTGCACGAGGCGCGTCGGCAGCCGCTGGCGACGCTTCCGTTCGTGTTCCTTTCCTCCCTTGCGGCCGCGATGCCGGCCGCGTACGCGCAAGGCGCGCATCCCCTCGAGCCCGTCGTCGTCACGGCGACGCGCAGCGAGACGACGATCGACCGTGCGCTCGCCGACGTCGTCGTCATCGATTCGCAGACGCTGCGCGATGCCGGCGTCGCCTCGCTGCCCGAGCTGCTGCGCGGTGCCGGCGGCGTCGAGATCTCGCAAAGCGGCGGCACGGGTACCGTGTCGGGCCTGTTCCTGCGCGGCACCAAGACCTCGCAGACGCTCGTTCTCGTCGACGGCGTGCGCATCGAGAACCCGCTCAGCGGCGGCGGCTTGCCCGAGTACCTGCCGCTCGAGGCGATCGAGCGCATCGAGATCGTGCGCGGACCGATGTCGTCGCTGTACGGATCGGGCGCGATCGGCGGCGTCATCCAGATCTTCACGCGCAAGGCCGACACGCCGGGCTGGCGGCCCTACGCGTCGGTGGGCGCCGGTTCGCAGGGAACGGCGCGGGCGCAGGCCGGCTTTCGCGGCGCGCAGGACGGGACGAGCGTCGCGCTGTCGGCGAGCGCCGAGCGCAGCTCGGGCTTCAACGCGACGCGTCGGTCGAACCCGGATTTCCAGCCCGATCGCGACGGGCAGCGGCAGCGTTCGCTGACGGCGTCGCTGTCGCAGCGCCTGGCGAACGACTGGGAGCTCGGTGCGTACCTGATGCTCAACCGGGGCCGCGTCGACATCGATTTCGCCTGCACGTCGTTCTCGTGCCCGAGCGACGCCGACTCCGTGCAGGAATTCCGCACGAGCGCGGTCACCGGTTTCGCGCGCGCGAAGTTCGTCGACGGGTGGCGCAGCGAGCTGCGCGTGGGCCGGACGTCGATCGACTACGATCTTCCCGCGTTCCGCTTCGCGCCTCGCACCGACTCGCGCACGATCGCCTGGGACAACCACATCGACGCCTGGGGCGGCCGCGTGCATCTCGGTGTCGAGCGCCTCGAGCAACGCATCGACGGCGAGGGCGTCACGGGCGGCGGTTCCCCGATCTACGCGAACGATCGCAGGACGACGAACTCGGTGTTCGGCGGATACGAGCGCGAATGGGGCGAGCACACCGTGCGTGCGACGTTGCGTCGCGACCGCATCGGGTCGGTCGGCTCGGAGACGACCGGTGCGCTCGCCTGGGGCTGGCGCTTCGATCCGAGCTGGCTGGTGCGCGCGAGCTACGGCACCGCGTTTCGCGCACCGACCTTCGACGACCTGTACTTCCCGCCGCCGTTCGGCAACCCGACGCTGAAGCCGGAGAAGTCGCGCGGCGCCGAGGCCGCGCTCGAGTATCGTGCCGGGGCGACGCTGCTGCGCGCGACCGCCTTCGTCAGCCGCATCGAGGACGCGATCGAACTCGACTCGATGTTCACGCCGCGCAATCTGGCGACCGCGCGCGTGCGCGGCGTGACGCTCGATGCGCGCTACCCGCTCGGGCGCTGGGCGCTGCGCGCCAGTGCCACCGTGCAGCACACCGAAGGCGAGTTCGATGATCCGGCCGTCGGCATCGTGCGCCTCTCGCCGCTGTCGCGACGGGCACCACGCTACGGATCGATCGGCGTCGAGCGCAACGAGGCCGACTGGCGCTTCGGTGCCGAGGCGATCGCGCAGTCCCATCGCGAGGACACGCAGGGCCAGCGCATGGGCGGCTATGCGTTCGTCGACCTGTGGGCCGGGTATCGCCTGGCGCGCGACTGGGAGCTGTTCGGGCGGCTGTCGAACGCGTTCGACCGCGACTTCGAGACGATCGCCGGCTATCGCTCGCCGCCGCGCTCGCTGTTCGTCGAGTTGCGCTACGCGATGCGCTGACGCAAGGCAGTCGCGATCGTGCGCCGCTTTCGCGTCGTCGCAAGCCTGGTCGCGGCCGCCGCGCTCGCCGTCGCGGCGACCGCGGCGTTCGTCGCCGCGTCGGAATCCGGGCGGGCTTCTTCGCCGGCGCACGGCGCCGCTTCGCCGTCGGCACCGGTGCCGGCCGCCGGCGCCGGGAATGCGACGACGAGCTACGCTTCCGCGGCGTCCGATCGCGCCGGTCCCGCGTCGTTCGCGCTGGTCGACGACGTCGGCCGGACCGTCGTGCTGGGCCGTGCGCCGACGCGCATCGTCTCGCTGGCGCCGCACGCGACCGAGCTGCTGTTCGCCGTCGGCGCGGGCGGGCAGGTCATCGCCGTCGATCCCTACAGCGACGAGCCTGCGCCCGCGCGCGCGCTGCCGAGGGTCGCCGGCTATCCGCAACTCGACGTCGAAGGGCTGCTCGCGCTCGCCGCGGATCTCGTCGTGCTGTGGGGTCCGGGCGTGTCTCGGGCGCAGCTCGAGCGGCTCGAGTCGCTGCGCGTCCCGGTGTTCGTCTCGCATCCGCGCACGCTCGGCGACATCGCCTCGACGCTGCGACGCTTCGCGCGGCTCGCACCCGATCCCGCGATCGGCGCCGCTGCCGCCGACGCCTTCGAGGCGAGGCTCGCTTCGATACGGGAACGTTATGCGCAGCGCCGTCCGGTACGCGTCTTCGTGCAGATCTGGTCGTCGCCGCTGGTCACCGTTTCGGACGCCGATCCGATCGGCGACGCGCTGCGCAGTTGCGGCGGCGTGAACGTGTTCGGCGACGTGGGGGTCGTCGCGCCGCAGCCCGGCGCCGAGACGGTTCTCGCACGCCGCCCCGAGCTGATCGTCGCGACCGATCCGTCGCCGTCGGCGCGACGCTGGGCCGATCTCGGCCTGCTCGAGCCGAAGGGGCCGGCGCGCTTCGTCGCCTTCGACGCGTCGCGCTTCGAGCGGCCGGGTCCGCGCTCGCTGGATGCGCTGCAGCGGCTGTGCGAGACGATCGACGAGGTCCGCAGCCGACCGCCGGGCAGCCGCTGAGCGGCGGCCGCTGCACCATCCGGCGTAGCAGCGCGCCACGGGCCGGACGCGCGCGCTTTGCTACCATCCCGCCGGCGCGTGCGGTGCGCCGCCCGGACGAACAACAGAGGAGGCCACGGATGCCGGTCGTTGCGGTGCTGAACCCGAAAGGAGGCGTCGGCAAGACGACGCTCGCCACGAATCTCGCCGGATACTTCGCGTCGGAAGGCAATCGCACGATGCTCGGCGATTTCGACGCGCAGCAGTCGGCGCGTGACTGGCTGGGGTTGCGTCCCGCGGAAGCCGCCGAGATCGGCACCTGGGAGATCGACGGCGGCATCGCGCGCCCGCCGCGGGGCGTCACGCACGTCGTGCTCGACACGCCGGCGCAGCTGGAGGGCAAGCGACTGGCCGACGTCGTTCGCGTCGCCGACCGTCTCGTCGTTCCGCTGCAGCCTTCGATGTTCGATGTCCTCGCGACGGCGCGCTTCCTCGCCGAGCTGCGCGCGGGCTTTCCGAAGACGCGCCGCTTCGAGCAGACCGTAACGGTGGTCGGCATGCGCGTCGATCCGCGCACGCGCGCCGCCGAGCAGCTCGCGCGCTTCATCGCCGGGCTCGGCGTGCCGGTCTCGGGCTACCTGCGCGACACGCAGAACTACGTGCACCTGGCCGCGCACGGCCTGACGCTGTTCGACGTGCCGCCGCAGCGCGTGGACCGCGATCGGGCCACCTGGGAGCCGTTGCTGCATTGGCTCGAACGCTGAGCGCCGGCACCGCGACGAAACCCCTTCCGTTTCCGCGCGCACCCGCGCCCGGGGCGCGCGTTTCGGTACGCCTCGTCGAGGCGAGCGGCGAATCGCTCGCCGTCGTTCGCGGCGTGCTGCAGCCGCCGTCGCTCGCCACCGACCGCGGCGCGATGGTCACCGTGTGGATCGACGGCGAAGCCGGCTATTGCGCGACGGCCGATCTGTCGGCGCGCGGGCTGCGCGAGGCGGCCGGGCGCGCCGCCGAGTGGGCGCGTGCCGCGCGGGGTCGCGGCCTGTCGCTCGCCGCCCCACCGCTTCCCGGCGGCGATCGCATTCGCGGCGACCTTCGGTCGCCGCCCGTTCGCTACCGCAGCCCCGAAGACGAGCCGATCGCTTCGCACGACGTGCTCGTCGGCCTGCTGCACGACGAAGCCGCCGCGCTGCGCCGCGATCCGCGCATCGTGCACTGGGCCGCGACGCTCGAGCGGCACGTCGTCTCGCAACGCCTGTGGATCGACGGCGAGGCGATCGCCGAGCAGACGATGCACTTCACCGTCCCGAATCTCGAGGCCACCGCCGCGCGCGACGGACGCGCGCAGACCCGGACCCTCGGCGGGCAGTACAACGGATTCTGCCGCCAGGGCGGGCTCGAGGTGCTGCGCGCAGCCGGCTTCATCGGCGGTGCTGCGCGCGTCGCCGACGAGGCGCTCGAGCTGCTCGACGCGCCGAATTGTCCCGACGGCGTGCGCGACCTGCTGCTGTCGCCCGACCAGATGATGCTGCAGATCCACGAGTCGATCGGCCATCCGCTCGAGCTCGACCGGATCCTCGGCGACGAACGCAATTTCGCGGGCACCAGCTTCGTGACCCTCGACATGTTCGGCCGGTACCGCTACGGCTCGCCGCTGCTGAACGTGAGCTTCGACCCTGGCGTCGAAGGGCAGTTCGCCAGCTACGCGGCCGACGACGACGGCGAGCCCGCGCGGCGCGTGATGCTGATCGAGGAGGGCATTCTCAAGCGGGCGCTGGGCGGCGCGCTGTCGCGCGCCCGCGCGCAGGCGCTCGGCGTTCCGATCGAAGGTGCGGCGAGTGCGCGCGCCGACGGCTGGCACCGCGCCCCGATCGACCGGATGGCGAACCTGAACGTCGAGCCCGGCGACGCCGGCTTCGAGTCGATGGTCGCGTCGACCGAGCGCGGAATCTGGATGCGCACGAACGCCTCGTGGTCGATCGACGACGCGCGCAACAAGTTCCAGTTCGGCTGCGAGTGGGGACGGCTGATCGAGAACGGGCGCCTGACGCGCGTCGTGCGCAATCCGAACTATCGCGGCGTGTCGTCCACTTTCTGGCGCAGCCTGGCGGCCGTCGGATCGCGTGAGACGATGCAAGTGCTCGGCACGCCGTTCTGCGGCAAGGGCGAACCCGGGCAGATCGCGCGCGTCGGCCATGCCTCGCCGGCCTGCCTGTTCCGCGACGTCGACGTCTTCGGGGGCGAGGGTTGAGCGGCGGCCGTTTCGGTGCGCTGTTCGACGCGCTCGCCGTCGCGATCGCGCGCGAGGCGCGCGCGGGGGAGGCGGCCTTCGCGTACCTGCGCGCCGAACGCAGCGACTTCGTGCGCATCAACCGCGCCCGCGTGCGCCAGGCGGGCACGGTCGAGCGCGCCGTCGTGTCGCTGCGCCTGTTCCGCGCGGGGCGACAGGCGCAGATGCGCTGCACGCTCGCCGCGCCGCGCGCGGTGCGCGGGCAGGTGCGCGCGGCGCTCGCCGCACTGCGCGCGTCGATCGGGATGCTGCCGGTCGATCCCTTCGCCGCGTTCGAGCCGCGCCCGGCGGCGAGCGAGCGCATCGCGACCGAAGCGATGCCGTCGCCCGACGAAGCGATCGACACGATCCTGGGCGGCGCGGACGACGCCGATCTCGTCGGGCTGCTCGCCGGCGGCAGCGTGGCGCGCGGGCTCGCGAGCAATCTCGGGCATCGTCACTACCACGAGGCGGCGTCGGCGGTCTTCGATTTCTCGATCCACACGCCGCAAGGGCAGGCGACGAAGCACACGTGGAGCGCCGCGCGCTGGGATGCCGCCTCGCTGCGTGCGTCGCTCGACGAGGCGCACGAGCGCGCGCGCATCCTCGGGCGTGCGTTGCGGCACGTCGAGCCCGGGCCGTTGCGCGCGCTGCTCGCGCCGGCTGCGGTCGCCGAGCTCGTCGCGCTGCTCGGCTGGGGCGGGTTCTCCGAGCGGGCTTCGCGCAGCGGGCAGTCGCCGCTCGCGCGCGCGCAGCGCGGCGAAGCCTGCTTCGATCCGTCCTTCGAGATCGTTGAGGATCTCGACGCCTTCGAGGTGCCGCGCTTCCAGCCGGAGGGGTTCGTGCGGCCGGCCCGCATCGCGCTCGTCGAGCGCGGCCGGGCGGCGCAGCGGCTCGTCTCGCCGCGCAGCGCCCTCGAGTTCGGCGTTCCGGGCAACGGTGCGGAGGACGCCGAGCGGCCTCGCGCGGCCTGCGTCGCGCCGGGGCGGCTCGACGACGCCGAACTGCTCGCGGCGCTCGGCACCGGCCTGTGGATCGCGAATCTCTGGTACCTGAACTGGTCCGATCGACAGGCCTGTCGCGCGACCGGCATGACGCGTTTCGCGACGCTGTGGGTCGAGAACGGGATTCCCGTCGCACCGGTCGCGCCGATGCGCTTCGACGACAGCCTCTATCGGCTGTTCGGTGCCGGCCTGCGGGCCCTGGGTTCGCGCGCGATGCCGATCCCGGACGTCGAGACCTGGGACGGGCGCGAGCCCGGCGGCGTGCGCGCGCCGGCCGCGCTCGTCGACGCGATGCGCTTCACGCTGTAGTCCGCGCGCGGCTCGTCGGCGAGGCGATGCCCACCGCCGACGACGTGCTCGGATGTGCCGATTTCGCCGACGGCATCGGCGTGAACCGATGGTCGCTCGAGCAGCACGTCGCCGACGCCGCGTCGGGCGTCACCGCCGATCCGCATCCGGCGCCGCACTCCGGGGGTCGGTGACGAGGCCGATTCGCACGAGGCCCGCACGCTGCGCGCTCGAGATCACCGCGGCCACGCGTTCGTAGCGCGTCGAGCGCTCGGCGCGCAGGTGCAGCTCGGGCTGCGGCTGCGTCGACGCCGCCTCGGATAGACGCGCGTCGAGCGCTTCGAGCCCGTCGAGCGCTTCGTCGTTCCAGTGCACGACGCCGTCGGCGTCGATCGTGATGCGGATCGTCTCCGGCTGTTCGGCGGCCACCGGTGCCGATGCCGGCGGCAGGTCGACGCGCAGCGCGTGCGTGAGCAGCGGCGCCGTGATCATGAAGACGACGAGCAGCACGAGCATCACGTCGACGAGGGGCGTCGTGTTGATCTCGGCCATCGGCTGCGGCTGGCTGCCCGGATCGAATCCGCCGAAGGACATCGTCGCGTCTCCTTGCGATCGACCGGTTCAGCGCACCACGGGACCGACGGCGAGCGGCGCCGGTCCGCTGCGCAGCGCGTCGCCCTGCTCGCGCAGGCGATGGCCGGTGGTGACGAGCGCGAGCAGGTCGTGCGCGAAGCCGTCGAGCTCGGCGAGCACCACGCGATTGGCGCGCACGAACGCGTTGTAGGCGAGCACGGCGGGAATCGCGACCGCCAGGCCCGCCGCCGTCATCACCAGCGCCTCGCCGACCGGGCCGGCGACGCGATCGATCATCACCTGTCCGCTCGACGCGATGCCGATCAGCGCGTGATAGATGCCCCAGACGGTGCCGAACAAGCCGACGAAGGGCGCGGTGCTGCCGACCGAAGCGAGCAGGGCGAGGCCGCTCTCGAGGCGCGCGGAGATCTGGGTGATCTCGCCGCGCAGCGCGCGGGTGACGAGCTCGTCGCGGTCGATCGACGCGGCGAGCGAGTTCTCCGGCTGCATCGCGGCGGCGGCACGCGCCTTCTGCGCGAGCGGAACGAACACGCGCTCGCGGTCGGCGTCCTGCAGCGTGGCGATCGCGTCGTCCAGCGTGCGAGCGTTCCAGAACTGCTCGAGCGCGGCGTGCGCGCCGCGCCGCATCCGCCACGTGCTCCACGCCTTCGACAGGATGAAGTACCAGCTGAGCAGCGACATCGCCAGCAGCAGCCACGCGACCGAGTGCGTGATCGCATCGCCCGCCTCCCAGAAGTGCATCAGACCCAGTTGCTGTTCCTGCATTCGCGTTTCCCTTCAGCCTTCGAGGCGGAATACCCAGCGCCAGTCGCGATACCACGCGGCGACGGGCTGCCCGTCGACGGTGGCCGGGGTGAAGCGCCAGCGCCGGACGGTCTCGATCGCCGTTCGATCGAGCAGCGGTGAACCGCTCGATTTTCGCAGCCGCACCTCGAGCACCGAGCCGTCGGCGCCGACGTGCACGTCGAGCCGGACTTCGCCTTCGTCCCCCATCCGGCGTGCTGCGCTCGGATACGGCGGCGGCGTGTTGCCGCGCCAGGTCGCGTCGACGCGAGGCGCCGTCCTTCTCGGGGACGAGTCTGCCGGCGCGGTCGCCTGCGGACCGGGCACCGTCGGCGCCACGCCTGTGTCGTCCGAGGGCGTCGGCGCGTTCGACGATGGCGCACCGGACTCTACGCCTTCGGTGTCGGGCGCGGTCGGCGCCTGGCTCGCCGGCGGCATCGGCGACGGCATCGGCGACGGCGCTTGCGGCGCGTCCCGGGGTTCCTCGCGCAAGGGTGCACGCGGCGGTGCCGGGCGAGTGGTGGCCGGTGCGGGCGGAGGCGGCGCGGGCCGGCTGCGCGGCCTGGATGCGGCGCGGGGCGGTGGCTCGATCGGGGGCGCTTTGACCGGCGGCGGTTCGACCGGCGGCGGCTCGACCGGCGGCGGCTCGACCGGCGGCGGCTCGGCGTGCGGCGGCTCGACGGGCGGCGGCTCGACGGGCGG
>DATGRE010000242.1:0-11755 GCA_035303885.1 Zeimonas sp. | reverse complement strand
GTGCGTCAGGCGGAAGTAGCCGTGCTCGGCGTCGAGCACCTCGACGCCGATGCCGCGGCGGCGCGCCTCGTCGACCAGGATGCGCGCATAGATGTTCAGCTCCGGATAGCGGTCGGGCCCGACGAAGAGCTTCTCGTTGATTGGGTTCTTGTTCTTGAGGCAGTAAACCGGAACGCGTTCGAAGCCGAGCTTGCCGTACAGCGCGATCGCCTCGGCGTTGTCGTGCATCACCGACAGGTCGAGGTACTGTCGGCCGCGCGCGCGGAAGCGCTCGGCCACGGCGCGCACGAGCGCCTCGCCGATGCGCGGCAGCGGCGACTGCGGATCGACGGCGAGCGACCACAGGCTCGATCCGCGTTCGGGGTCGTTGCACGCGACGACGTGGTCGACGCCGGTGACGACGCCGAGGATGGCACCGTCGGCGTTCTCGGCGACGAGCACCGAGACCGCCGCGTCGTCCTCGAGCGTGGCGAGAAAGCCCTCTTCGAGCGGCACCATGCCGCGCGAACGGTAGATGCGGTTGATCGCCGCCTCGTCGTTCGGACGCGCGCCGACGATCGCCACCCCGGCGACCCCCGGGTCGGTCTCGTCCGCCTGCTGCAGGGCCAGCCGGAAGGTGTGCGACGGGTCGAGGAACAGGTGCTGCGGCGCCTGCGCGATGACGACGTGCGGATCGCGAACGTAGATCGCGACGTCGCGCCGGCCCGGCGCTTCGTCGCGCAGCTCGGCCGCCAGCCGTTCCGGCGACGCGTAGGTGTGGGCGAAGATCAGCCGTCCCCATCCGCAGTCGACCCACGCCTCGTCGCGCAGCTGCCGCGTGATCTCCGGCGGCAGCTCGCCCCAGTGGCGCAGCGACGCCGCCTGTGCCGGATCCATCGGGTCGTCGCGCTGGGCGTTCTCGGCCGGATTCATCTAGGGTCCTCCCATCGTCGTGTCGTTCGTTGCCGCGCGCACGGGCGGAACCGCAACGCGCGTCCCGGAGCCTTCCGCCGCGTGCGCCGGCGATGCCGCGCGCGGGGCGCTCACAGGCCGCGTGCCTGCAGCCACATCTCGAGCAATGCGACCTGCCACAGCCGCGAGCCGCGCAGCGGCGTCAGGTGTTCGGCGGGCGCGGCGAGCAGCCGGTCGACCGTCGCGCGACGAAACAGTCCGCGCTCGAGCGCGCGGCGGCTCGTCAGCGCGTCGCGCGCGAGCGCGAGCACCGGTCCGTCGATGTGCTTCAGGATGGGCACCGGAAAATAGCCCTTCGGACGGTCGACGACCTCGGCCGGAAGCAGGCGGCGTCCGATGGACTTCAGCACTTTCTTGCCGCCGTCCCCGAGCTTGTCGTCGATCGGCAGTCGGGCGGCGAGCTCGACCAGCTCGTGGTCGAGGAAGGGCACGCGTGCCTCCAGGCCCCATGCCATCGTCATGTTGTCGACCCGCTTGACGGGGTCGTCGGCGAGCATCACCGTGGTGTCGAGCTGCAGCGCGCGTTCGACCGCATCGGCCGGGGCGCTCTCGGCGAAGCTTCGCTCGACGAATGCGCGGCTGGCGTCGTCGGTGGCGAAGGCGTCGCCGACCGTGTCGAGGTAGCCCGCGTGGTCGCTGTCGAAGAACACGCGCGCGTAGTCCGACACCGCATCGGTGCTGCCGACGAGCTTGGGGTACCAGTGATAGCCGGCGAAGACTTCGTCCGCACCCTGGCCGCTCTGCACGACCTTGGTCGACTTCGACACCTCGCGCGACAGCAGATAGAACGCGACGTTGTCGTAGCTCGCCATCGGCTCGCTCATCGCATCGATCGTTCCCCCGAGCGCGTCGAGGAGCTCGGCGGTCGGGACGCGGATCTGCTGGTGGCGCGTGCCGAAGCGTTGTGCGACGAGATCGGAATAGCGGAACTCGTCGCCGGCCTCGCCGCCGGCGGCCTCGAAGCCGATCGAGAACGTGCGCAGCTCGCTCGTGCCGAGCTCGGCGAGCAGCGCGACGATCAGGCTCGAGTCGACGCCGCCCGACAGCAGCACGCCGACCGGGACGTCCGCGACCAGGCGGCGGCGCACCGCGCCGCGCAGCGCGTCCTCGACGCGGCGCTCGCGTTCGTCGTAGGGCAGCGCGGCGAGATCGGGATCCGAGGCCACCGACAGCTTCCAGTAGCGGCGCGACGTGCTTCGGCCGTCGGGTTCCCAAGTGGCCACCGTCGCCGGCGCGAGCTTGCGCACGCCGCGCAGGATCGTGTGCGGCGGCGGAACGACCGCGTGCCAGCTGAGGTAGTGGTGCAGTGCGACCGGATCGATCGACGTATCGACGTCGCCGCCCGCGAGCAGCGCCGGCAGCGTCGAGGCGAAGCGCAGCCGACCCGGCTGCTCGGCGTAGTACAGCGGCTTGATGCCGAGCCGATCGCGGGCGAGCGTCACGCGCCCCGTGTCGCGCTCGTGGATCGCGAACGCGAACATGCCGTGGAAGCGCTCGACGCAGCCCGGGCCCCATGCGTGGAAGGCCTTCAGTGCGACTTCCGTGTCGCCGTCGGAGAAGAAGCCGTAGCCCCGCGCGGCGAGCTCGTCGCGCAGCTGCCGGTAGTTGTACAGGCAGCCGTTGAACGCGATCGTCAGGCCGAGCGCCGGATCGCTCATCGGCTGCTGCGAATGCTCGGACAGGTCGATGATGCGCAGCCGGCGATGCGCCAGTGCGACGTTGCCCTGCTGGAAGGTTCCGGCGCCATCGGGCCCGCGTGCGCGCATCGTCCGGCCCATGCGCACGACGGCTTCGACGTCGGCCGTGGGAAAGGAAGCGCCGGTGGGTTCCGGAGCGAACCGCGCTTCGCCTGCGAATCCGCACATGGATCGATACCTCGCGGAAAAGGAGCATGCGTCGCGCCCGGTGGTGCAGGGATTGCGGCGCTTGCGAGGTTTGGTGCTGGTGCGCAGACTCGAACTGCGGACCTACTGATTACGAATCAGTTGCTCTACCAACTGAGCTACACCAGCATACGAGGCGCGGCGGCACGCGAAGACCGCCCGAAGCTCTCTGGAGGCGACTTTCGTGCACCGGCGGCTTCCTGGCGGAAGCGCCCTGCGCCCGGAGTGAAGCGGGGGATTATATCAGAGCGATGTCAGAGCGCGCTGCCGCGGCGTCGCCGCAGGTCGGCGAGCACGCTGTCGATCCTCGGCCAGCGCAGCCGGTAGCGCAGCTCGCCGACCAGCCGGGAGGGATCCAGCCGGCGCGATTCGACGAGCACGCGCGGCAAGCGGCCCCCGTGCGCCGCGGCGATCTCGGTGCGCGAGGCGCGCGGCGGCGCCGGTTCGCCCAGCGCCCGGGCGATGCGCTCGAGCCATGCGCCGAGTCGCAACGCTTCGCCGTCGGCGGCGTGCACGATGCGCGCGGGACGGCCGCGGAACAGCGCGAGCCAGGCAATGCGTGCCAGATCGTCGGCGTGCACGTGATTGACGAAGACGTCCTCGTGCACGTGGGGCACCGGATCGCCGCGACGCAGGCGCTCGATCGGCAGGCGATCGTGCGCATAGAGCGCGGGCGCCCGGAGGATCGAAGCCGAAGCCAGTCCGTCGCGTGCGAGCGAGCGCAGCCGCGACTCGGCGGCGGCGCGGCGACGCGCGCGTGCGCTCGCCGGGGCGATTCGCCGCGTCTCGTCGACGCGTTCGCCGCTCGCATCTCCGTAGACGCCGGTCGTGCCCAGATACACCCAGCGGGCGCGGGCGAACGCACCCGTGCGCAGGCGTGCCGCGTGCAGCGCCGGGCGTGCGGCGGCGAGCAGCGCGGCGAATCGCAGATCGTCGTCGCCGCGGGGTTGGGGCGGTGCGAGATGGAGCGTCCAGCGTCCGAGTGCGCCGAGACGTCGAATCGAGCGCCGATCGTCGAGATCGACGGCGAGCGCGCGTGCGCCGAGCGCGCGCGCCCGGTTGCGGGCCGACGGGTCGCGCGTCACGGCGATCGCGTGCAGACGCCGCGGAAGCCGCGCCGACAGGGCGCGCAGGAGGCGTGCGCCGACGTCGCCGCAGCCGACGATGAGCACCCGCGGCCGGCGCAGCGACGACGGCACGACACGCGGGGGGCGCGGCGGGCGGGGCGATCGCGGGAAGGCAGGCATCGGTGGCGGGCGATAATACCTGCATGAGTTTCACCGTTACCGTCCTGCCCAGCGGCGCGCGCTTCACGGTCGACGACGACGAGACGATCCTCGACGCGGCGCTCCGGCAGGGCATCGTGCTTCCCTACGGCTGCCGGGACGGTGCCTGCGGTTCGTGCAAGTCGCTCGTCGTCGAAGGCGAGATCGAGCAGGGGGCGCATTCGGTGCGCGCGCTCTCGCGTGACGAGCAGGCGCGTGGAATGGCCCTGCTGTGCTGTGCGCAGGCGCGTTCCGACCTCACCGTGCAGGCGCGCATCTTGTCGGGCCCGGGGCAGATGCCGACGCGCCGGATGCCGTGCCGCATCGCCTCGATCACCCGTGTGGCCGACGACGTGGCGGTCGTGCGCCTGCAGCTGCCGGCCGGCGAGCGCCTGCAGTACCTGGCCGGGCAGTACGTCGAGCTCATCCTGCGCGACGGCACGCGTCGCAGCTACTCGATGGCGGGCGCCCCGGAGCAGGCCGAGCAGCTCGAGCTGCACATCCGGCACATGCCCGGCGGACGCTTCACCGACGCGCTGTTCGGCGCGGCGCAACCGGCGCTGAAGGAGCGCGACGTCCTGCGTCTCGAAGGCCCGCTCGGCACCTTCTTCCTGCGCGAGGACCGCGCATCTCCGATCGTGCTGCTCGCGAGCGGCACGGGCTTTGCGCCGATCCAGGCGATCGTCGAGCACATGCGTTTCGCCGGCATCGAGCGGCCGACGACGCTGTACTGGGGCGGGCGCCGTCCGCACGATCTCTATCGGCGGGCGCTGTGCGAGCAATGGGCGAGCGAGATGCCGCACCTGCGTTTCATCCCGGTCGTTTCCGACGCGCTGCCCGAGGACGACTGGCGCGGACGCGCGGGCTACGTGCATCGCGCCGTCCTCGAGGACTTCCCCGACCTCTCGGGGCACCAGGTCTACGCGTGCGGAACGCCCGCGATGGTCGACGCCGCGCAGCGCGATTTCGTCGCGCTCGGCGGCTTGCCCCCCGGCGAGTTCTACGCCGACGCATTCACCAGCGCGGCCGATCTCGCCGGCGCGACCGCCTGAGCTCGCGCGAAGAGGTCCCGACGAGCAAAAAAAAAGCCCCGGGGTTCGACCCGGGGCGCAGCCAGCCTGGAGGACGAATTCGTTCGCGGGCTGGAAGAGGAGGCCTGACACGAAGCGCGACGAACGCTCCGTGTCGCCAATCTATCGGCGTCGTGCGCGTTCGTCGCCGTCGCCGCGATGAGCGGCGTGGGCGGCGCGACGAACGCCGGTCGGCGCCGTCGGAACCGTCTCGCATGCCGTCCGGCCGACAGGCGCGCACGCCGTCGCCTCGATGTCGCACATTCGAGGCTCGTTCCGGAGTCGCTTGCCGATGCCTTTCGTCTGGGCCGGGTTGCTGCTGATCGTCCTCAAGTGGTTCGAGTTCGGGCCTGTCGCCGACTGGTCGTGGTGGGCGATCCTCGCGCCGCTGGCGATCGCCTTCGCGTGGTTCGAGCTCGTCGAGCCCCTGCTCGGGCTCGACAAGCGGCGTGCCGACGACGAATACGCCGAGATGCGCCGCAAGCGCATCGAGCGGCAATTCCCCTATCTGCGGGGGCGCCCGAAGCGGGCGAAGTGATTCAGAAATCGTCGAGCACGGCGCCCCGGCTCGAGCTGTTCGCGAGCTTGTAGAACTTCGCCAGCACGCCGCGCCGGTAGCGCGGCTCGGGCGCCTTCCATTCGGCGCGCCGTCGCGCGAGCTCGGCATCGTCGACGTTCAGCTGCAGCAGCTGCCGATGCGCGTCGATGGTGATCGAATCGCCTTCGCGCACGAGCGCGATCGGTCCGCCCACCGCCGCCTCGGGCGCCACGTGGCCGACCACCATTCCCCAGGTGCCGCCGGAGAAGCGGCCGTCGGTGATCAGGCCCACCGATTCGCCGAGTCCGGCGCCGATGATCGCCGAGGTCGGCGCGAGCATCTCCGGCATTCCGGGCGCGCCGCGCGGGCCGAGGTAGCGCAGCACCATCACGTCGCCGGCGACGATGCGTCCGTCGAGGATCGCGGCGAGTGCGCTCTGCTCGTCGTCGAAGACGCGGGCCGGACCGGTCATCACCGGGTTCTTCAGCCCGGTGATCTTGGCCACCGAGCCTTCGGGGGCGAGATTGCCCTTGAGGATCGCCAGGTGCCCCTCGCGATACAGCGCGCGCTCGATCGGGAAGATCACCTTCTGGTCGGCACGCGGCGTCGAGGGCACCTGCGCGAGCTCCTCGGCGAGCGTACGTCCGGTGATCGTCATGCAGTGTCCGTGCAGCAGGCCGGCGTCGAGCAGGATTCTCAGCACCTGCGGGATGCCGCCGGCGCGGTGCAGGTCGGTGGCGAGGTACTGGCCCGACGGCTTCAGGTCGCAGAGTACCGGCACGCGCCTGCGCACGCGCTCGAAGTCGTCGATCGTCCATTCGACCTCGGCCGCGTGCGCGATCGCGAGGTAGTGCAGCACCGCGTTCGTCGAGCCGCCCACCGCCATGATCAGCGCGACGGCGTTCTCGATCGCCTCGCGGGTGACGATGTCGCGCGGCTTCAGGTCCTTGCGCACCGCCTCGACGAGCACGCGTGCCGACTCCGCCGTCGAGTGCAGCTTCTCCGGGTCGGGGTTGGCCATCGTCGAGGAGCCGAGCAGGCTCATGCCGAGCGCTTCGAACGACGACGACATCGTGTTCGCGGTGTACATGCCGCCGCAGGAGCCGGTGCCGGGGATCGCGTTCTCCTCGATCCCGCAGAAGTCTTCCTGGCTCATGCGGCCGCGCGAGAACTCGCCGACTGCCTCGAACACGGAGACGATGTTCAGGTCCTTGCCCTTCCAGTGACCGGCCTTGATCGTGCCGCCGTAGACGTAGATCGACGGCACGTTCGTTCGCAGCATGCCCATCATTCCGCCGGGCATGTTCTTGTCGCAGCCGCCGATGACGAGCACGCCGTCCATCCACTGGCCCTGCACGGAAGTCTCCACGCAGTCGGAGATGACTTCGCGCGAGACGAGCGAGTACTTCATCCCCTCGGTGCCCATCGCCATGCCGTCGGAGATGGTGGGGGTGCCGAACACCTGCGGGTTGGCGCCGGCCGCGCGCACCGCCTCGACCGCGGCGTCGGCGAGCGGCTGCAGGCCCGAGTTGCACGGGGTGATCGTGCTGTGGCCGTTGGCGATGCCGATCATCGGCTTGTCGAAATCGGGGCGGCGGTAGCCCATCGCGTAGTACATCGAGCGGTTCGGTGCGCGGGCGACGCCCTCGGTGATGTTGCGGCTGCGGCGGTTGGCGGACATGGCGGTGGGAAGCTCGTTCGGAAAAAAAGGGTTGGGGGGGAGGTGGTCAGGCGGTCAGGACCGCCCGGTGAACGGGGAAAAGGGCGCGAACTTGACCGAACGCGGATCGCGGGCCGAAAGCGCTTGCGTTCGGGACACGGCTCCGCTAGTCTTAATGGGAAGCATTCGTATTTGCGATCCTACGCGCCATCCAGGGAAGTACCAAGATGATCGTCTGCGTCTGTCGCGCGGTCTCCGACCGTCAGATCCGTTCGAGCCTGCGCGACGGGGTCGGGACGATGCAGCAGTTGCGCAGCGAACTCGGCGTGGCGAGCTGCTGCGGCAAATGCGGTCCGCGCGTGCGGGAGCTGATCGACGAGCATCGGGCCGGCCAGGCGTCGCAGGAGTCGGCCCTGCTCGGCTGCGCCTGCGCGGCCGCCTGAGGGCGGCCGCGCACACGCCGGCTCAGGGCGCCTCCCGATTCATGAACGTCTGCTGGTAGTTCTGCAGGCCGACGCGGCCGATGAGCTCGAGCTGCGTCTCCAGGAAGTCGACGTGCGTCTCGGTATCGTCGAGGATGTCGACGAGGATCTCGCGCGAGACGTAGTCGTTCACCGTCTCGCAATATGCGATCGCGGGGCGCAGCACGTCGAAGGTGCTGCGCTCGAGCGCGAGATCGCTGTTCAGGATCTCCTCGGTGGTCTCGCCGATGTTGAGCTTGCCCAGATCCTGCAGGTTCGGCAGTCCGTCCAGCAGCAGGATGCGCTGGATCAGCCGGTCGGCATGCTTCATTTCGCCGACCGACTCTTCGTACTCGATTTTCTCCAGTCCCGGAAGGCCCCAGTGGCCGAAGAGGCGCGCGTGCAGGAAGTACTGGTTGATCGCCGTGAGTTCGTTCTTCAGCTGGCGATTCAGCCACTCGATGACTTTCGGATCACCTTTCATCCAGGGCCTCCGTGAAGACGAGCATCGATTATCGGGCAGAATGAAAGACGGGTGAATCTCCACCGGCCGATGCTCGTCCATCCTCAGTTCGATCCGATCGCGTTCTCGCTGGGTCCGATCGCCGTGCGCTGGTACGGCCTGATGTACCTGGTCGCGTTCGCGCTGTTCTATCTGCTCGGCCGCGCGCGGCTCGCGCGCCCGGCGGCGTCGCGGGCGAGCGGCCTGGCGCCGCGCGATCTCGAGGATCTGCTCTTCTGGGGCGCGCTGGGCGTCGTGATCGGCGGGCGCCTGGGCTACGTGCTCTTCTACCGGCCCGACTGGTATTTCGCGCATCCGCTCGAGATGCTCGCGGTGTGGAAAGGGGGCATGTCCTTCCACGGCGGCCTGGTCGGCGTGCTCGTCGCCGTTGCGCTGTTCTGCCGCAGGCGAGGGCTGCGGTTCCTGCCGGTCATGGATTTCGTCGCGCCGCTCGTGCCGATCGGGCTCGCGGCCGGTCGCCTGGGCAACTTCATCAACGGCGAGCTCTGGGGACGGCCCTCCGACGTTCCGTGGGCGATGGTCTTTCCGCAGGTCGACGCGCTGCCGCGCCATCCTTCGCAGCTGTACCAGTTCGCCGGGGAGGGCATCGCGTTGTTCGTGTTCCTGTGGTGGTTCTCGTCGCGTCCGCGCGCGGCGGGCTCCGTGTCGGGAGCGTTCCTCGTCGGCTATTCGCTGCTTCGATTCGTCGCCGAGTTTGCACGCGAGCCCGATGATTTCCTCGGCCTGCAGGCGCTGAGTCTCACGATGGGTCAATGGCTGTGCGTGCCGATGCTCGTCGCCGGCGTCGCGCTGCTCGCTTGGTCGCGGCGCACGCCCGCCGTCGAGGCGCACCCGGAGGCGCATCGTGTTTGAGCGCCTGCTGCAGGTCGGCCGCGACGTACGCGAGCGCAACGATCTTCGCGGGCTCCTCGACGATTGCCGCCAGCTGCTCACTGCGCGCGGCGAGTCGAACAGCCTCGTCATCGCCGCGCGCGCGCTCGAGCGCTATCGCCGGCTCTCGCCGGAGGCGGCGGCGAGATTCTTCGATGCGCTGGCCGCGGAGTTCGATCCCGATCCCGCCGAGGTGTTGCGCCGGGCCGAGAGCTATGCGATGACGCGTTCGCCCGACGCGCTGATCGAGTTGTGGCGTGCGGCGGAGTCGCCGCGGCAGGAGCTGCTGCGCCGCCTGAATCGCGCCCCCGACGCCACCGCGCAGATCATCGCGATGCGCGCACGCATCCTCTCGCGGATGCAGACGCACCCGGAGCTGCGCGCGGTCGACGCCGATTTCCAGCATCTGCTGTCGTCGTGGTTCAACCCCGGTTTCCTCAACCTCGTGCAGGTCGACTGGAGCTCGCCGGCGAACCTGCTCGAGAAGCTGATCCAGCACGAGGCGGTGCACCAGATCGACGGCTGGAGCGACCTGCGCCGGCGTCTCGAGCCCGATCGACGCTGCTTCGCGTTCTTCCATCCGACGCTGCCCGGCGAGCCGCTGATCTTCGTCGAGGTTGCGCTGCTCGACGCGATGCCCGAGGCGATCGCCCCGCTGCTCGAACGGCGCAGGCCGTCGGGGGACCGCGAAGACCGCTACCGGGTCGCCGCCTTCTATTCGATCTCGAACTGCCAGCCCGGCCTGCGCGGCGTCAACCTGGGCGACTTCCTCATCAAGCGCGTCGCCGAGCGACTGCAGGCCGAGCAGCCGCGGCTGAAGACCTTCTGCACGCTGTCGCCGATCCCCGGGTTCGCCGACTGGCTCGCGAAGCTCGACTCGGTGCCCTCGGTGCACGCGCCGCGCGTCAAGCCCTCGGTGCTGCGCGAGCTCGACGACGCGCTGCGCGAGATGCGCGCGCGCCATGGCCACGATCTGCTCGCGCTCGTGCGCCCGGCCGCTGCACGAAGGATCGAGCGCGCGCACGAGCGCGATTCGTCTCGCGGCGACGGCGCGTCGCGCGATGCGCAGGCCGGCGGCGCGGCGCCCGCGCCCGCGCTCGCGGCGAATGGGCGGGCCGATGCCGAGGCACGCGTCGTCGCCGGGAACGACGCCGACGAGGCCACCGCGTACGCGCCGTCGAGCGCCGAAGGCGCGGTCGTCGCGGTGCAGGGCGCGGCGAAACGGCGCGGCGAGCCGCAGCGGCCGGTCGTGCCCGACGACGAGCCGGCCGCGTCGCGGGAGCGCGACGCCGACCTGCGCACGCTGCAGCGCCTGTGCGCGCTGTACCTGTTGCAGACCTCGCCCAACGACCAGCGTCCGTCCGATCCGGTGGCGCGCTTCCACCTGAACAACGGCGCGCGCCTCGAACGCATCAACGTCGGCGCCGATCTCTCCCGCAAGGGACTTCGCCAGTCGCTCGGACTCATGGTCAACTATCTGTACGATCTCGACCAGATCGAGGCCAATCACGAACGCTTCGTCGGCGATCGTGTCAGCGCGTCGCGCGCAGTGCTCTCGCTGCTCTGACTTTCCGCGTCTTCCCGGTTCCCGTTTCCGCATGAACGCCACGAGCGACTACAACCTGTACACGCTGCTTGCGAGCGGCTTTCCCGACGACCTCGACGGCTGCTGCATCGAAACCGAGGACGGCACGCGCTACAGCTGGAACGACGTCGAGCGCGAGAGCGCGATGCTCGCCGGCCTGCTCGTGCGCCTGGGGCTGTCCGCCGGCGATCGCGTCGCCGTGCAGGTGGAGAAGTCGCCCGAGGCGCTGCTGCTGTACCTGGCGACGCTGCGCGCGGGATGCGTCTTCCTTCCGTTGAACACCGGGTACCAGGCGGCGGAGATCGACTATTTCCTCGGCGATGCGGAACCGGCGATGGTCGTCTGCACGCCGGCGAACCTCGGGTGGATCGAGCCGATCGCCCATCGGCACCGCGTGCGCCACGTGTTCACGCTCGGCGCCGATCGCAGCGGCACCCTGCTCGAGGCGGCCGCGGCCGAATCGCAGGTCTTCGAGACGCGTGCGACGCGCGGCGCAGACCTCGCGTGCATCGTCTACACCTCGGGCACCACCGGGCGCAGCAAGGGGGCGATGCTCTCGCACGCGAACATCGGCAGCAACGCGCTCGTGCTGCATCGCTACTGGCGGTGGCGGCGCGGCGACGTCCTGCTGCACGCGCTGCCGATCTTCCACGTGCACGGGCTGTTCGTCGCCTGCCACGGTGCGCTGCTCTCGGGCAGTCCGATGCTGTGGCTGTCGCGCTTCGAGCCGGGCGCCGTGATCGAACGGCTGCCGCGCGCCACCGTCTTCATGGGCGTGCCGACGATGTACGTGCGGCTGCTCGACGACGAGCGCTTCGACGCGCAGCGGGTGCGCTCGATGCGGCTGTTCGTCTCGGGCTCGGCGCCGCTGCTCGCCGAGACCTTCCGTCGCTTCGAGGAACGCACCGGGCGACGCATTCTCGAACGCTACGGGATGAGCGAGACGGTG
>DATGRE010000241.1:0-3348 GCA_035303885.1 Zeimonas sp. | reverse complement strand
CCGCTGCATCAGGTCGCGCAGCTCGGGCTGCCCGAGCAGGAAGCTCTGCAGCGTCGCCTTCGTGCCGAGCTGGAAGTTCGACAGCATGCGCAGCTCCTCGATCGCGCGCGCGCCGAGGTTCTGCGCCTCGTCGACGATCAGCAACGCCCGCCTGCCCTGCGCCTGCAGTTCGCGCAGGTATGCCTCGAGGCGGATCAGCAGGGTCGACTTGTCGCCGGTGTCGGACAGGCCGAAGGAGCTCGCGACGATGCGAACGAGATCCTCGGCCTCCAGCTGCGTGGTGACGATCTGCACCGGGACGACGTTGTTCGCCGGGAGCCGGCGCAGCAGCTGCTGCACCAGCGTGGTCTTACCCGCGCCCACCTCGCCGGTGACGACGATGAAGCCCTCGGCCTGGTGCAGTCCGTATTCGAGATAGGCCATCGCACGCCGGTGGCCGCGGCTGCCGAAGAAGAACTCCGGGTCGGGGCTGAGCTGGAACGGCTTTCCGGACAGCCGGTAGAACGACTCGTACATCAGCGGAACCTCATGTCGACGCCGGCGTAGATCGCATTCTCGTCGTAGCTGACGCTGCGTCCCCGGCCGGATTGCACGGTGCGGCGCACGCCGGCGAAGCCCGCGAGGTCGCTGGTGATCCAGGTGCTGTATCCGACGCGGAAGGAGGTATGGGTGGTCTCGAAGAACGCGGTGGGCGATTCGATGCGGCGCCGATCGATGGTGAACTCCAGCGACGAGCGGCCGTCGAGCCGGCGCAGATACGAGGCGATCAAGCCGCGCTCGTTGATCTCGCCGACGAAGATGCCGCCGAAGGTCGCGCTGCCGCGCACCCCGGTGATCTGTGTTTCCGACAGCAGCTCGGTGGTCGACTCGCGGTCGGACCGAAAGCCGGTGAAGGTGAGCGAGTTGCGCGAGCCGCGCAGACCCCAGAACGCGGTGAGGCGACGGTCGAGCACCGCGGCGTCGGTGAACATGCCCTGCGTGAGCACGGTGCCGCGGGGAAGCACGATGCCGCTCGACAGCAGGCTCGTGATGATCGGATTGGCGAAGCCGAGATGGCTCGAGGTGAGCGACGTGGGATCGAACAGCAGCAGCGACGCGTCGGCGCTGGTGAACACCGCGCGCGTCCAGTTCAATCCCATCGTGGCGCGGTGCGTGCTGTGCGAGATGCTCGCGTTGCCCACGGTTCCGTAGTAGCGCTTCGACACCGAGCCGCTGATGTTCGTGCGCTGGTAGGGATTCCAGACGAAGCCGGCGCCGGGGCCGTAGCCGTGATCGTCGCCGTCCTCGTTGAACAGGCCGTCGATCTGCTCGTAGTCGATCATCCCGAACACGCGCAGCGACGGGTAGACGTCGTAGAAGAGCATCCCGCTCGAGTGCCGGCGGTCGCGCGTGAAATCGTTCCTGAACCTGCGATGCTCGATCTCGCCGACCCATCGCCAGTTCCACTTCGATGCGCTGGGGATTCCGTCGATCTGCGCGGAGGCACGCTGGCTGAGCTTCGCGGTGGCGAAGCCGCTGTTGCCTCCGCTGTGCGAGACCGCGTAGCGCAGCTGGTAGGTGGCGAGTCGTCCCAGCGTGTCGCGGTACCACGGCGCGACGCTGAAGTGACGCACGTTCGACGTGTTGGTGAACGACGTGGCCGGGTCGGTGGCGATCGGGCCGGTGGGCGATGCGCTGATCGTCCCCATGAATCCGCTCAGGTCGACGCCGAAGCGGTCGTCGACGAGCGCGAAGCTGCCGTTGGCGTTCAGTGCGTGGCGGAAGAAATTGACGTCGCCGTCGCCCAGGCGCATGAAGTTGCGCAGCTGATAGAAGAGGTGGTACTGCGCGCGCGGCGCGCTCGACTCGGCGACGATGTAGGGCGAGACCTCGAGGATGACGTCGGCGTCGCCGCCACGGCTGCGACGGTCCACGTTGTCGGACCAGGTGGCCGATGCGCGCACACCGGGCTGCAGCCGCGGCTTCTCCAGCGGATAGCTCGTCGGCGACGCGAATTGCGCCATCGCGCCGGTGCACACGCCGAAGGCCGCCACGCACGCCAGCGCCGACCGCGCGAGCGCCTTGACGGCCGGCGTCTCAGGACGATCCCGAAGCGCCGTAGCCGTAGCCGTAGCCGTATCCGTAGCCCTGGTAGTAGCCGTTGCTCTCAATGTTGTGTGCCTTGTTCAGGACCAGCCCGACGATCTCGTTCGACTCGATGGTGGACAACGCTTGCGTGACCGCTTCACGGGGCGTGCGACCCGACTCCACGACCATGACGATCTGACCCATGTACGACGCGAGCACGCGGGCTTCGGTCGTGACGAGCAACGGCGGCGAGTCGAAAATCAGTACACATTGGGGGTAGCGCCGGCTCAGCTCGTCGAGCAGGCGCCCCATCGCCTCGCTCGCAAGCCACTCCGTGGCGTGCTGGTCGTGGCGCCCGGCGGGCAACAGCGACAGCGTCTCGATGTTGGTCTGCAGCACCAGCTGCGAGATGTCGGGTCCCCCGTCGATGAGCCAGTCCATCAGCCCGACGTCGGCGTGGATGCCGAGCTCGCGTGGAATGGTGGGACGGGCGACGTCGGCGTCGATCAGCAGCACGCCGTGGTCGCGCTCGGCGGCGATGCTCATCGCCAGGTTCACCGACGTGAAGCTCTTGCCCTCGCCCGGGAAGGCGCTGGTGATCATGATGCGCTTGCCGTTGCGAACCGGCGCCTGGCCGTGACGCCCGAACGCGTTGCCCAGCAGCGGGCGCTTGATGACGCGGAACTCGTGCGAGCTCTGCGTGGCGGGGCCGTTCGGCACGACCATCCCCCGGGCGCGCAGCCCCTCGAGGTGGATGCGCACCGGCTCGCGCGCGGCGGGAGCGGGGGCCGGCGGGGCGACGACTCGCTGCGGCGCGTCGGCAACCGCGACGTCGGCAACCGCAACGTCGGCCTGCGCAGCGCCGGCGGCGGGTTGGGTACCGACGGCGGGCGCGCCGTCGCGGTCGGCAAGGGCCTCGATGGAGGTTCGCGGCGCGTCGGATCCGCCCGTCCTCGGCTCGTTCGGCCGCGTGTCCTCGGAGCGGTTCTCGTTGAGCCGGGCAACCGCACGTTCGATCAGACTCATCGGGCCGTCCTTATTGCGAGGCGCCGTTCAGCGCGTAGAAGGCAATCGCGAGCCCGAACAACGCCAGATAGCTGGCAGTGGTCCCGGCGAAGGCGATCAATCCGAAGCGTCGGCGCGCCCGTTCGGCAGCGCTCGAAATGTAAGAAACTCCGCCTAGCAACGGTAGCCCGGTTTCGCGCGCGAGCGTGCGCAGGTCGAGGAATGTAGGACGTAGCTGGTCGCGCAGGAAGGCAACCGTGACGCCTGCGCCGAGCG
>DATGRE010000240.1:0-13740 GCA_035303885.1 Zeimonas sp. | reverse complement strand
GCGTGACGATGACGGGCGGCGCGGCGGTGACCGGCGGCGGCGACGGCAGGACGGTTCCACGTCCGGTGAGCACGGAGGCCTCGCGCACCGCGTCGATGAGCTCCTCGGTGGCGCCCGCCTGCAGCAGCAGGTCGAGGTCGGCGCTCGTGGCCGGTGCGAGCAGCCCGCGCCCCGCGATCTCTTCGGCGAGATCGTGTGAGCTGCGGCCGCTGCGAAGCGCGGCGACGATCTCGCCGACGCTCAGTCCCTGCCGCACGGAATAGGTGGAGGCGTCGTACGCCGTCGGCAGCGCGACGACCTCGCCGTAGCGGACTTCGTCGGCCGTCGCGCAGCCCGCGGTGGACAATGCGACGAGCGCGGACGGAACGAGGGCACGTACCGCTCGCGGCAGCCGCGTGCCCGCCGGGCCCGCGGCCCGGCGCGATGGTCCGATCGACATGCATCGTTCAACGTTCGAGCGCATGTCGGCGTTGACGCAAGCGGGCGGCCCGGGGCGCACGGCGTCGCGCGTTGCCGCGGCGTGCGATCATCGGCGCCCCGGCGCGGGCGACGGGCCCGCTTCTGCGCGGAGGAGGAATCGATGGCGCACCACCGGATCGCGGTGCTTCCCGGCGACGGGATCGGAAAGGAAGTCGTACCCGAAGGGCTGCGCGTGCTCGAGGCGGCCGCCCGGCGCTTCGGCATCGGGCTGCAGTTCGATCATTTCGACTTCGCCAGCTGCGACTACTACGCACGGCACGGGCAGATGATGCCCGACGACTGGAAGGCGCGCATCGGCGGACACGACGCGATCTTCTACGGCGCGGTGGGCTGGCCCGCGGCCGTGCCCGATCACGTGTCGCTGTGGGGTTCGCTGCTGCGCATTCGCCGCGAGTTCGACCAGTACATCAACCTGCGTCCGGTGCGGCTGATGCCCGGCGTTCCTTCGCCGCTCGCCGGACGCAAGCCGGGCGACATCGATTTCTACGTCGTGCGCGAGAACACCGAGGGCGAGTATTCGTCGGTCGGCGGACGGATGTTCGAGGGGACCGAGCGCGAGTTCGTGCTGCAGGAGTCGATCTTCACGCGCACCGGGGTCGACCGCGTGCTGCGCTTCGCGTTCGAACTGGCGCGCCGTCGGCCGCGGCGCAGGCTCACCTCGGCGACGAAGTCGAACGGCATCTTCGTCTCGATGCCGTACTGGGACGAGCGGGTCGCCGCGATGCGCGCGCAATACCCCGACGTGCACGTCGAGCAGTACCACATCGACATCCTCACCGCGCATTTCGTGCGCCATCCCGATCGCTTCGACGTCGTCGTCGCGAGCAACCTGTTCGGCGACATCCTGTCCGACCTCGGACCGGCATGCGCCGGCACGATCGGCATCGCGCCGTCGGCGAACATCGACCCCGAGCGCCGCTTCCCGTCCCTGTTCGAACCGGTGCACGGCTCGGCGCCCGACATCGCGGGCCGCGGCATCGCGAATCCGATCGGGCAGATCTGGTGCGGCGCGATGATGCTCGACCATCTCGGGCACCGCGGCGCGCACGATGCGATCGTCGCGGCGATCGAGCGGGTCACCGCCGAGGGTCCGCGTACGCCCGACATGGGCGGCGATGCGCGCACCGTGGACGTCGGGCAGGCGATCGCCGACGCGCTGCGCGGATGATCGACGCGCGCCGCCTGCTGCTCGACAGTTTCGCAGCCGCCGTCGCGGCGGCCGATCCCGCGCGCGTGCTCGCCGGCACGCTGCCGACGCACGAGGAGATCGCGCGTTTCCGCCGTACGCGCGTGGTCGGCGCCGGAAAGGCGGCGGCGAGCATGGCGATGTCCGTCGAGCGCCACTGGCCGGCCGACGCCGCGCTCGACGGGCTCGTCGTCACGCGCTATGCGCACGGACTGCCGTGCCGCCGCATCGAGGTCGTCGAGGCCGGGCATCCGGTGCCCGACGAGGCGGGCGAGCGCGCCGCGCGGCGCATGCTCGCGCTCGCCGGCGAGCTCGACGAGAACGACCTGCTCGTCGCGCTGATGTCGGGCGGCGGTTCGAGCCTGCTGAGCCTGCCCGTCGACGGTGTGCCGATCGACGATCTGAAGTCGGTCACGCGCGCGCTGCTCGCGAGCGGCGCGCCGATCCAGGACATCAACGTCGTGCGCAAGCACCTGTCGCGCATCCAGGGCGGACGCCTGGCCGAGGCGACGCGCGCGCGCGTGCTGCTGCGGATGATCTCCGACGTCGCCGGCGACGACCCGAGCTCGATCGCCAGCGGTCCTTGCTCGCCCGATCCCAGCCGCTACGCCGACGCGATCGCCGTGCTCGAGCGCTGGCGGGTCGATGCGCCGGCCAGCGTCCTCGCGCATCTGCGCAAGGGCGAGTGCGGCGAGATCGCCGAGACGCCGAAACCGGGCGACGCCGCGTTCGAGCGCGTCGATTCGCGGATCGTCGCCACCGCGCACGCGAGCCTGGAGGCCGCGGCCGCGGTGTTCGAGCGGGCCGGCGTACGCGCGGTGATCCTCGGCGACACGGTCACCGGCGAGGCACGCGACGTCGCGCAGGTCGTCGGCGCCCTCGCGCGCGAGATCGCACGCTACGGCGCGCCGTTCGCGCCGCCGGTCGCGCTGCTCTCCGGCGGCGAGTGCACGGTGACGATTCGCGGCGACGGCAACGGCGGGCGCTGCAGCGAGTTCCTGCTCGCCCTGGCGCTCGAGCTGCGCGAGGTGCCCGGCGCGTGGGCGATCGCCGCCGACACCGACGGCATCGACGGCGTCGGCGAGAACGCCGGGGCCCTGCTCGCGCCCGACACGCTCGCGCGCGCCGCGGCGGCACGCATCGATCCCCGCGCCCGTCTCGACGACAACGACGCGGCAGGCTTCTTCGGCGCGCTCGGCGATCTCGTCGTGACCGGGCCGACGCGAACCAACGTCAACGATTACCGCGCGCTGCTGCTGCTCGGCGAGGCGCGCCAGGTGAGACCATGAGCCAGATTCCGAACCCGGACGTGCTGCGGCTGATTCGCCCGGACGACTGGCACCTGCATCTGCGCGACGGCGAAGCGTTGCGCGCCGTGGCCGGCGCGAGCGCGGCGCAGTTCGCGCGCGCGATCGTGATGCCGAACCTGCGTCCGCCGGTGGCCACCGTCGACGACGCGCTCGCGTACCGCCGCCGCATCCTCGACGCGCTGCCCGCCGGCGTGCGCTTCACGCCGCTGATGACGCTGTACCTGACCGATCGCACGTCCGCCGACGAGATCCGCCGTGCGCGCGACGGCGACTGCGTGCATGCGGTGAAGCTGTATCCGGCCGGCGCGACGACGAACTCCGAGGCCGGCGTCACCGACCTGCGGCGCACCTGGGCGGTGCTCGACGCGATGCAGGCCGCCGGCATGCCGCTGCTCGTGCACGGCGAGGTCACCGATCCGGAGGTCGACGTCTTCGATCGCGAGGCGGCGTTCATCGACCGCGTGCTGGTCCCGCTGCGGCGCGACTTCCCGGCGCTGCGCATCGTCTTCGAGCACGTGACGACGCGCGAAGCGGTGCAGTACGTCGAGCGCGCCGAGGGCGACATCGGCGCGACGATCACGCCGCAGCACCTGCTGTACGACCGCAACGCGCTCTTCGCCG
This sequence comes from Zeimonas sp., assembly GCA_035303885.1. Classification (GTDB taxonomy): domain Bacteria; phylum Pseudomonadota; class Gammaproteobacteria; order Burkholderiales; family Burkholderiaceae_E; genus Zeimonas. The sequence continues at coordinate 10,143 of DATGRE010000240.1, read as the reverse complement.
GCGGCCTTCGGCCGCATCGCTACTGTCTGCCCGTGCTCAAGCGCGAGGCGCATCGCCGTGCGCTCGTCGCCGCGGCCACCGGCGGCAACCCGCGCTTCTTCCTCGGCACCGACAGCGCGCCGCATGCCGCGCGCGCGAAGGAGCACGCTGCGGCCTGCGCCGGATGCTACACGGCGCCGCATGCGCTCGAATCGTACGCGGCGGTCTTCGAGGCGGCCGGCGCGCTCGATCGCCTCGAGGCCTTCGCGAGCTTTCACGGCGCGGACTTCTATCGGCTGCCGCGCAATACCGAGCGCATCGAGCTGCGCCGCGCGCGCTGGACGGTGCCCGAGTCGATGCCCTTCGGCGACGACGCGATCGTCCCGCTCGCCGCCGGTGAAACGTTGGGGTGGAAGCTCGCGGGCTGAAGGGCGCGGGTGCGCCCGCGTTCGCGCCGATCGCCCGGTGGCTCGGCGCGACCGATCCCCGCGTGCGCGGCGAACTCGATCTGGCGACGCTGAACGCGCTGGCGCGCGAGCGTGCGCTGCGCACCGAGTCGGGCCGGCCGCTGCGCTTCGTCGCGGCCGAGGCCGCGCCGCGCGGCCGCTACGAGTGCATCGTCGACGCGACCGGCCTCGTGCCGACCCGCATCCGCGGGACGGGCATGCTGCACGACTGGTGCAACGCGCTCGCCTGGTTCGCGTTTCCGCGCACGAAGGCGCGCCTGAACGCGTTGCACGCGCAGGCGCTCGCCGCGGATGCGGCAGGCCGAGCGCCGGGTACGCGCGACGCGCAGCGTGCGCGCGCACCCTCGGGGCGCGGCCGCGTGCGCGACGTCGCGACGCTGCTCGACGAGAGCGGCGCCGCCTTCGTCTGCCGCGACCAGCGCCTGCGCGAGGCCTTCGTCGAACGCGACTGGCAACGCCTCTTCGTGCGGGAACGACCGGCGTTCGCGCGCGAGGTGCGCGTCGTCGTGTTCGGACACGCACTGTTCGAGAAGCTGCTCGACCCGTTCAAGGCGATCTGCGCGCAGACGATCGTGCTGCCGACGTCGGTGCAACCGCAACCGCAACCGCAACCGCAACGGCTCGGCGACGTCGTCGCCGATCGAGCCGAGGCCGGGGACGACCCTTCCGACGCCTTCACGGCCGCGCTCGACGCGGCGCTCGCCGAGCGCCTGCGCGCCGTCGGCGTACCGGCGCCGGCCGGTGTCACGCTGCATCCGCTGCCGCTGCTCGGCGTGCCGGGCTGGTGCGAAGCGAACGCCGATCCGGCCTGGTACGACGACGCGGCCGTCTTCCGGCGCGGGCGGCGACGCGCGCCCGGGCTTTTCACAGGGTAAAATGACGATCGGAGCGGGTCGGACGGTCGCTGCCGCGCGAGCGGCGGAGGAAGGTCCGGACTCCACAGGGCAGGATGCTGGCTAACGGCCAGGCGCAGCAAGCCGAAAGGCCCAAGGCGACGGAAAGTGGAACAGAAAGCACACCGCCCAAGCGGCGCAGCGCGCCGACGGCAAGGGTGAAAAGGTGAGGTAAGAGCTCACCGCGCGCGTGGCGACACGCGCGGCACGCCAAACCCCATCCGGAGCAACATCGAATAGGCACGCGCGCGAGCTTCGGCTCGCACAGGACGGCCCGTCCGAGCGTGCGGGTGGATGGCTCGAGCGGCCGGGCAACCGGTCGCCCAGACGAATGACCGTCGCGCCGGTTCGCCGGCGCACAGAATCCGGCCTACAGACCCGCTTCACTTCATTTCCCGCGCCGCCCGTCGGCGGCCCTCGCACCTCGCTCGGCCGAGCCGACCGGCGTTCCGTTCGGGACGACCGGCGGCCGTCCTTCACGTTTCACATTGCAAATCGCTGGCAAGCGACTGATTCTGAGGGAACTTGTCGGCTTCAACCCGCATGAACTCTCGCGCCTAAGTCCCTGTTGCGACAAGAAAAACCGCTCGGGCTCGCTTGCCTTGCCCTCCGCTTTTCACGTAGAGTGGCGCCGAGTGCAAATAAGTGCAATTTTGTGGGAGGAGACCCCCTGAAATGAGGTTTCCATCCCACCTGCGGCCGGGTCGGAAACCGAATGTTCCAGGGAAGCTCTGCGCTGCTGCTCGATGCGAAGGGCCGGATGACGGTGCCGACGCGTCACCGCGACGCGCTTTCCGAGCAATGTGAGGGCAAACTCACATTAACGCGACACCCAGATGGGTGCCTGCTGCTTTTTCCTCGGCCGGTGTGGGAGAAGCATCGCGAGCGGCTCGCCGCGATGCCGATCGGTGCGCGCAACTGGACGCGGATCTTCCTGGGCAATGCGCTCGACGTGGAGATGGACGGCACGGGGCGCATCCTCATTTCGCCCGAATTGCGTGCCGCAGCGTCCCTGACTCGCGAAGTAATGATGCTCGGCATGGGCAGCCACTTCGAGATCTGGGACAGCGCGCTGCTGGCGGCCAAGGAACGCGAGGCGATCGAGGCGGGAATGCCCGAGGCGATCGCCAACTTCAATTTCTGAACGACATCGTGAACGGCGCGAACACGTGCAGGCAGGGCTCGGACACGAGACGGTTTTCCTCGAGGAGGCGGTCGAAGCGCTCGCGGTGCGGCGCGACGGCCGCTATCTCGACTGCACCTTCGGCCGGGGCGGGCACAGCGCGGCGATCCTCGCGCGCCTCGGGCCCGACGGCCGGCTGCTCGCGATCGACCGCGACCCGCAGGCCGTCGCGGTCGGGCGCGCGTGGACCGATCCGCGCTTCGCGATCGAGCACGCGCGTTTCTCGGAGCTGGACGAAGTGCTCGATGCACACGGCTGGCCGCACGTCGACGGCGCGCTGTTCGATCTCGGCGTCTCCTCGCCGCAGCTGGACGATTCGGCGCGCGGCTTCAGCTTCCGCGCCAGCGGCCCGCTCGACATGCGGATGGATCCGACGCGCGGCATTTCCGCTCGCCAGTGGCTGCTCGAGGCGAGCGAAGACGAAATCGCAAGGGTGGTGAGCGACTATGGGGAAGAACGGTTTGCTGTTCCGATTGCAAAGGCGATTGTTGCTCGCCGCGGCGAGCTCGGCGCCGACGCGCTACGCACGACCGGAGAGCTTGCCGCGCTCGTCGCCGCTGTCGTCCGCTCCCGCGGGCGGGCGCAGGTGGGCAAGGACCCGGCCACCCGCACGTTTCAGGCTCTACGGATTCACGTCAATCAGGAGCTCGAAGAGCTCTCGATAGCGTTGGACCGTGTGGTCGGGCGCCTGACGCGAGGCGGGCGCCTGGTCGTGATCAGTTTTCACTCGCTGGAAGACCGGATGGTCAAGCAGTTCATCGCCGCAGAATCGGGGCGCGACGCCGAGCGTGATCCGGTCACCGGTGCCGTCGTGCCCTCGCGCCCGGCGCGGCTGCGTCCCGTCGGCCGCAGGCTCGCCGTCGAGTCTTCGCGCGGCTCGGCGGACGCCGCCGCCCGCGAAACGGGCGCGCGTCGTGCGCGTCGCCCGCGTCCCGCCAACCCGCGTGCGCGCTCCGCCGTGATGCGCGTGGCCGAGCGGATCTGAGGGCGCGGGCGTGGTCCGGGTCAACCTGCTGCTGTCGCTGCTGCTGGTGGTGTGCGCGCTCGGTCTCGTGAGCTCGCAGGACCGCGCGCGCAAGCTGTTCGTCGACCTCGAGCGTGCGCAGGCGCAGGCGGCGCGCCTCGAGGTGCAGTGGGATCAGCTGCAGATCGAGCAGACGGCGCTGGCGAAGGCCGCACGCATCGACACCAAGGCGCGGCGCGAGCTGGCGATGGAAGCGATCTCGCCGCAGCGCACGCTCCACCTGGTCGTCGATCCCGCCGATGGCGAAGTCCGGGTCGGGCCGAACGCGCCGGACGTGGAGGCCGCACGTGAGGCCGCGACCTCGTCGGCCGCACGCGACGCCGCCACGCGCGGCGCCGGCGCCGCACGCGACGCCCGCAACGCGCACAAGCGTCCGGGAGGCCAGCGCTGATGGCGCGCACGCGGCGCCACGTGCCGATCGCGTCGAATCCGCTGCTGCAGGTGCGGCTGCCCGCCCATCGGTCGCAGCTGGTGATGCTGTTCGTCGCGGTCGCGTTCGTCGCGCTCGTCTGCCGCGTCGTCTGGCTGCAGGTGTTCGCGCCGAGCTACCTGCAGCAGCAGGGCGAGCTGCGCTACGGCCGAACGATCGAGCTGCCGGCTTCGCGCGGCAAGATCTTCGACCGCAACGGCGTCGTGCTCGCTTCGAGCCTTCCGGCGCGCGCGATCTGGGCGATTCCCGAGCAGGTCGACGCGACGCCGGAGCAGTTCGCCGAGCTCGCCCGGCTGTTGAAGACGAGCGAGCGCGACCTGCGCCGCCGTCTCGTCGCCGCCGCCGACCGCAGCTTCGTCTACCTGAAGCGCCAGGTCGATGCCGACGTCGCCGAGCGGATCGCGGCGCTGCGCATCTCCGGCATCCACCAGCAGCGCGAGTACAAGCGGCACTATCCGCAGGGCGAGACGATCGCGCACGTCGTCGGCTTCACCAACGTCGAGGACGTCGGGCAGGAAGGGATCGAGCTCGCGAAGAACGTCGATCTCGCCGGCAAGCCGGGCAGCCGGCGCGTGATCCGCGACCGCTACGGGCGCGTCATCGAGAACGTCGAGGCGGTGCGCGAGCCGCACAACGGCCGCGACCTGGCGCTGTCGATCGACAGCACGATCCAGTTCCTCGCCTTCGACGCGCTGCGCGAGGCCGTGCGCGAGCACAAGGCGAAGGCCGGCGCGGCGGTCGTGCTCGACGTGCGGACCGGCGAGATCCTCGCGCTGGCGAACTGGCCCACCTACAACCCCAACGAGCGTGGCCAGCTGAGCGGCGCGCAGCTGCGCAACCGGGCGATCACCGACACCTTCGAGCCGGGCTCGACGATGAAGCCCTTCACCGCCGCGCTCGCGCTCGAGCTCGGGCAGGTGCGACCGGACACGGTGATCCAGACCGCGCCGGGCCGGCTTCGCATCGGTCGCGCGACGATCGGTGACGCGCATCCGCACGGCCCGCTCACGGTCGAGGAGATCGTGCAGAAATCGTCGAACGTCGGCACCGCGAAGATGGCGCTGGCGATGCCCGCCGAGCGCATGTGGGAGATGTTCTCGTCGGTCGGACTCGGGCAGGCGCCGCAGATCGGATTCCCGGGCGCCGTCGCCGGCCGGCTGCGCCCGTATCGCAGCTGGCGTCCGATCGAGCAGGCGACGATGTCCTACGGCTACGGGCTGTCGGTGTCGCTGCTGCAGCTCGCGCGTGCCTACACCGTGTTCGCCACCGACGGCGAGCTGCTGCCCGTCTCGATGTTCAAGCACGACACGCCGGTCGAAGGCGAGCGCATCGTGAGCGAGGCGACTGCGCGTGCCGTGCGCCACATGCTCGAGCTCGCGGCGGGACCGGGAGGCACCGCGCCGCAGGCGCAGATCGCCGGCTATCGCGTCGCCGGGAAGACGGGTACCGCGCACAAGCGGGAGGACGGCCGGTACGTCAACAAGTACATCTCGTCGTTCGTCGGCTTTGCGCCGGTCTCCGATCCGCGCGTCGTCGTCGCCGTGATGATCGACGAGCCGGCCGCCGGCAAGTACTACGGAGGCGTCGTCGCCGCCCCGGTGTTCGCGCGCATCACGGGCGACACGCTGCGTACGCTGCGCGTTGCGCCCGATTCGCCGGTCGTGAAGCTCGACATTCCACCGCCGGAAGTCACCGAGAGCACGGGTACGGGAGCCGCGCTGTGACGGCGAATCGGGAAGCCCACGGCGACGCGCGCGAGCGAGCCGCCGCGCTCGGTGCGTGGCTGCGCGAGACGCTCGCGCCGGGTGCGGCGCTCGTCTCCGATAGCCGGGCGCTGCGTCCGGGCGACGCGTTCCTCGCCTGGCCGGGCGCGCACACCGACGGGCGCCGCTACGTCGATGCCGCCGTCACCGCCGGCGCGGCCGCGGTGCTGTACGAAGCCGCCGACGCCGATGCGCTCGGCCTTCGACCCGACGGTGCGCAGGGCGTGCGGATGCGCGCGGTCGACGACCTGCGCTCGCTCGCCGGCCCGATCGCCGCCGACTACTACGGCCATCCGGCCGAGCGCCTCCGGGTCGTCGCCGTCACCGGGACCAACGGCAAGACGACCTGCACGCAATGGATGGCGGCCGGATTCGCCGCGTCCGGCCGGCGCTGCGCCGTGATCGGCACGCTCGGCAGCGGCATCGTCGAGAGCGGGGCGCAGACTCGCTTCGAAGACGTTGGACTGACGACGCCCGATGCGGTCGCGTTGCAGCGCCTGTTGGCGCGCTTCGTCGAGGCCGGCGTCGAGCTCGTCGCGATGGAGGCCTCGTCGATCGGCATCGACCAGGGCCGTCTGAACGGCGTCCCCGTCGAGACCGCGGTGCTGACGAACTTCACCCGCGATCATCTCGACTACCACGGCAGCGAGGAGGCCTACCTCGCGGCGAAGCTGCGTCTGTTCTCCTGGCCGGGGCTGCGCCATGCGCTGGTGAACGGAGACGATCCGGTCGCTCCCAGGGTGCTCGATTCGCTCGCATCGTCGATCGTCTCGCTCGCCTTCGGCCACTTGCCGGGCGAGCACGGATGGCGCGCGCGCAAGAAGCTCTCGGCGTACCGCATCGTGGAGCACGCGAAGGGCGCGCAGGTCTCGATCGGCGGCGACTACGGCCGCGCCGAGATCCGGCTGCAGACGATCGGGCAGTTCAACGTCGTGAACGCGCTCGCCGCCGCCGGAGTCTGGCTGCTGCACGGCATGCCCTTCGAAGAGGCGATGGAGCGCCTCGAGGGCCTGCAGCCGATTCCCGGGCGCATGCAGCGCATCGTCGTCGAGGGCCGTCCGCTCGTCGTCGTCGACTATGCGCACACGCCCGACGCGCTGATGAACGTGCTGCACGCGCTGCGACCGCTGACCGAGGCGCGGCGCGGGGCGCTGTGGTGCGTGTTCGGCGCCGGCGGCGACCGCGACCCGGGCAAGCGGCCGCTGATGGGCATGATCGTCGAGCGCTATGCCGATCGCGTCATCGTCACCAGCGACAACCCGCGCAACGAGACGCCGTTCCGCATCGTCTCCGATATCCGCGCCGGATTCATGCACGAGCCGTGGCTGACCGAACTCGACCGGGAGCTCGCGATCCGCAAGGTGCTCGAGGCGGCCGGACCCGACGACGTCGTCCTGATCGCGGGCAAGGGGCACGAAACGTACCAGGAGATCGGCGGCGAGCGGCGGCCGTTCTCCGATCTCGAGGTCGCGCGCAAGTGGCTGTGCGCGCCGCGGACGGGCGACGATGCTTGAGCTGCGCGAAGTGATGCGTTCACTGTCGGCCGGATGCCTGTACGGCGACCCCTCGGTGCGCATCGCCGGGCTGTCGACCGACACGCGCACGCTCGCGCCCGGCGAGCTGTTCGTCGCGCTGCGCGGCGAGCGTTTCAACGGGCACCGGTTCATCGGCGTCGCCCGGCAGCGGGGTGCGGCAGCGGTGCTCTTCGATCGCTGGACCGAGGGCATTCGCCGGCCCGCGATCCGCGTGCCCGACACGCGGCGTGCACTCGGCGAGATCGCGCGCGGCTGGCGATCGCGCATGAATGCACGCGTGGTCACGATCACCGGAGCGAACGGCAAGACGACCGTCAAGGAAATGCTCGCCGCCGTCCTCGCCGAAGCCTTCGGCGAGGACGGCCGGCTGGCCACGCAGGGCAACCTCAACAACGACGTCGGCGTCCCGCTGACGTTGCTGCGGCTGCGCGCCGCGCATCGGGCCGCGGCGATCGAGCTGGGCACGAACCATCCCGGCGAGATCGCCTGGCTGGCGTCGGTCGCCCGGCCCGACGTCGCGCTGGTGACGAACGCGCAGCGCGAACACCAGGAGTTCCTCGATGGCACAGAAGGATCCGCACGCGAGAACGGCGCATCGATCGTCGCGCTGCCTGCACACGGAATCGCGGTCTTTCCGGGCGACGACCCGCAGGCTGAGATATGGCGTGCGAACGCCGGGGCGCGGCGGCGGATCGAATTCGGCCTCGACGAAGCGCTGCACCGCTTCGAGGTCGCCGCGTCCCCGCACGCCGAGCCCGCGCAGTTCGAGATGAAGGTGGGCGAGGCGCGCGAGACGATCCGGCTGCCGATCGAGGGGCTGCACAACGTGCGCAACGCGCTCGCCGCGGCGGCCTGTGCGCACGCGCTCTCGATCGACGCGGCGACGATCGCGCGCGGCCTCGCACGCTTCGTCCCGGCGCCCGGACGTCTCGTGCGCCGTCGCGCGGCCGGTGGTGCCGCCCTGATCGACGACACGTACAACGCCAATCCCGACTCGGTGCGCGCCGCGATCGACGTGCTCGCCGCCTGCCCGGGGCCGCGCGTGCTCGTGCTCGGCGACATGGGCGAGGTCGGCGAGCGCGGCCCGGAGTTCCACCGGGAGGTGGGCGCGTGGGCGCGCGAGCGCGGCATCGACCGCCTGCTCGCGCTCGGCGAGGCGAGCCGTGCATCGGCCGAGGCCTTCGGCCCTGGTGCGGTGCACCATGACGACGTCGGCTCGCTGATCGCGGGCGCGGCGGCGCTGGCCCGGGAAGGCGGCACGATCCTCGTCAAGGGATCGCGCTTCATGCGGATGGAGCGCGTCGTCGACGCGCTCGTCGAAACGCCGGCGGGCGGCTGACCGATGCTGCTCGAACTGACGCAATGGCTCGCCGAGGACACGCGCACATTCGCGGTCTTCGGCTACATCACGCTGCGCGCGGTGCTCGCCGCGCTCACCGCGATGGCGATCGGCCTGCTGTTCGGACCGTCGCTGATCCGCAAGCTCGTCGGCATGAAGATCGGCCAGGCGGTGCGCACCGACGGGCCGAGCACGCACTTGACGAAGTCGGGCACGCCGACGATGGGCGGCGCGCTGATCCTGATCTCGGTGGCGGCGACGACGCTGCTCTGGGCGGACCTGACGAACCGCTTCGTCTGGGTCGTGCTCCTGGTCACCCTCGGCTTCGGCTGGATCGGCTGGATCGACGACTACCGCAAGGTCGTGCATCGCGATCCGCGCGGGATGTCGTCGCGGCAGAAGTTCCTCTGGCAGGCGCTGATCGGCCTGGTCGCCGCGGTTTACCTCGCGTTCTCGGTGCCGGCGCAGTCGAACGCCGAAGCGTGGGCGCTGTTCGTCGACTGGGTCGCGCACGGCTTCACCGACCTGCCGGCCGGCGCCGACCTGATCGTCCCGTTCTTCAAGAACGTCGCGTATCCGCTCGGCGTCTACGGCTTCATCGTGCTCAGCTGGTTCGTCATCGTGGGCTCGAGCAATGCGGTGAACCTGACCGACGGCGCGGACGGCCTGGCGATCATGCCCGCGGTGATGGTCGGATCGGCGCTCGGGCTGTTCGCCTACGTGACGGGCAACGCGGTCTTCGCGAAATACCTGCTGATCCCGCACATTCCCGGCGCCGGCGAAGTCGCGGTGTTCTGCGCGGCGATCGCCGGAGCCGGGCTCGCGTTCCTCTGGTACAACGCGTACCCCGCGCAGGTCTTCATGGGAGACGTGGGCGCGCTCGCGCTCGGCGCGGCGCTCGGCACGATCGCCGTGATCGTCCGGCAGGAGATCGTCCTGTTCATCATGGGCGGCGTCTTCGTCGCCGAGACGCTGTCGGTGATGGTGCAGGTCGGCTACTTCAAGTACACGAAGCGCCGCTACGGCGAGGGACGCCGCATCCTGCGCATGGCGCCGCTGCACCACCACTTCGAGGTGGGCGGCATCAAGGAGAGCCAGGTCGTCGTGCGCTTCTGGATCGTCACGATGATGCTGGTCCTGTTCGGCCTGTCGACGCTGAAGCTGCGCTGATGACCGGACGCACGCCGCCGCAGCCCGGACTCTTCGATCTCGCCGGCCGCACCGCGCTCGTTCTCGGACTGGGCGACTCGGGCGTCGCCATGGTGCGCTGGCTCGCACGCCAGGGCGCGAACGTGCGCGTCGCCGACACGCGCAGCGCGAACGGCGACGGGCTCGCCGCGTGGCCGGCGCTGCGCGACGCGATCGCGGGCATCCGCTACGTCGAAGGCCCGGCGTGGGCCGAGCACTGGCTCGACGGCATCGACCTCGTGGCGTGGAGCCCGGGGCTGTCGATCGAGAAGGGGCCGTCGGCCGGCTTCCACGCGCTCGCGATCGAGCGCGGCATCGCGGTGGCGGGCGAACTCGAGCTCA
>DATGRE010000239.1:0-6694 GCA_035303885.1 Zeimonas sp. | reverse complement strand
GCATCGCGGCCCTCTGGCGATGCGAAATGCCGTGCGCTTCCATCGATGCGCGGACTTCCGCCAAGACCTCTCGCGGCAGCGTGTCGACGTCGACGTTCGCTTCGGACGCACGTGCCGCAAGCACCTCGGCAAGCCGCGTGGCCGGGCCGACGCGGGGGCCGAAAGCCCCAACCTGCTTCAGGAACAGCGCCTGCTGTTCGCTGCCCGATACGTCGACGCTCCACAATGGACGTCCGGAGCCGCGCAGGCATCGGAGCCGGGCGACGATGCCCAGTCGGAGAAGCAACGCGGCGACGTCGCGCGCCAGCCCCTCGCTGCAGGTGGAAAAGTACACCCGAGCAGCGTCCCGTTGTCCGGGCTTGCGCAGATGGATCGACCCGTCCGTCGCCCACAAATGACGCAGCAGCAATGCAATGCGCTCGTTCGACAGCCGGAAGCTATCGCCGGGAACCCGCTTCTCGTGCGAGCGCTGCCCGAAGACGCCCAGCTGTCGCAACCATGCATCGACCGCCTTCGGCTGCCGACGATCGCCATGGCCCGAAAGGACGAGTTGCTCCGCGAGCAGGATGATCTGTTCATCGCTCCAGTCGACTCCGCTCGCTCGAACGGGAATCGTCCGGGCCATCGCCACCCGATCGCCGACGCGCAGCTCTCGCACCGTGGTCCAACCCGCCCCCGCGAAGATCCGATGCTCGGCGGTGGCCCGAAGCGCCCGGCCGCTCGCGAGAGAAACGCGAAAGACCGGCTTCGTGCCCACCGACCAGACGCGGTCGCTGCTCGCCGGCACGATCTTGCGATCCGCCGTCATCGCCAGCACCTCGGGCTGCGTCCCGACGAGCTCGGCGATCGGAACGCGGCGCCCGTCGGACAACACGACGATCGTGTCGCCCGTGACGCACTCGCGAAGGTCCGACATCACCGGCCGCTTGTTCGGCCGCTGCTCGAGCGAGCGGTTCAGCTGCGACAGTGCGATGACCGGGCAGTCGAGTTCCTTGGCCAGCGCCTTCAGCGAGCGCGAGATCTCGGAAATCTCGGTCGCGCGGTTCTCGCCGCTGGAGGTGGCGGCCATCAGCTGCAGATAGTCGACGACGATCAGCCCCAGCCGCCCGCACTGGCGCGACAGGCGACGTGCCCGCGCGCGCAGCTCGAGCGCGTTCAGCGCCGGCGTCTCGTCGATGAACAGCTGCGCATCCTGCATTTTCTGGATCGCGCTGGTGAGCCTCGGCCAGTCGTCGTCGACGAGGCGCCCGGTACGAAGGCGCTGCTGGTCGAGGCGGCCCACCGAGCAGACGAGGCGCATCGCCAGTTGCGTGGCGCCCATCTCCATCGAGAACACCGCCACCGGCAGGCCCTGGTCGATCGCGACGTGCTCGGCGACGTTCAGCGAAAAGGCCGTCTTGCCCATCGACGGCCGTCCGGCGACGACGACGAGATCGCCCGGCTGCAGCCCGGAGGTCATCCGGTCGAGGTCGACGTAGCCGGTGGGAACGCCGGTGACGTCGTTCGGGTTGTTCTGGTTGTACAGCTCGTCGATGCGCTCGACGACCTTGCCGAGCAGGTCGGGCAGCGGCTGGAAGCCCGCCTGGCCGCGCGCGCCGTCCTCGGAGATCTGGAAGACCTTCGACTCGGCCTCGTCGAGCAGCTGGCGCGTGTCCTTGCCGGCCGGGTTCAGCGCCGCCGTCGAGATCTCGTCGGCGGTGGAGATCAGCTTTCGCAGCACCGCGCGATCGCGAACGATCTCGGCATAGCGGCGGATGTTCGCCGCCGACGGCGTTTCCTGCGCGAGCGCGTTCAGGTAGACGAGGCCGCCCGCCTCGTCGGCCTTGCCGGCGACCTTCAGCGCTTCGTAGACGGTGACGACGTCGGCGGGCTGGCTGCGTTCGATCAGCCGTCCGATCTGCTGCCAGATCAGCCGGTGGTCGTACCGATAGAAATCGTCGTCGCGCAGCAGGTCCGCGACGCGATCGAAGGCCGTGTTGTCGAGCAGCAGTCCGCCGAGCACGGCCTGCTCGGCTTCGATCGAATGCGGCGGGACGCGAAGCGCCGCGATCTGCGGATCGTCCGAGGCGGCGCCGTGAGGAACCGCGGACATCGGGCTTCGGCCGGCGTCGCTGGAGAGAGCCCTGCGCAGGACGTCAGCCGTTCTCGCCGACGACCGAGACGGTGATCTCGACGACGACGTCGCTGTGCGGAGCGACCTCGACCGGATATTCGCCGATCGCCTTCAGCGGACCGTCGGGCATGCGCACCATGTTCTTCTCGATCTCGAAGCCCTGCTTCTTCAGGCCGTCGGCGATGTCGAAATTGGTGACCGAGCCGAACAGCCGGCCGTCGACGCCCGCCTTCTGCACGATCCGCAGCTGGGTTCCCGCGAGGCGCTCGCCGAGCGCGCGCGCGGCGGCGAGCCGCTCGCTCTGCACTTTCTCGAGCTCGGCGCGCCGATTCTCGAACTCCTGGATGGCCTCGGGCGTCGCGCGGCGCGCCTTGCCGGTGGGGATCAGGTAGTTGCGGGCGTAGCCGTCGCGCACCTTCACCACGTCGCCGAGCTGGCCGAGATTGACGACTTTCTCGAGCAGGATGATCTGCATGTCGGTGTCCGCGCGCTCAGTGGTTGTCGGTGTACGGCAGCAGCGCGAGAAAGCGCGCACGCTTGATCGCATCCTGCAGCTGGCGCTGGTAGCGCGCCTTCGTGCCCGTGAGCCGCGCAGGAATGATCTTGCCGGTGTCGGTGATGAAATCCTTCAGCAGATCGACGTCCTTGTAGTCGATCCACTCGATCTTCTCCGCGGTGAAGCGGCAGAACTTCTTGCGCTTGAACAGCGCGGTCTGCGCCGGGCGGCGCGATCTGCGGTCTTTCGAACCACGACGGGCGGTTGCCATGGGTTTTCCTCTCGTTGAATCATGCCCCGTCGCGAACGGTCGCGGCGGGAGCGAACTCGGTGACGTGAACGACGAGCGACTTCGACTGGCGGCGGCGCGGGGCGAGAAACCCGTCGACGCAGATCGATGCGCCGAGCTGCAGCCGGTCGGCCCGGGCCGCGACGGCGCCGGCGAAGCGCAACGCGACCTCGAATTCGAGCTGGCGCGCGTGCCCGGCCTCGATCGCCTCGGAACGATGGCTGAGCCGTGCGGCGAGCATCGCGATTCCGGCCGGCGTGAAGCGAAGCGCCTCCCGTTCGGTGAGCGTTCCGCTCAATTGCACGCGGTTGCGCACGCCGCAGATGGGCAGGACCGTCTCGCCGTCCAACTGCGCCGCTCGTCGACGCTCAGGCCTGCGGCGCTTCGGACGATGCGGCCTTGCGGGCGTCCTCGCGCTGGATCTGCTTCCACATCGGCGAGGGACCCGTCTCGGCCTTCTTCATCGACACGACCAGGTGCCGCAGCACCGCGTCGTTGAAGCGGAACGCGTGCTCGAGCTCGTCGAGCGCCGGCTGGCCGACCTCGATGTTCATCAGCACGTAGTGCGCCTTGGCCATCTTCTGGATCGGGTAGGCAAGCTGGCGCCGGCCCCAGTCCTCGACCCGATGGATCTTCCCCTGCTGCGCCTCGATCATCCCCTTGTACCGCTCGATCATCGCGGGCACCTGCTCGCTCTGATCGGGGTGGACGATGAGCACGATCTCGTAATGACGCATCGATTCTCCTGGTGCGGAGGCGGGCAGCGCACGCCGGGCGGCGAGGACGGGCGCGCGCCCGGACGGGCGACGCGTGCCATGCTCGGCCGGCCGCGAATATCGTGCGGCGGGCGCGCTGCGGGCTTCCTTGTGGACGAAGGCCGCCGGCGTGTTGCGTCGAGCGCCGTGCGGCAAGGAACCGGGAAGTATAGCTTCAATCGAGGTAGTAGTCGATCGTCGAGACGACGCGCACTTTCTTGACGTGCGGGGTGCTCGCGTCCCGGTCGGTGATCGAGAACTGGCCCTGCGACGCGCGTCGGATGCGGCCCAGGCGGCTGCCGGAGTCCTCGGCGAACTTGGTGGCCGCCGCACGCGCATTGCGCGTGGCCTCCTCGAGCATCGCCGGCTTGATTTCGTTCAGCCCGGTGAACAGGAACTGCGGCTCCGCACCCGCATCGGCACCGAGGACGATGCCTTCGGCGCCGAGCTCCACGAGCCGGCGCATCGTCGAGCGCACGCGTTCGACGTCCGGGGAATAGACGGTGACCGTCGCACGCCCGGTGTAGCGGAACTCGCCGCGTTGCGGATCGCCCCACTCGCGCGCCTGCCGGTCGACGACGTGCGGCGGCGAGGCGCTGAGCTGCGCGGCGGGGAAGCCCGCGTCGACGAGGAAGGCGACGATGCGCCGGCCGGTCCGATCGAGCTCGCGATACAGCGCCGCGACGTCGTTGCCGGCGGCGGAATGCGTGATCGGCCAGATTGCGAGATCGGCGGGCACCTCCCGCTCCGCCAAGCCCTTCACTTCGACGCTGCGGTCGAGCAGCCGGAAGTCGCGCACGGATCCGGCGACCAGCCCGGCGCCGACGGCGAGCGCCAGCCCGAGCAACACGCCGAGAATCGCCGCGGCCAGCGGCAGGCCGATCGCGCTCCCGCGCAGAGGCGGTCGGAACGCAGACGGCTCGGGCGGCGAAGGGGAAGGCTCGGAAGGCTGCATCGGGTCGATGGTACGGGAGGCGGGATCGGAGGCCGCAAGGAAACGGCGCGCCGGATCAGCCACCGGGCTCGGCCGAGCCGTCCCAGCCCTCCTGCGCGCCGGCGTAGATCGACTCCAGAATCGCGCGCTCGCGCGCCTCGATCGCCTGCAGGAAGGCCGCGGCCCCCCCGATGGCGCGGAACGCCTCGAAGCCGCGCACGAGGAAATCCTGCATCTGCGACAGGCCGGCGAGGCGGGCCGGCCCGGCCATCGACTTCAGCAGCCGGCCGATCATCGGATGCCGCACGAGTCGGTCGAGCGAATGGCCGATCTGCTGGATCAGCGCGAGCTGCCGCTCGCGCTCGGCGCGCGATCCCGTTCGGCGGTAGGCGTCGGCATAGCGGGCGGCGGTGATGCGGGCGGGATCGGTCTCGCGCAGCTCGCGCGCGAGCCCGAGGTCGAGCCGCTCCGACAACGCGTCCATCTCGATCGCGTCGGCGACCGTCTCGAGCGCGGACCGGGGGAGGAGCCGCACCATCATCGGGACGAGGCGCGCGAGCTCGGCATCGCGACGCGAGAAGTCCTTCGCGCCGTACAGGTCGTCGAGGAAGAAGCGCGCGGCACGCGCCGACTGCGGATCCTCGAGCAGCGCCCGGTGCGTGCGGGCCAGGCGCTGCGCCTGCCACTCCTTGACCGCGTGGACCCACGCGCGCGTGCGCGGGTCGCCCGCGATCTCGCGGCGCAGCCGCGCGACCTCGGCGGCGCTACTCTCCAGTCGTTGGCCCGGTTCCATCGCGGCAGAAGTTTGCCCTGTCGCGCG
This sequence comes from Zeimonas sp., assembly GCA_035303885.1. GTDB lineage: Bacteria > Pseudomonadota > Gammaproteobacteria > Burkholderiales > Burkholderiaceae_E > Zeimonas. Next base: position 1,287 of record DATGRE010000239.1, on the reverse strand, counting down.
CGCGACCGGTACCGGTGCCCGGGACCTCCCCCGCGACCCTCCCCTCGCCTTCTCTAGAGCGAATCCTCTACTGCCGGCGCCTAGAATGCGGCGATGGTCACCAGGCGCAGCTTCCTGAAGCTCGGTGTCGGCAGCGCCGTGCTGCTGGCCGGATTCGGCATCGCCTCCCAGTTCGTCGGACGCCACGCGACGGACGACCGGCGCGCGGTGCTGCGCGCGGCGATCCCGGCGGTGCTCGACGGCGTGCTGCCGGCCGATGCGGCGCAGCGCGCAGCGGCGATCGAGACGACGCTGTGCGACGTGGAGATGGCGATCGACGGGCTCGCGCCGGCCGCGCAGGACGAGTTGCGCGCCCTCTTCCTCGCGCTCGCCGCCGCCCCTTCGCGGCTGCTGCTCGCCGGGCTCGCGACGCCGTGGCACGAAGCCGACCCCGATGCCGTCGCCGCCGTGCTGCAGGCGTGGCGCACGCATCGCCTCACGCTGCTGCAGGCCGCGTATCACGCACTGCACGACCTGATCCTCGGCACGGCGTACGCCGACGAGTCGCGCTGGGCCGCGATCGGATACCCCGGTCCGCCGGTGCTCTGACGCCGCCGCGCATGCAGGAGCCGAAACGATGAACCTTCCCGATCCGGTGCGCGACGGATTGCGCCGCGGCTGGGCGGTGCTCGACGCCGGTGCGCCGAGCCTGCCCGACGAGGCGCGGTTCGACGTCGTCATCGTCGGCAGCGGCGCCGGCGGCGCAACGAGCGCAGAGATCCTCGCCCGCGCCGGGCTGCGCACCTTGCTCGTGGAGGAAGGGCCGCTGCGCAGCTCGGGCGATTTCCGGATGCGCGAGTCCGACGCGTATCCGCAGCTGTACCAGGAAGCGGCGGCCCGCCGCACGAAGGACAAGGCGATCTCGATCCTGCAGGGGCGCTGCGTCGGCGGCTCCACGACGGTGAACTGGACGTCGAGCTTTCGCACGCCCGGCGCCACGCTGGCGTTCTGGCGCGACCGCCACGGCCTCACGGGATTCGACGAGGACACGATGGCGCCGTGGTTCGAGCAGGTCGAGCGGCGGCTGTCGATCGCGCCGTGGGCGACCTCGCCCAACGCAAACAACGAGGTGCTGCGCCGTGGCGCCGAACGCCTGGGCCTTCGCACCTCGACGATTCCGCGCAACGTGCGCGGCTGCCTGAACCTCGGCTACTGCGGCGTCGGCTGCCCGAGCAATGCCAAGCAGTCGATGCTGGTGACGACGATCCCGTCGGCGCTCGACGCGGGGGCGACGCTGTACGTGCGCGC
>DATGRE010000238.1:0-6751 GCA_035303885.1 Zeimonas sp. | reverse complement strand
AGCACGTCGCGCTCCTGCTGCGCGAAGCCCTTCACCGTCTCGACGAGATTGGGGATGAGATCGGCGCGGCGCTGGTACTGGTTGATCACCTCGGACCAAGCCGACTTGGTCGCCTCGTCTGCCGACTGGATCTGGTTGTAGCCGCAGCCGGTCAGGCCGATCGCCAGCGCGAGCGCGCCGAGCACCTGCAGGATTCGCCGCATTGCGTGTCCCCCGTGGAGTGGGCGGAGCAGCAGTCTACCGGGCCGGCGCCGCAGGCGCGGCATTGGCCGCGGACCTTCACCGGCCGGCGCGCAGCGCGGCGAACTCGCGACGGAACTTCGCGAGCTTCGGCGAGATCACCGCGCTGCAGTATCCCTGGTTCGGATTGCGCTCGTAGTAGCGCTGGTGATACGGCTCGGCCGGAAACCATTCGCCGAGCGGAACGACCTCGGTGACGATCGGCGCGTCGAAGACCGGTTGGCCGCCGTAGCCGGCGCCGCTCTCCAGGCGCGCGATCGTCTCCAGCGCCTCGCGCCGCTGGTTCTCGTCGACGTGGAAGATCGCCGACCGGTACTGGGTGCCGACGTCGAAGCCCTGCCGGTCCGGCGTGGTGGGATCGTGGATGCCGAAGAAGACGGCGAGCAGCTCGCGGTAGCTCACCTGCCGCGGGTCGAACTCGATGCGCACGGCTTCGGCGTGGCCGGTGTCGCCGCTGCACACGGCTTCGTAGCTCGGGTTACGCACGGTGCCGCCGGTGTAGCCCGACTCCACCGCGAGCACGCCGCGCACCTCGAGGAACGCGGGCTCGAGGCACCAGAAGCAACCGCCGGCAAACACCGCCACCGCGCGGTCGGCGTTCTCCCGATTCTCCCCGGTTCGGGGTTCCCTCTCGTCTTGTTGTGTCACACGCTCACCCATGGAATGCAAACGAGCCGAGGACGAGCCCCCAGGCGCTCGTCACGGCGATCATCGCGGCTCCCGAGCCGACCAGGAATTCTCCGCTTTCCTCGTCGCCGACGTCGAGCAGGATGGGCGCGCCCACGAGCAGCAGGTATCCCGACCACGCGAGCGCGAAGGGGCCGAGCGCCGTCACCGGCACGGCCGCCGACGCGAGCGAAGCGAACCAAACCGGCGCGAGCCCGAAGAACGCGAGATTCAGGCTGCGCGTGAAGTCGCGCCGGCCCTTGCAGCTCGGCGCCATCAGCGTGAACGCGACCGCCATCGCCAGCACCGCACCGAGCCAGGTGCCGAAGAAGATCGGCGCGGTGATCGGGCCGATCGGCGCGTCGGCGTGCTCGGCGTGCTCGGCGTCGACGTTGAAGCGGCTCGTGCCGATCTGCAGCGCGAAGGCGCAGGCGAGCGCAAGCGGTACGGCGAGCCGGAAAATGAGGCGACCCGGCTGCAACGGAGCCTCGCGCAGATGCCGCCAGACCGCCTCGGGCCAGAACAGGACGAGCAGCAGCCCCTTCATCGCACCCTCTCGTGCGCGCATCCGAGACGCGCGATCGGAGAGCCGAAACGCAAGTTGCATGCCCAGAACGGCGGTGAACGGCGCACGAGGGGCACTTTCGCGCCCCGACGCGGGATTCGACACGCGGCGCGACGCCGGGTTCGGTGCATGGCGCGCCGGGCACCGCGGGGCGTGCCCGTCGCGCGTGCCGCCAACATGCACGCCGCCGGCAGGCGCGCGGCACCGTCGCGCGCCTACCGCGGACTCAGGGCGAAGGCGGCGAAGTGCGCTCGTCGGCCGCGCGCTGCGGATGCGCCACGACCGGCCTGCGGCGCGGCGACTCCTGCGCTTTGCGCGCCGCTTCCTCGCGCGCGCGCTGCATCGTCGTGTGCAGCTGCAGTGCGCCGTTGTGGTACTGCATCGGCCAGTCGATCCCGCGGAAATCGTAATCGGCCGCGGCGTGCAGCGTGAAATACGGATTGGCGAGATGCGGGCGCGCGAGCGCGACGAGATCGGCGCGGCCGGCGATCAGCAGCGTGTTGACCTGGTCGGCCGTCGTCACGGCGCCGACCGCCATTGTGGCGATCTTCGCCTCGAGCCGCACCTGCTCGGCGAAGGTCGCCTGGTACATCCGCCCGTAGACCGGGCTCGAGGCCGGGTCGGTCTGTCCGGTCGAAACGTCGATCAGGTCGCAGCCGGCGGACTTCATCGCGCGCGCGATCTCGACGGTGTCGGCGCCGGTGGTGCCGCCCGGGATCCAGTCGGTCGCCGAGACGCGAACGCTGAGCGGCTTGCGGCGCGGCCAGACCGCGCGCACCGCCTCGAGCACCTCCAGCGGGAAGCGCATCCGCGCGGCGAGATCGCCGCCGTAGGCGTCGGTGCGCCGGTTCGTGACCGGCGACAGGAAGCTCGCCAGCAGATAGCCGTGCGCCATGTGCAGCTCGAGCATGTCGTAATCGGCGCGATCGGCCAGGATGGCCGAACGGCAGAACTGCTCGATCACGCGATCCATGTCGGCGCGCGTCATCTCCTTCGGCACCTGGTTCACGCCGTCGCGATAGGGGATCGGCGAGGCCGACAGCAGCGGCCAGTTCGCGTCCTCGTCCGGCAGCGGCCAGTCCATCCGCTCCCAGCCGAGCTGCGTCGATCCCTTGCGGCCCGCGTGGCCGATCTGCATGCACAGCTTCGACTGCGTGTTCGCGTGCACGAAATCGGCGATGCGGCGGAACGCGTCGGCCTGCGTCTCGTTCCACAGGCCGGTGCAGCCGGGCGTGATGCGCCCTTCGGGCGACACGCAGGTCATCTCGATGAAGACGAGCCCGGCGCCGCCCAGCGCACGCGATCCGTAGTGCACGAGATGCCAGTCGCCGGGGACGCCGTCGACGGCCGAGTACTGCGCCATCGGCGACACGACGACGCGGTTCGGCACCCACATCTCGCGCAGCCGGAACGGCGCGAACATCGGCGGCGCCTTCAGCCACGACGGCATCGCGTCCCGGTCCGGATGCTGCGCTGCCGCACCCGCCTGCGCGGCGGTCGTGGCGGCACGGCGCGCCGCGCCGTTGCCCCGCGTGGCGCCGTTGCCGCCGTGCGCGGGCGGCACGGGAATGCCGAGCGCCTCGGCCTGCTGGCGATTCCACCACTCGGTGGCGCGCTCGACCAGCGAGGGGTCGCGCAGCCGCAGGTTCTCGTACGTGATCTGCTTGCTTCGCGTGAGCAGCGAGACGTTGAACTGCATCGGGTCCAGGTGCCAGAAGCGGCGCACGTTCTCGAACCAGACGAGCGAGACGTTCGCCGAATGCTGGATGCGACCGACCTCGTCGCGCCGAGCCGCCTCGTAGGCGGCCAGCGCACGATCCATCGCCTGTGCGAGCGTCTCGCCGCGCATCGAGTCGTCGAGATGCGCCACGAGCGCGTCGTGCAGCGCAATCGCGTCCTCGAGCGCGAGCTTCGTGCCCGAGCCGATCGTGAAATGCGCGGTGTGCGCCGCATCGCCCATCAGCACGAATTGCGTGTTGCCCTCGCGATGTCGCCACGTCCGGCACGAGATCGTCGGGAACTGGCGCCAGAACGAGCGATTGGCGAGCACGCGCGCGCCCTTCAGGTCGTCGGCGAACAGGCGCTCGACGAGCGCGACCGTGGCGGCCTCGTCCTGGATCCCGAGCCCGGAGGCGAGGAAGGCCTCGTCGGTCGTCTCGATGACGATCGTGGATTCGCCCGGCCGGTACTGGTAGGCGTGCATGTTCCAGATGCCGCCGCGCTCGTCCTCGCGGAAGCTGTAATAGAAGCCGGGCAGCGACATCTTCGCGCCGAGCCAGACGAAGCGGTTCGTGCGCTGGTCGACCGACGGCTCGAATTCGTCCTTCCACGCCTCCCGCACGGCGCTGTTGATGCCGTCGGCGGCGATGACGAGGTCGGCACCGAGGTGCGTGTGCACGCCCGGATCCTCGGTCTCGTACCGGACGTCGATGCCCAGCTCGGCGCAGCGGCGTTGCAGGATCTGCAGCAGCGCCAGGCGTCCGATGCCGGAGAAGCCGTGCCCGGACGACTTCAGCAGGTTGCCCTTGTACTGGACGTAGATGTCGTCCCAGTACGCGAAGTTGGCCGCGATGTCGCGATGCGTCGGCTCGTCGGCGGCGAGCAGGTTGCCGAGCGTCTCGTCGGACAGCACGATGCCGAAGCCGAACGTGTCGTCGGGGCGGTTGCGCTCGACGACGTCGATGCGCGCGCGCGGGAAGGACTTCTTCAGCAGGATCGCGGAATACAGGCCGGCGGGTCCTCCGCCGATGACGTCGATGCGCATGAGGTCTCCATCCTTGCGACGCGCGGGGAGCACGTCTTTCGTGAAACGCACGCGGTTGCGCACGAATTGCTTCAAGTTTAAAGTAATTTTCCGTCGATGCAACCGGGAGACCATTCGATGCACAAGACCGTCCTGCAGCCCGCGGGCTGGGCCAAACCTCGCGGGTACGCGAACGGAATCGCCGCGCGCGGCACCGTCGTTGCCGTCGCCGGCCAGGTCGGATGGAACGCGAACTGCGAATTCGAGACCGACGATTTCGTCGGCCAGGTACGCCAGGCACTGGCCAACGTGCGCGCCGTGCTCGCCGAGGCCGGCGGCGGCCCCGAGCACATCATTCGGATGAACTGGTACCTGACCGACCGCGACGAGTATCTCGCCGCCGGCAAGGCGCTCGGCGCGGCGTACAAGGAGTACATGACCGACGCCGACGGCGTCGTGCACTACCCGGCGATGATGGCCGTGCAGGTCGTCGCGCTGATGGAGGAGCGCGCGAAAGTGGAGATCGAAGCGACGGCGGTGGTGCCGATCGCGATGTAGGCACGGGCCCGCTTGTAGCGCGGGCGGGGGCGCGGCAGGCGCGGGCGCAGGCGCAGGCGGGTGCGGGGGCAGGCGCAGGCCGGGGCGCCCCGGACGCCCGCGACGAAACGCCGCGAAAGGCAGCGTTTCCGGCCGTGGAAGCAACTCCAGGGCCGGGATTGCCGCATTCCGCGGCGAATCGACCCCTCTTTGTGGACACCGGATCCGTTTTCAAGGAAGGGGGCCGCCCTGCCTCGGAAGAGCCGCCGACCCGGTCGCCCGGAGTTCCGCCAGCAGATGGTCGAGGAGGCTGCAGTCGGGCGCGCGCCGAGCGAACTTGGCGCGCGAGTTCGACGTAACGGCGATGTTGCTCCGCAACTGGATCCGGCCGACCGCAACTGGGTTCGGCCGGCCGCCATCGGTGCCGGGAAGCCGCCACCCGGCGAGGAAGCGCTCACCCTCGCCGAGCGCGAGGAGATTGTTCCTCTGCGCCGGGAGAACCGACGCCTGCAGGTCGAGCGTGACATTTTGGCAAAGGCAATGGCCGCGGACCAAGGGCGCGTCCACGCCGTTTTCGAGCTCGTGAGGACCGACCGGCCCGCCTTCGCTGTGCACGCGCGCCATGCACGCGGTGTGCCGCGTGCTGGGGGGATCGGCCAGCGGCTTCTACGCCTGGCGCGACCGCGGACTGCCCGGGCACGCACACGAAGACGCGATGCTCATCGGACGCCGATGCTCACCGGACGCCGATGCTCACCGGACGCCGATGCTCACCGGACGCCGATGCTCATCGGACGCCGATGCTCACAGCACGCATCCGCGCGCTCCATGCAGAGCCGAACGCGACGTCCCGAGTGCGCGCGGAGTTGCGCGAGCAGGACATCTCGGTACGCCGCAAGCACGCGGGGCTCGAGTGCCAGCCGATCGACCAGCCGTCTTCCGAAGGAAGCCCGAGGCGCGACTCGCGCTGTGGTGCCCTTCGCGCACATCGAGGGTTGGTACGGCCCACGCCGGCGCCACGACGCGCTGGGCTATCGCACGCCGGCGAACTTTGAAGGACGGGATTAGGACGAGAACCGCGAGAACCGCACGTCGCACCCACGCGTGGAACACGACTTGCCCACCGGCGGCGTCTGCGTGGCATGCGCCACGCCGCCGGTGGACAAGTCTGCGGCGCGGCAACTCGGAGCGCCCCGAGGGCGAAAACGTCCGCCCGTCCGCAGAAACGGGTCGAGTCCAGGTCAAGCCCAAACTCCCGTTTTCCGGGCGTTTCTCTGCACGCAAGTACTTGCATAAGGAGAAACGACCGGCGATCGGGACATCGGCTGCGAGCTCGCCTCGAGCATGCGGCGAATCGCCCGCTCTTCGGGACTATTGCCGGCCGAGAAGTCACCACGGGTCCTGAGGTCACCGCGCGTTCGGAACCCGCCTCCCACCGGGTGTCCGCCCGCAGCCGGGAAATGCTGCGTGCCAGTCACCGAACGCACCAACCCTCCCACGTCTCGGCCGCGAGCTTCGTGATTCGTCCCGCACGCGATGCGATCTCTTCCTCGGCGCCGCTCCTCGCGCCGAGCTCGTCCAGATATCGCCCTAGTGACGTCGCCCATGACTGCCTGCGCAACGACTGCGCAACGGCTTCACGCACCTCGTCCCACACAGGTTGCCCGCCGACGTCGCGTGCCATCACGTCGACGACATGCAACCCGAAACGGCTGCGCACGAGTCGAGGCAGCAGGCCGGTGTCGGGGCGGCCGAACACCTCGCGCGCGAACTCGGGTGCGCAATCGGTTGCGCGGATCCAGCCCAGATCCCCACCGTGCGCACCGCTGGGGCAGTTGGAGTTGGCGCGCGCGGCGCGCGCGAACGCTTCGTCGCGATCCACTGCACGGCGCAGATCGAGCAGCAGCCTTTCGGCGTGCGCGGTCAACGCAGGAACGTCGACTCCCGGCGTGACGGCGAAGAGGATGTGGCGCGCATGCACCCGTTCGCCCGTCCCGAAG
>DATGRE010000237.1:0-13986 GCA_035303885.1 Zeimonas sp. | reverse complement strand
TTGATCACCTTCGCGTAGCGGCGCTGCTCGAAGCTCACCTCTTCGGGGGACACCCCGAAGATCTCGGCGGCGGTCGCACGGTGCACGTCCATCCGCTGCTCGAAGGCGCGCAGCAGGTTCTCGTCGCCGGAGATGTGCGCCATGATGCGCAGCTCGATCTGCGAGTAGTCGGCCGAGACGATCTTCGATCCCGGCGGCGCGACGAAGGCCTCGCGAATGCGCCGACCCTCGGCGGTACGGATCGGGATGTTCTGCAGGTTCGGATCGCTCGAGGCGAGCCGCCCGGTGACGGCCACCGCCTGCGAGTAGCGCGTATGCACGCGGCCGCTGCGCGGATCGACCATCTTCGGCAGCTTGTCGGTGTAGGTGCCCTTGAGCTTCGCGAGCGAGCGCCAGTCGAGCACGATGCGCGGCAGCGGGTAGTCCTGCGCGAGCTTCTCGAGCACGTCCTCGTCGGTGGACGGCGCCCCGCTCGCGGTGCGCTTGAGCACCGGCAAGCCGAGCTTCTCGTAAAGCACTTCGCACAGCTGCTTCGGCGAGCCCAGGTTCAGCGGCGCGCCGACGAGCTGCACCGCCTCGCGCTCGAGCGCGTGCATGCGCTGGCCGAGCTCCTCCGACTGGCGCATCATCGCCTCGGCGTCGATCAGCACGCCGGTGCGCTCCATCGTCTGCAATACGCGCGAGACCGGCAGCTCGATCTCGCGGTAGACGTACTCGAGCTTCGCGTCCGCGGCGATCTCGGGATACAGCGTGCGGTGCAGGTGCAGCGCGACGTCGGCGTCCTCGGCGCCGTAGCGGGTGGCCGATTCGACATCGACCTGCTCGAACGGAATCTGCTTCGCGCCCTTGCCGGCGATGTCGGTGTACCGGATCGTGCGACGGTCGAGATGACGATCGGCGAGCGAGTCGAGGTCGTGATTGCGGTGCGCCTCGAGCACGTAGCTCTCGAGCAGCGTGTCGTGCGCGATGCCGGCGAGCCGTACGCCATGGTTGGCGAGCACGTGCGCGTCGTACTTCAGGTTCTGCCCGACCTTCGCGCGGTGCTCGTCCTCGAGCCAGGCGCGCAGCCGACCGAGCACGTACTCGCGCGCAAGCTGCCGGGGCGCGCCCGTGTAGCGATGCGCCATCGGCACGTAGCACGCCTCGTACGGCTCGACCGACAGCGACAGCCCGACGAGCTCGGCGGCCATCGGATCGAGCGATGTCGTCTCGGTGTCGAAGGCGACGAGCTCGGCCGCCTCGATGCGGCGGATCCACCACTCGAGCCGCTCCTCGTCGAGGACCGTCTCGTAGCGCAACGGCGCAGGCTCGCGCGTCGTCGCGCCAGAAGGCGCGGCGGGCGCCGCGGCGGCTGCCGTTGCGCGCGCGGCCGCGTGCGCGACCGCTCCGACGCCGGCCGACCCCGCATCGGCCGGCACGCCGGTGTCGGCCAGTGCGAGCTCCTCGGCCTCCGATGCCGTCGCGGCCGCCTGCAGCGGCGCGGCCGCGGCCGCCGGAGCGACGCCTTCCTGCTCGTCGATCTCGCGCAGCCACGTGCGGAAATTGCATCGCTCGAAGAGCCGGCGCAGCTCGGCGCGATCGGGCTCGGCGAACGCCAGCGAGCGCTCGATCGACTCGACGTGCGGCGCGAGCTCGCAATCGGTCTTCACGGTGACGAGGCGCCGCGCAGTGGGCAGCCATTCGAGCGCGTTGCGCAGGTTGTTGCCGGCAGCCCCCGGAACCTCGTCCGCGCGCTCGATCAGCGCATCGAGCGAGCCGTACTGCGTGAGCCACTTCGCCGCGGTCTTCGGGCCGACCTTCTCGACGCCCGGGACGTTGTCGACGGAGTCGCCCACCAGCGTGAGCCAGTCGACGATTTTCTCGGGCGGGACGCCGAACTTCGCGATCACCGCGTCGCGGTCGAGCCGCTCGCCCGGACCGCCGTCGCGCGTCATCGTGTTCACCAGGACGACGTCGTCGTCGACCAGCTGCGCGAGGTCCTTGTCCCCGGTGGAGACCACCGTCTTCATTCCGGCGCGGCGCGCCTGCTCGGCCAGCGTCCCGATGACGTCGTCGGCCTCGATGCCGTCGATCATCACGAGCGGCCAGCCGAGCGCACGCACGATCTCGTGGATGATCGGGATCTGCCGCGCGAGATCGTCGGGCATCGCCTTGCGGTTCGCCTTGTACTCGGGGTACCAGTCGTCCCGGAAGGTCTTTCCCGGCGCGTCGAAGACCACCGCACCGTACGTCGCGCCCCCGAAGCCGTTCGGTTTGCCGTCGGCCCGCAGACGCCGTAGCATCGCCACCATGCCGTAAATGGCACCGGTGGGTTCGCCCGACTTGTTGCGCAGGTCCGGAAGCGCGTGAAACGCGCGATACAGATACCCCGAGCCGTCAACCAGCAGAAGCGTTTTTTCGGACATGTCGAGCAGCAAGCAGGTGCCGCAGTTGCGCGCGATCGAAAGCCCGGAGCGGTCGACGTCGCTGAAGGCGCGCGAGTCGTGGCATATCCTGGGAATTATCTCAGAGTTCGTCGAGGCCACCGAACGCCTCGCCGACGTGCGCCCGGCCGTGTCGATCTTCGGCAGCGCCCGCGTGCGACCCGGTCACCGCTGGTACGAAACCACGGTCGACGTCGCGCGGCGGCTGTCCGACGCGGGCTTCGCCATCATCTCGGGCGGCGGCCCCGGCATCATGGAAGCGGCCAATCTCGGCGGGCACGGCGGCAAGTCGGCGTCGATCGGGCTGAACATCCAGCTGCCGATGGAGCAGACCGGCAACGAGTACCAGGACATCTCGGTGAATTTCCGGCACTTCTTCGCGCGCAAGGTCGCGTTCGCGAAGTACGCCACCGCCTTCGTCGCGGCGCCGGGCGGCTTCGGCACGCTCGACGAGCTCTTCGAGATGCTCACGATGGTGCAGACGCAGATGGGCCGCCGCATCCCGGTCATCCTGATGGACTCCGAGTTCTGGGGCGACCTGCTCGTCTGGATCCGCAAGCAGCTGCTCGGCAACGGACTCATCTCGGCCGGCGACATGGATCTGATCCAGGTGATCGACGAGCCGGCCGCCGTGGTCGAGGCGATCTTCGACTTCTACCAGACGCGGGGCTTCGTACCCACGCCCGACGAGCGCGAGCGGATGCTCTACCTGTAGCGACTGCCGATGGCCGTGTTCACCCGCGTCGCCCGCGACGCACTCGCGCGCTGGATCGAAGGCTACGCGATCGGCTCGCTGCTCGAATACGAAGGCATCGAGTCGGGCATCGAGAACAGCAACTACTTCGTGACGACGAGCGCGGGCCGCTACGTGCTCACGTTGTTCGAACGGCTGCCGGCCGACGCGTTGCCGTTCCATCTCGGCCTGCTGCACCATCTGGCGGCACGCGGCATTCCCTGCCCGGATCCGGTGCCCGACCGCACCGGCGCCCTGCTCGGTACGCTCGCCGGCAAGCCGGCGGCGCTGTGCACGCGGCTCGACGGGCACGCCGAGACACACCCCGGCCCGGAGCACTGCGCGCGCCTCGGCGAGACGGTCGCGCGCATGCACCTCGCCGCCGTCGACTTTCCCGGCCGCCTGCCCAATCCGCGAGGCCTCGCCTGGCTGCGTTCGGTGGCACCCCGACTCGCGTCGCACGTCGCGCCCGAGCAGGCGGCGCTGCTCGCCGACGAGATCGAGCATCAGGCGGCGTTCGCCGCGAGCCCGGCTTTCGCGTCACTGCCCACCTCGGCGGTGCACGCCGATCTCTTCCGCGACAACGTGTTCTTCGACCCGCAGGCGACGTCCCCCACGCTGGTCGGCATCATCGATTTCTGGTTCGCCGGCGTCGACACCTGGCTCTTCGACCTCGCGGTCGCGGCCAACGACTGGTGCATCGGCGAAGACGGCGCGTTCGACGACGAACGGCTCGACGCGCTGCTCGGTGCATACCGCAGCGTGCGGCCGCTGCGCGACGCGGAATGCGCGGCATGGCCGACGATGCTGCGCGCCGCGGCGCTTCGCTTCTGGGCGTCGCGCCTGTTCGACCTGCACTGCCCGCGTCCGGCCGAGATCATGGTGCCGAAGGATCCCGCGCATTTCGAGCGCGTGCTGCGGCTGCGCCGCGCCGACACACCGGCGTTGCACTGAGGAAGGGGACGCGACGACCCATGCAGATCCGTCTCCTGCCCGCGCTCGCCGGTTGGCGCTGGGTGATGAACGGCTTCGCGCTGCTGCGCCGCCAGCCGGTCGCGCTGCTCGCGATCACGTTCCTGAACCTGCTGCTGATGTCGCTGTCGGTGCTCGTGCCCTTGATCGGCTCGATCGCCCCGCTCGTGCTCGCGCCGGTGCTGATGGTCGGCCTGATGCGCGCGGTGCGCACCGCCGACGAAGGACGCATGCCGCTGCCGTCGATGCTGTTCGCGGCATTCCGCGAGGACGGCGGCCGGGCGTGGCGCCCGCTGCTGCTGTTGGGCGCGTTCAACGCCGCCGCGACGATGCTCGCGCTCGCGCTTGCGGCCGTCGCCGACGGCGGCGCGCTGATGCGATTGGCCACCGGAAGCGTCGAGGACGCCGGGACCGCGGCCTTCGACGAGCGCTCGCTGTGGCTTGCCGTGGCGGTGTTCGTCGTCGCCTACGTCCCGGTGCAAATGGCGATGTGGTACTCGCCGCTATTCGTCGCCTGGCACCGCACGCCGGTGGCGAAGTCGCTGTTCTTCAGCCTGTTCGCCGTCTGGCGCAACCGGTACGCGTTCGTCGTCTACGCGATCGGCTGGTTCGCGATCGCGCTCGCCGGCTCGCTGGTGGTGCGCGTCGTGCAGGGTGCCCTCGGGGCGCATCCGTTCCTGCTGTCGATGATCCTGTCGCCGCTGTCGCTGGCGCTGATCACCGTGATCTACTGCTCGTTCTGGCCGACCTACCGCGATCCGGTGGTGGCCGACGCGGCAGACGACGCGCGCGGCGGCGACGCCGCGAACGCGCAGGCCTGAACCCCGGCCGCCGATCCGCGCCTCGCGGCGCGCCGCTTCAGCGCGCGTCGAGCTTCGCCACCGCGAGCGCGAGCCATTTCGTTCCCTCGCGCTCGAAGCGCACCTGCGCACGCGCGTCGTCGCCGCTGCCTTCCAGCGCGACGATCACGCCCTCGCCGAAGCGCGCGTGTGCGACGTTCTGGCCGACGCGAAAACCGGTGCCGCGGTCGTCTCCGCCGTACGCGCCGGCGAAGGCGCCGCGTCCGGTCGCGTCGAAGAAGCTCCGGTTGCCGCCCGCGTTCCAGCCGAACGAGGCCGCAGCCGTACCGAAGCCGGAAGCCGGACGCGGTCCGAGCCACTTCAGCAACGCCGGGGGCAGCTCGTCCAGGAAGCGCGAACGCAGGTTGTAGCGCGTGTGTCCGTGCAGCATCCGCGTCTGCGCGAACGACAGGTACAGCCGCTTGCGCGCGCGCGTGATCGCGACGTACATCAGCCGCCGCTCCTCCTCCAGCCCGAGCGGATCCGAGATCGAGTTCTCATGGGGGAAGAGGCCCTCCTCGAGGCCGGTGATGAACACCGCGTCGAACTCGAGGCCCTTGGCCGAATGCACCGTCATCAGCTGCACCGCGTCGGCGCCCTCACCCGCCTGGTTCTCGCCCGCCTCGAGCGAGGCGTGCGCGAGGAACGCGGCGAGCGGGGTGACGCGAACCGCGCCGGGCGCCGCGTACGGATCGTCGTCGATCTCGACCGTCGTCGCCTGGGCCGCCCCGTCCGAGGCGGGCGCCGCACCGTCGTCCGTGCGGCCCGCGACCCCGAGGTTGGCCGGCGTGTCCGCCGCGATGCCTTCCTCGGCGACGAAGCTCGCCGCCGCATTGACCAGCTCGCGCAGGTTCTCGACCCGCTCCTGCCCTTCGCGCTCGGTTCGATAGTGCGCGACGAGGCCGCTCGCGTCGATCACGTGGGCGACGACCTCCGGCAGCGGAAGCGCCTGCGTATCGGCGCGCAGCCGTGCGACGAGCTGCGTGAAGGCGGCCAGCCGATTGCCGCCGGCACCGCCGACCGAAGGCACCGACGCGAACAGGCTGGCACCGCTGCGTCGCGCCTGGTCCTGCAGCGCCTCGAGCGTGCGCGCGCCGATGCCGCGCGCCGGGAAATTCGCCACGCGCAGGAATGCGCCGTCGTCGTCGGGGTTCTCCATCAGGCGCAGGTAGGCGAGCGCGTGCTTGACCTCGGCGCGTTCGAAGAATCGCAGGCCGCCATAGACGCGGTACGGAATGCCCATCGAGAACAGCGCGTGCTCGAGCACGCGCGATTGCGCGTTCGACCGGTACAGCACCGCGATGTCGGCGCGCATCGCGCCGTCGGCGACGAGCGCGCGAATCTCCTCGACGAGCCATTGCGCTTCCTGCGCGTCAGAGAGCGACTCGCGCACGCGCACCGGCTCGCCCTCGCCGGCATCGGTCCACAGGTTCTTGCCCAGCCGACGCGTGTTGTGCGCGATCAGGGCGTTGGCGCAATCGAGGATGTTCCCATGGGAGCGGTAGTTCTGCTCGAGGCGGATCAGGTGCCGCACGCCGAACTCGCGCTCGAAGGCCGCCATGTTCGCGACGCGCGCGCCGCGGAACGAATAGATGCTCTGGTCGTCGTCGCCGACGGCGAACAACACCGACGACGCTCCGGCGAGCAGCTTGAGCCACTCGTACTGCAGCGTGTTGGTGTCCTGGAACTCGTCGACGAGGATGTGACGGAACCGCGCCCGATAGTGCTCGCGCAGCGGCGCGTTGCGCGAGAGCAGCTCGTGGCTGCGCAGCAGCAGCTCGGCGAAGTCGACCACGCCCTCGCGCTGGCACTGTTCGTCGTACGCGGCGTACAGCTCGGCCATCCGCCGCGTGTGCTCGTCCCAGGTCTCGACCTCGGACGCGCGGCGCCCCTCTTCCTTGGCCGCGTTGATGAAGTGCTGCAGCGCCTTCGGCGGGAACTTCTCGTCGTCGACGTTCAGGGCACGCAGCAGCCGCTTGATCGCGGCGAGCTGGTCCTGCGAGTCGAGGATCTGGAAGGTGTGCGGCAGGCCCGCATCGCGGTGATGCGCGCGCAGCATCCGGTTGGCCAAGCCGTGGAAGGTGCCGATCCACATGCCGCGCGGCTCGATCGGCAGCATCGCCGACAGCCGCGTGAGCATCTCGCGCGCGGCCTTGTTGGTGAAGGTGACCGCGAGAACGCCGTGCGGGCTCACCTGCCCGGTGGAGATCAGCCAGGCGATGCGCGTCGTGAGAACGCGCGTCTTGCCGCTGCCGGCGCCGGCGAGCACGAGCGCGTGCTCGGCCGGCAAGGTGACGGCCTCGCGCTGGCGCTCGTTGAGTGCTTCGAGGATTCTCAGTGGCGCGCTCAGCGTCGTGTCGACTTGCGCGTGCGCTGCGACCAGACCGGTTGGCGCGGCGTGAGCGAACCGTGGCGGATTTCCACGCACCGGTTCACCCAGCGCACCGATTCGTCGTCGTGTTCGACGATCGGCGCGTTCGACCCGTGGCTGACGCGCACGATGCGGTGGCTCTGCACGCCGAAGCGCTCGAGCAGCGCCGCGACGGCTTCCGTACGGTGCATGCTCAGCTGGACGGCCAGCTCGGGTTCGCCGGCCGGATTGGCGTGGCCGGAAACGATCAGGGTGCCGCCCGGGCCGGTGTTGAAGCGCTCGGCCTGCTCGCGGATGAGCGCCAGGTATTCGTCCCCCACGCTGGTGGAATCGCCCTCGAAATACACGCGCACGGTATCGGAACCGTCTTCGGAAGCCGGCGGCCGGCCTTGCGCGCGGACGGCGGACGCGGCAGCGGACGCGCGACGCTCGGCGGTCTGTTCCGCCTCGGCAACGGGCGAAGTACGGGGTTCGGAATGCAATGCGCTCTCCTTCTGGTACGACGTGAGGTGCCGTTTCGCGGCCGGCGTCGCGCCGGCCCGGCAGGCACGCCTCCGGGCGTCACCCGGGCGTGAACCGAATCGGGAAAGGAAGCGCTCATTTTATCAAATCGACGTGCATCGCGTTTCGCGCGGGCGGGCACGGCAAGCCGTGCCGGGCCGGTTCGAAGCGCCGCGGCGCGCGGTTCACTTGCCGTGTGCCGCAAAGTGAAGCCGGCACCGGCGCGACGGCCCCGGCCGGCGAAGCGCAGGCGTCGCGCGACCGCTATCATCCGGTGTTTTACCGCGAGCACGAGAAATCATCTCCCCGGACAACCGCAGGCGCCAGTGGCAGGCGCTCGTCGCATGCATGGCCATCATCGCCGTCTGGGGCACGAACTTCTCGGTACAGAAGGTCGTGTTCGCGGCGCTCTCGCCCGCGGGATTCCTTTTCGCGCGCTACCTGATCATGCCGGCGTGCGCGATCGCGCTGCTCGTGCACCGCTACGGCCTGCGCTTCCCGTCGGTGCCTCGCACCGACCTCTTCGCGCTGGCGCGGCTGGGCTTCTTCGGCCACGTGCTGCACGTCGGGACGGTCACCTACGGCATCCACTGGTCGACCGCCTTCTCCAGCTCGCTGATCCTCGCCTGCGGGCCGGTGTTCACGCTGCTGATCCTGCGCGTCTCGGGCCTGGAGCGGATGACGCGCGCGCAGGTCGCCGGTGCGGCGATCGCCTGCTTCGGCGTGCTGGTCTTCCTGTCGGACAAGCTGGCCGCCGGACGCTGGAGTGCCGGCGGCGGCGACCTCGTGCTGCTCCTCTCCGCGTTCTGCTTCTCGTACTACACGGTGGCGTCGAAGCCGCTGATCCTGCGCCACGGAGGGCTCGTCGTGATGGCCTACGCGACGCTGCTCGGCGCGCTGCCGATCGTCGTGCTCACCGCGCCGGTGGGGTTGCGCATCGACTGGATCGCACTCGAGCCGTGGATCTGGATGGCGCTGCTGTTCACGGTGGTGCTGTCGGCCTTCGTCGGCTGGCTGGTCTGGGGCTGGGTCAACGCGGTGCGCGGCGTGGCGCGCACCGCGCCGATGATGTACGGGATGCCGCCGGTCGCCGGGCTCGTCGCGTGGGCGACGATCGGAGAGCCGTTCACCGCGACGAAGATCACCGGCGCGGCCATCGCGCTGGGCGGCGTGGCGCTCACGCAGTCGGGCCGCGCGTCGCTGCCGGCCTTCCTCAGAACGCGTCTTCCCAGCGTTCGCTCAGCCGCATCGCGCAAGTGATGATGCCGACCATGCTGTAGGTCTGCGGGTAGTTGCCCCACAGCGCGTAGGTAACCGGGTCGATGTCCTCCGAGAGCAGCCCGAGCGGGTTGCGATGCGCGAGCAGGTTCTCGAACAGCTCGCGGGCGCGCTCGCGCTCGCCGATCTGCGCCAGTGCCTGGATCCACCAGAACGTGCAGACGATGAACGCGGTCTCGGGCATGCCGAAGTCGTCGGGCTGCGCGTAGCGCAGCAGGAAATCGCCCCGGCGCAGCTCGCGCTCGATCGTCATCACCGTCGAGCGCAGGCGCGGGTCGTCCCGCTGCAGGAAGCCGAGCGGACCGAGCAGCAGCAGGCTCGCGTCGGGATCGCGGCCGCCGAAGGTCGACGCGAAGGCGCCGATCTCCTCGTTCCACGCGCGCGCCTCGATCGTCGCGTGGATCTGCGCGGCGCGGTCGTGCCACCATTCGCGGCGCTCGGTGAGCCCGAGGTGCGCGGCGATGCGCGCGAGGCGATCACAGGCCGCCCAGCACATCACCGACGAGAACGTGTGCACGGCTTCGCGGCCGCGATACTCCCAGATGCTCGCATCGGGGCGCGCGTGGTTCAGCCACGCCTGGTCGCCGAACTGCTCGAGCGCCTCGAACAGCTCGATCCCGGCCGGACGCGCGAGCCTTCGGTCGTAGAACGCGTGCGCCACCGCGAGGATCGCCGAGCCGTAGACGTCGTGCTGCGTCTGCAGCCAGGCGAGGTTGCCGATGCGCACCGGGCCGTGGCCGCGATAGCCGCGCAGCGCAGGCGCCACCGCCTCGTCGAGCTGGGTCGCGCCGCTCATCCCGTAGACGGGCTGCAGCGAGCTGTCGGCCGCGTCGGTGACGATGTCTTCCAGGTAGCGCAGGAAACGCTGCATCGACCCGGTCGCGCCGAGCCGGTTCAGCGCGTCCACCGTGAAATACGCGTCGCGCAGCCAGCAGAAGCGGTAGTCCCAGTTGCGCCCGGTGCCGGGAGCCTCGGGGATCGACGTCGTCAGCGACGCAACGATCGCGCCGGTGTCGTCGAAGGTGTTCAGCTTCAGCGTGATCGCCGCGCGGATCACAGCGTCCTGCCATTCAAACGGAATCGCGAGGTTGCGCACCCAGCGCATCCAGTAGCCGAGCGTCTCGTCGAACATGCGCCGCCCGGTCTCGCGCGGCGCGCTGGTGAGCGTCTCGTCCGGGCCGAGGATGAGCGTGAGATCCTGGGTGACGCGGATCCATGCCTGCTCCATCACCTGCGTGATCGGCGCGTCGGTGGTCAGCCGAAGCGGATAGGCCGGCACCAGGGCCCGGATGTGATGGCTGCCGAAGGTCATCGCGGGGCGTTCGGCCCCGTAGTTGCAGCGCGGGGCGAAGACGATACGCACGCGCGGCCGCCCGCTGATGCGCCGAACCATCCGCACCAGCGTCACCGGCGCATACAGGCGCCCGTGCTGATAGAAGCGCGGGCAGAAATCGATCACCTCGATGCGCTGCCCGGCGCGATCGGTCATCGTGGTGCGCAGGATCGCCGTGTTGCGCAGGTATTCCTGCGCGATCGTGACGACGTTCTCCATCTCGATCGCGAAGCGCCCGTCGGCGCTGTCGTCGTCGAGCAGGCTGCAGAACACGGGGTCGCCGTCGAAGCGGGGCACGCACAGCCACGACACCGAACCGTATTCGTCGATGAGCGCGCCGATGCGCGAATTGCCGACCACGCCGGCGCGCAGGCCGACCGGCGCGCGCTCGTGCGCCGTGTCGCACCCGGCCGGGCGCTCGGCGGATGCCGCCTGCGCCGAATGCGCCTCGGCTCGCACGCCGCGGGCCGCATCGGTCACGGCCTGCGATGCCGCGACCGGACGCTCAATGTCGTTCATCGATTCCCTGTTCCGTAGAGACGATCCCCGGCGCCCGGCACTCGCCGGTGACGATGCGCTCGAGACCGCGGAAAGCGAGGTCGCGCGCAAGCACGTGGCGCACGGGCACCTCGCGCTGGCGCGCCGCGTAGCGGCCCTTGTCGTCGAAGGCCTCGAGGAACGCGTCCCGGTCGAAGCCCGCGCCGAGCCCGTCGAGCACGCCCCCGGTGAGCCACACGCCGCCATCGGCGCCGAAGGCGAGGCACAGATCGCCGGCGAAGGCGCCGAGCAGCCTCGAGAACCAGCGCGCGGCCGCAATCGCATCGGCATCGCCGTCGGCGACCAGCGCCGAGATGCGCGGCGCGGGGAGCAGCGCGTCGCTCTTCGCCTGCCATGCGTGCAGCACGCCCAGGCCCTCGCCGCTCAGCAGCCGCTCCCAGGAAACGCGCGACCAGCGCGCGCGTGTCGCCTCGCGCAGGCTCTCGAGCGCCGGGTCGTGCCCGGCGAATCCCATGTGACCGGCTTCGCTGGCGAGCACCCGCTCGAAGAAGCTGCCGGTGTCGAACAACGCCGCGGCGCCGAGTCCGGTGCCCGGCCCGATCAGCAGCCAATTGCCCGACGCCGGCGATCCGCTACGCAGCACCTCGTAATCGTCGTCGCCGAGCGCAGGCAGCCCGGCCGCGGCCGCGACGAAGTCGTTGACCAGCCGCAGCTCGTCGAGTCCGAGCTCGCGGCGCAATTCCTGCACGTCGAAGGACCACGGCCGATTCGTCATCCGCAGGCGGCGGCCGCGCAGATGCAGCGCGATCGCGATCGCGGCGCGCCGCGCGGGCTCGGCCCGTTCGCGCTCGAAGGTCCGGACCGCGTCGGCGAGCGACTCGAACTCGTCGGCACGCCAGCGACGCACCGGCGCCGTTCCGGTATCGGCGCGCCAGCGTGCGAAACGCGCGTTGGTGCCGCCGATGTCGGCGAAGATCCAGGATGCGTCGGGCTGCGCGGGCGGTGCTGCGCCGGGACGTGCGACCCCTTCGCTGCGGGTGCGGTTCGAACCGGACATAGGCCCGAACTATACGTCCGAAGGTGGCCGGAACGGACCGACGACCCGCGGAGAGCCGGATCCGGGGGCCTTCGGACGCTGGCGTATATTCGCGCGATATATGTTTCGGACCCTGAGACTCTCGCTCCGTTTCGTCATACCGCTCGCGATCGCGCTGTTCCTGATGGCGTTGCTCGTCGTGCCCTGGATCGACAGCCTCACCACGCGCTGGTTCGTTCGCGACGTCGAAATCCGCGCGCAGCTCGTCGGCACGTCGATCGAGGACGCCGTCACGACCCCGCTCGTCGCCGGCAACTATCCGGAGATCGAGCAGCGTTTCGAGCGCGCGATCGGCGACGAGCGGCTCTATGCGCTCGGGCTGTGCCTGCCCGACGGAACGCTCGCCGTTCACACGGACCCGTGGCCGAGCGTGCTCGGCTGCAGCGGCGTCACCGACCCGCGCGCGGCCCGCACGCTGTCCGAAGACGCGCTGCACGTCACCGCGCGTCCGCTGACGCGCGACGGCCAGGAGCTCGGGCAGCTGCTCATCGTGCACGACATGAGCTTCATGCAGCGGCGCAGCGCCGACACGCGCTTCTGGGTCATCGGGCTGTTCGTCATGGCCGGCCTGGTCATCGCCGGCATCACCGTGCTCGTCGCCCAGCTCAGCCTGCGCGGCTGGGTCGCCGGCGTGCGGGAGATGCTGCGCGACGAGACGCTGCGCTCGCCGGCGGCGCCCCCGGCGCCCGAGCTCGCACCGCTGATCGGCGATCTGCGCGAGATGCTGCGCGACATCGAGAGCGAGCAACGGCTGCACGACGACCTGACGCTGCACTGGACGCCGCACACGCTTCGCAAGCTGCTGCGCGAGCAGCTCTCGGGCGACGAGATCATCGTCGTGTCGAACCGCGAGCCGTACATCCACGAGGCCGGGCCGAACGGACCCGTGGTGCGCCGGCCCGCCAGCGGCCTGGTCACCGCCGTGGAGCCGGTGATGCGCGCGTGCTCGGGAACGTGGATCGCGCACGGCAGCGGCTCGGCCGACCGCGAGACCGTCGACGCACGCGACCACGTCGCCGTGCCGCCGCGCGATCCTTCGTACACGCTGCGCCGAGTCTGGCTGACGCAGGAGGAAGAGGAAGGCTACTACTACGGCTTCGCCAACGAGGGGATCTGGCCGCTGTGCCACATCGCGCACGTGCGTCCGGTGTTCCGCAGCTCCGACTGGGAGTACTACCAGCGCGTCAACCAGCGCTTCGCCGACGCGGTGATCAGCGAAGCGAAGACGGAAGACCCGGTCGTGCTCGTGCAGGACTACCACTTCGCGCTCGTACCGCGCTTCGTGCGCGAGCGGCTGCCGCGCGCAACGATCATCATGTTCTGGCACATTCCGTGGCCGAACCCGGAATCCTTCGGCATCTGCCCGTGGAAGCGCGAGCTGATCGAGGGGCTGCTCGGCAGCGACATCCTCGGATTCCACACGCGCTATCACTGCAAGAACTTCCTCGAGACGGTCGACCGCTTCGTCGAGGCGCGCATCGAATACGAGTCGTCCACCGTCACCGTCGGCGGCCGGGCGACGCGCGTCGAGGCGTACCCGATCTCGATCGCGTGGCCGGAGGCTCCGCCCGAGGGAACGGTCGCCGCGGCGCGCGTCGAGGTCTTCGAGCAGGCGGGCCTGCCGCCGACGCACCGGATCGCGGTCGGCGTCGACCGGCTCGACTACACGAAGGGGATCATCGAGCGCATGCGCGCGGTCGAGCGGCTGCTCGAGCTGTACCCGGAATGGATCGGACGCTTCACGCTGATCCAGATCGCCGCGCCATCGCGTTCGTCGCTCGAGGAGTACCAGCGCTTCGAATCCCAGGTACGCGAGATCGCCGCGCAGATCAACTCGCGTTTCGACGAGGGCGGGCCCGAGCCGGTGCGGCTGCTGATAGAGCACCACGATAGCGCATCGGTGTTCCAGCACTATCGCGCCTGCGACGTGTGCGTCGTCACC
>DATGRE010000236.1:0-5785 GCA_035303885.1 Zeimonas sp. | reverse complement strand
CCCGTCGGTGCGGAAGATCTTGCGGATGCCACGCAGGACCGCGTCGGCGAGCGCCCGGAACTCCGGTCCGCGATGATCGATCGTCGGGTGATCCATCGCCCGCAGGATGCGGTCCGGGACGTTCGTCGGCCCGGGGATCTGCAGGAAATGCCGGCCTGCCGGGTGGGCGTTCAACGCCAGGCCGTTCGACAGTTTCATGGAGCCTCGTAGAATGGAAAAAGAGGCGCCAACGCATGTTGTATGCATGTTTCCGGCGCCAATCGGCGTATCTTAGACCCCCAGCGTACCACTCCGCATTTTGTATGCAAATCGTCTCCGCTCTCGAGCCGATCGACCGCCGCCCGCTACACGAAGAAGCGGCCGATCGCCTGCGCACGATGATCACCGACGGACGCCTGGCGCCCGGTGCGCGCCTGAACGAGCGGGTGCTGTGCGAGCGGCTGGGCGTCTCGCGCACGCCGCTGCGCGAGGCATTCAAGCGTCTGGCCGCCGAGCGGCTGATCGAGCTCACGCCGAACCGGGGTGCACGCGTCGTCGCGCTCGCGCGCGCCGACGTCGAGGAGCTGTTCGAGCTGATGAGTGCGCTCGAGGGGTTGTCGGGCGAACTCGCCGCGCAGCGGCGCACCGAGCCCGAGCTCGCCGAGATCCGCGCCCTGCACTACGAGATGCTCGCCGCGCACGCGCGGCGCGACCTGCGCACCTACTATGACCTGAATCACCGCATCCACCGCGCGCTGAACCGCTGCGCAGGCAACGGCGCCCTCACCGAGATGTACGACAGCGTCAACACGCGCATCCAGCACCTGCGCTTCCGCTCGAACTTCGATGCGAAGAAATGGGCGATCGCGGTGCGCGAGCACCAGGCGATGCTCGATGCGCTCGAGGCACGCGACGGCGCCCGACTGCGCACAGTCCTCGAGCAGCATTTGCGCACGAAACGCGACGCGGTGCTCGCGCATTGGGACGACGGAGCGCCGGCCCGATGAGCGCACCGGGAATCGACGCCGCGCCGCGCACAGCCCGCGCGTCGGTGCGCCGCGCCGAGCGCAGCCGCCTGGCGCAGCGGCTGCGCCGCGTGTTGCGCGGCGACGTGCGCTTCGACCCGGCCACGCGCGCCCGCTATGCGACCGACGCGTCGATCTACCAGGTCGAGCCGCTCGGCGTCGTCGTCCCCGCCGACGAAGCCGACGTCGTCGCCGCGATCGAGCTCGCCCGCGAGGAAGGCGCGCCGGTCCTGCCGCGCGGCGCCGGCAGCAGCCAGTGCGGGCAGACGGTCGGCGAGGCGCTGGTGATCGACCACAGCCGGAACCTGAACCGCATCTTGGCCTTCGACCCGCAGGCGCGCACCGTCGAAGTGCAGCCGGGCGTCGTGCTCGACGCGCTGAACGCGTTCCTGAAACCGCACGGGCTGTGGTTTCCGGTCGACGTCTCGACGTCCGCGCAGGCAACGATCGGCGGGATGACGGGCAACAACTCCTGCGGTTCGCGCTCGATCGCCTACGGGAACATGGTGCACAACGTCGTCGCGATCGACGCGCTGCTCTCCGACGGCACGGCTGAGCGCTTCGGCCCCTTCGGCGTCGACGCGCAGCGCCCGATGTCGAGCGCGCGCAGCGCCGAGCTCGTCTCCCGGCTGTTCGCGATCGGACGCCGCGAACGCGAGGAGATCGAGCGCGTCTGGCCGAAGGTGCTGCGCCGGGTCGGCGGCTACAACCTCGACGTGTTCCATCCGCAGTCGCCCCGTCCCTACACCGCCGACGGCTCGGTCAACCTCGCGCACCTGCTCGTGGGCTCCGAAGGCACGCTCGCGTGGTTCCGGCGCATCGTGCTCGCGCTCGCGCCGCTGCCGAAGGCGCGCGTGCTCGGCGTCGTGAATTTCCCGACCTTCCGCGCCGCGATGGAGAGCGCGCAGCACATCGTCGCGCTGGGTCCGACGGCGGTCGAGCTGGTCGACCGGACGATGATCGATCTCGCGCGCGAGAACCCCGTGTTCCGGCCCACGATCGAGCGCGCGGCGATCCTGCGCAGCGGCATGCCGCCCGATGCGCTGCTGCTGGTGGAATTCGCCGGCGACGAGCGCGATCCGCTGCTCGAGCGGCTCGAGCAGCTGAAAGGGACGATGGCCGAGCTCGGGCTTCCCGGCAGCGTCGTCGTCCTCTCGGACGAGCCGGCGCAGAAAGCGCTGTGGGACGTGCGCAAGGCGGGACTGAACATCATGATGTCGCTCCGGGGCGACGGCAAGCCGGTCTCGTTCATCGAGGACTGTGCGGTGCCGCTCGAGCACCTGGCCGACTACACCGAGCGGCTCGAGGAGGTTTTCGCGCGGCACGGAACGCGCGGCACCTGGTATGCGCACGCATCGGTGGGCACGCTGCACGTACGCCCCATCCTCGACCTGCGCGCCGGGGACGCGACGAAAATGCGGCACATCGCCGAGGAAGCGGCGGCCCTGGTGCGGCAATACAAGGGGGCGTTCTCGGGCGAGCACGGCGATGGACTGGTGCGCAGCGAATGGGTCGGCTGGCAGTTCGGCGAGCGGCTCGTGCGCGCCTTCGAGGAGGTGAAGGACGCCTTCGATCCGACCGGCACGATGAATCCCGGCAAGATCGTTCGCGCCACCCGGATGGACGACGAGGGCCTGTTCCGCTACCCGCCGGGATATGCGGCGCTTCCGCGCGAAACGGCACTCGACTGGTCGGCGTGGGACGTGCGCAACGACCCCCGCACCGAGCACGTCGGCCCGCCCGGCTCCGGCGGCGATCCGGCCCGCGGCTTCGCGAAGGCCGTCGAGATGTGCAACAACAACGGCCACTGCCGCAAGTTCGACGCCGGCACGATGTGCCCGAGCTGGCGCGTCACGCGCGACGAACGGCATCTGACGCGCGGGCGCGCGAACACGCTGCGGCTGGCCCTGGCGGGCCGGCTCGGCGACGAGGAGCAATCCTCGCGCGCGGTGCACGAAGCGCTCGAGCTGTGCGTGAGCTGCAAGGGCTGCCGGCGCGAATGCCCCACCGGCGTCGACATGGCGCGGATGAAGATCGAGTTTCTCGACCGCTGGAACCGCAGCCATCCGCTTCGCTGGAAGGAGCGGCTGATCGCGTGGCTGCCCCGCTACGCGCGCCACGCCTCCCGATGGCGTGCGCTGCTCGCGCTGCGCGACCGCGTGCCCGGTGCCGCACGTTTGAGCGAGCGGCTGCTCGGTTTCTCCGCGCGCCGCCCGCTTCCGCGCTGGCGCGGCGATCCGTTCACCGACGACCGCGACGACGCCGGGCCGTGCCCCGACGGGCGCGAGGTCGTGTTGTGGGCCGATACCTTCGACAATTGGTTCGAGCCCGACAACCTGCGAGCCGCACGCGCGGTGCTGCGCGCAGCCGGATACCGGGTGCACGTCGCGCGCGCGCTGCCCGCGGACGACGCGAAGCGGCCGCTGTGCTGCGGGCGCACGTTCCTCGCGGTGGGACTGGTCGACCAGGCGCGGGTGGAGGCGCGGCGCACGCTCGCGGCGCTCGCGCCCTTCGTCGAACGCGGCGTCCCGGTGGTCGGCCTGGAGCCCTCGTGCCTGCTGACGATGCGCGACGAGTTCCTCGTGCTCGGCCTGGGCGAAGCGGCGGCGCGACTGGCGCGCCAGGCGCTGCTGTTCGAGGAATTCCTCGTGCGCGAGCACGAGGCGCAAAGGCTCGCGCTCGCGCTGCATCCGATCGGCCACGACGAAGCGCTGCTGCACGGGCATTGCCATCAGAAGTCCTTCGATGCCTTGCGCCCCGCGCAGGTCGTGCTCGGCTGGATTCCCGGACTGTCGGTGCGCACCGTGGAGTCGAGCTGCTGCGGGATGGCGGGCAGCTTCGGGTACGACGCGAAGCACTACGACGTGTCGATGAAGGTGGGCGAGCTCGCGCTGCTGCCGGCGGTGCGCGCGGCGAAGGCCGACACCCTCGTGGTCGCCGACGGAACGAGCTGTCGGCACCAGATCGCCGACGGCGCGCGGCGGGACGCGGTACACGTCGCGGTGGTGCTCGAGCGCGCGCTGCGCCCCGCGACCGACGCCCGCGGCGCGCTTCGAGCCTGAGCGCTGCGAGCTTCGCACGGTGCACGGGCATCCGCCTTGCACCCCTCGGTGTACGTCATCGGCGACCGCCCTGCGGACCGAAGGCATCCCACACCATCTGGAGCACACCATGACCCGCGAAGCCACTTCTTTCCCGCGCCGGCATACGATGCTCGCGACGTTCGCCGCCGTCGCGTTTTTCGGTGCCGCCGGCGTCGCACAGGCGCAGAGCACCACCACCAGTCCGACGCAGACGACGCCGAGCGCGACCGACACCAACCGGGATGCGTCCCAGGGGATGGCACCGGGCACCCGCGACACGCGCCCCGGCACGATGCGCAGCGACGATACGACGAGCGGCTCGACGATGGGCACGCAGAGCGGCAGCTCGAGCATGGACACGATGCAGGATCGCACTCCGTCGACGACCGCGCAGAGCGGCACGATGGGCTCGGCCACCGGCAGCCCCACCCAGGTGAATCCGGACGCGCAGGACTCCAACCGCCAGGCGTCGCAGGGAATGGCACCGAGTGCGGACCGCGACGACGTGAGCTCGCGCCTGAACGCGCCCGGCTCCGACCTGCGCAACGACCGCACGACGATGGCGCGCGCGCCGCGCGCCGATCGCAACTGATCGTCCTCGACGATCGTTCCCGGATCGGCGGGTCGCCGGCGAACGCGCCGGCGACCATTCCGCATCGCTGCGCCGATCCGCTCGGCGCCTTCACTCGGCCGGTCGCGCGAGCATCGGCGCCACGTCGAAATAATCGCTCAGCGGCCGCGTCTCCGGCAGCACGTAGACGACGGCGATGCCCGCGTCGAATGCCGGCATCACGCGCCGGTCGTAGAACCGCACCGGAACGTTGATGCAGCCGTAGGAGATCCGGTTGTCGTCGATCGTCGGCGTACGCAGCCGCTCGAGCCGGCGCTCCTTCGGGTTCGTCGCCCGCACCCGGTGCATCGACACCGCGTGGTCGTAGTCGACCCAGAGGATGTCCTCGCCATGCAGGTTGACGCCGCGCTCGGCGACGAAGCGTCCGGCCGGCGTCGTGCGCTCGTGCGGCCGAATCTGCGACATCGCCCGCTCGCCGATTCCCGGCACGCTGTCGTCGCCGCGCGCCTGGCCCAGAAGGACGGGTGACGAGCCGCTCAAACGCCCTTGCGCATCGAACACGTACAGCGTGGCCGCACGCTTGTCGACGATCAGGAACGGCAGACCGTCGGGATCGTCAATGGCGAGCGCCCAGTCGGCGATCGTCCGTGCGGCCGCGGACGGTTCGGCCGCACCGAAGTCCGCCCGCGGCAACGGGCGTGCCGAAGCGGCCGGGAACGAGGCCTGCCGTGCCGGCGGCTCCGGCACGGCGAGCGGTGGGCCGGACGTCGCCTCGAGGGTGCGCGGAAGAAGCGCGACGGCCACCACTGCCGCGACGACGGCGCGCGCCGGCCACCGCCTCGCCCGGCCCGCGACGCAGGTCGGTCGTCCGGTTCTTCGAATCGTTCGCACGGCGCTCGAATCCTCCGCGTTCGGCGACGCCCGTCGGCGCGCCGCCGTTCGGGATGCACGCGCGATGCCCGATCGGCGCCTGCGCCGCCGTCGCCGCTACGCCGCCGCCGACTCGAGCCGCTCGGTCTCCCCGAGCGCCGGGCGGATGGCGCCCGCCCGCTGCACCAGGCGCCGCGTGGGCGGGCTGTGCGGCCGCAGCGCCGCACGCTCGGCCGCGAGCGCCTGCGCGAGCGCGC
>DATGRE010000235.1:0-7301 GCA_035303885.1 Zeimonas sp. | reverse complement strand
CGCCCGAAGTGCTCGACGGCAAGCGGATCGTGCTCGGTGTCACCGGCGGCGTGGCGGCCTACAAGGCCGCCGAGCTCGTGCGCGAGCTGCAGCGCGCCGGAGCGGCCCGCGTCCAGGTCGTGATGACCGGGGCCGCCACCCGCTTCGTCGGCCCGGTCACCTTCCAGGCGCTCAGCGGCGAGCCGGTCTTCGTCGACGCGTGGGACGCGCGCATCCCCGACAACATGGCGCACATCGAGCTGTCGCGCGGTGCCGACGCGATCGTCGTCGCGCCGGCCACCGCCGATTTCCTCGCCCGGCTCGCGCACGGTCGGGCCGACGACCTGCTCTCGTCGCTGTGCCTGGCGCGCGAATGCCCGCTGATGGTCGCGCCGGCGATGAACCGCCAGATGTGGTCGAACGCGGCCACGCAGCGCAACGTCGCGCAGCTCGCCGCCGACGGCGTCGCCGTCCTCGGCCCCGCCAGCGGCGACCAGGCCTGCGGCGAGGTCGGCCTCGGCCGCATGCTCGAGCCGCTCGAGATCGTCGAGGAGGTCGCCGCGCGCTTCGTGCCGCGCACGCTGGCCGGACGACGCGCGTTGCTCACCGCCGGTCCCACCTTCGAGCCGATCGACCCGGTGCGCGGCATCACGAACCGCTCCTCGGGCAAGATGGGCTTCGCACTGGCGCGCGCGCTGCGCGACGCCGGTGCCGACGTGGTGCTCGTCTGCGGTCCGGTCGCGCTCGCCGGTCCGCGCGGCGTGCGCCGAATCGACGTCGAGAGCGCGCAACAGATGCACGACGCGGTGATGGCCGAGCTCGACGGCGCGCAACGCGAAGGCTCGCCCTTCGACCTGTTCGTCGGCGTGGCCGCGGTCGCCGACTGGCGCGTCGCGAACGTGGGCGCGAGCAAGTGGAAGAAGGAGGTGAACCGGCACCCGCCGGCGCTCGAGCTCGCCGAGAATCCCGACATCCTGGCGGCGGTCGCACGCCGCCCGGACGCGCCCTATTGCGTGGGCTTCGCCGCCGAGAGCGAGAAGCTCGAGGAGCACGCGGCCGCCAAGCGCGTGCGCAAGGGCGTGCCGCTGCTCGTCGCCAACCTCGGCCCCGCCACCTTCGGCCTCGACGACAACGAGCTGCTGCTCGTCGACGCGCACGGCAGCCGCCGCCTCGCGCGCGCCGACAAGAACGCGCTCGCCCGCGCGCTGGCCGCCGAGTTCGCCGAACGTCTCGCCCGCTCGTAGGCCCGGCTCCCGCAAAGCAAGGCACGGCACCCTACGGTCGGCACTCACCGCCGAAAGACCGCTCCCCGTGAAGCTCGACGTCCGCATCCTCGATTCCCGCCTCGCCGGGCACCTGCCCGCCTACGCGACCAAGGGCAGCGCCGGCCTGGATCTGCGCGCCTGCATCGACGCGCCGCTCGTCCTCGAGCCCGGCGCCACGCAGCTGCTGCCCACCGGCCTGGCGATCCACATCGGAGATCCACATTTCGCCGCGATGATCCTGCCGCGCTCCGGACTCGGCGCGCGGCACGGCATCGTGCTCGGCAACCTCGTCGGCCTGATCGACTCCGACTACCAGGGGCCGCTGATGGTCTCGTGCTGGAACCGCGGACACGAGGCGTTCACGATCGAGCCGATGGACCGCATTGCACAGCTCGTCGTCGTCCCCGTCGTCCAGATCCAGTGGAACGTCGTCGACGACTTCGACCGCAGCGGCCGCGGCACCGGCGGATTCGGCAGCACCGGGCGATGAGGAGATGCGGCGCCTGCTGATCGTCTGGTGGTCGACGACCGGCGGGACGCGCCAGCTCGCCGACGCGCTCGCCGAGGGTGCGCGCGAGGAGCCCGACGTCGAGGTGGTCTCGCTGCGCGCCGACGAGGCGGGTCCCGACGACGTGCTCGCCGCGCAGGCCTTCGTCTTCGCCGCCCCGGAGAATCTCGCGTCGATGGCGGGGCGGATGAAGGACTTCTTCGACCGCAGCTACTACCCGGTGCTCGGCCGCGTCGACGGGCTGCCCTATGCGGTCGTCGTCTGTGCCGGCACGGACGGCACCGGCGCGGCGCGCCAGATCGCCCGCATCGCCACCGGATGGCGCCTGAAGGCGGTGGCCGAGCCGCTCGTCGTCGTCAACGGGGCGCAGACGCCCGAAGAGATCCTGGCGCCGAAGACGATCGCGGCCGCGCAGCGCGAGCGTGCGCGCGCGCTCGGGCGCACGCTCGGCGCCGGACTCGCGATGGGGATCTGGTAGCGCTCAGCGCAGCTGCCGCACCAGCGCCTCGAGCCGCACGACGTCGGCCGCGAACACGCGGATGCCCTCGGCGAGCTTGTCGGTGGCCATCGCGTCCTCGTTCACGGCCCAGCGGAACGCCTTCTCGTCGAAGCGCTCGCGTTCGATCGCCTTCGCCTTCGCCGCATCGGGGTCGAGCCTGCGCTCGACGCGCCGGTCGCTCGCCGCCAGCTCGCCGAGCAGCTCCGGACTGATCGTGAGCAGGTCGCAGCCGGCCAGCGCGAGCACCTGCCCTGTGCTGCGAAAGCTCGCGCCCATCACCTCGGTCGGATAGCCGAACTTCTTGTAGTAGTCGTAGATGCGCCGCACCGACAGCACGCCCGGGTCGTCCTCCGGAGCGTAGTCCTTGCCCTCGTGCTTCCGGTACCAGTCGTAGATGCGACCGACGAAGGGCGAGATGAGCGTGACGCCGGCATCGGCGCAGGCCACCGCCTGCGGGAACGAGAACAGCAGCGTCAGGTTGCAGCGGATGCCCTCGCGCTCGAGCCGCTCGGCGGCGCGGATCCCCTCCCAGGTGGAGGCCACCTTGATCAGCACGCGCTCGCGAGCCACGCCCGCTTCCTCGTAGAACGAGACGATGCGTCGCGCACGCTCGATGCTCGCCTCGGTGTCGAACGACAGCCGCGCGTCGACCTCCGTGGACACGCGCCCCGGGACGACCTTCAGGATCTCCTGCCCGAAGCGCACGAGCAGCCGATCGGCCAGCGTGGAATCGTCCTCGCGCCCGTGTGCATGCACGCACTCGGCGAGCAGCTGCTCGTAGTCGGGCTTCTGCGCGGCCTTGAGCACGAGCGACGGATTGGTCGTCGCGTCGCGCGGGGCGTATTGGCGGATGGCGTTCACGTCGCTCGTGTCGGCGACGACGACGGTGTACTGCTTGAGTTGCTCGAGAGCATTCATCGGGAAACCTCCGGAACCGGCGCGCGCCTCAGGCGATCCTTGCCGGCGCGCCGCGCGGCCGCGAACGACCCCACGGCGAGCAGCACGAACGCGGTGGCACTCCACAGCGCGAACGGCACGCCGAGCAACGGGACGTTCGCCTCGCTGCACGACGCGTCGGCGAGGAACAGCCAGGGCGCGAACTCGTCCAGGCGCAGCTGCATCAGCACGCGGTCAGCGAAGGTGAACGCGCAGGACGCCGTCTGCGCCGCGACGAACTGCTGATGCAAGGCGGCGGCCAGCCCGGCGAGCGAAGCCGCCGCGGCGAGCAGCGCCAGGCCGCGCGCCACGGGCGCACGCGCCCCCAGGGCAAAGCCGAACAGTGCGAGCGCCGCCACGACGAGATAGACCAGCCGCTGCAGCGTGCACCAGGCGCACGGGCGCATCTCGAACGCGTGCTGCAGCACGAGCGCCGCGCCGACGGCGGCCAGTGCGAACACCGCGCACGCGAGCAGCAGCGAACGGCTTCGATCGGTCATCGTCCGGAATGGTACGGCAGCGCGCGGCCGGACCGCGCGCGGGCAGCGCACGCGCGGACCGCGCACGGCGTCCCCGCCGCGCCCGCGGCCCGTCGCCCGCCCGCGCGCCGCGCTACGTGAGCATGTCGTTCCAGATGTTGCGTGCCCACGCGTTGGCGTACTGCCCCTCGAGCTCGCTCGGCGCCGACGACAGGCCGCCCGCGCCCTGGACCGGCTCGATCGTCTTCTTCTCGGGCACGTAGCGGTGCACCGAGGCGACGTGCACGACGTTGCGGTCGTCGATGAAGCTGTAGCAGGTGTTGGCCATCATCTGCGGCTGCGCAGGCCGCCCGGCGAAGATCTCGACGAGCGCGGCGGCCACCGCCTTGCCGTGCTGGTTCGCCATGTGACCCGATTTCGGCATCGCCGGCGCCGACAGCGTGGCGTCGCCGAGCACGTGGATCCCGGGCGCGGCCGTCGACTCCAGCGTGACCCAGTCGACCATGCACCAGCGATCGTTCGCGTTGACCAACCCCGTCTTCTGCGCGATGAGGCCGGCGCGTTGCGGCGGAACGACGTTGAGGACGTCGGCGCGCACCTTGTCCCCGAGCTCGGTGATCGCCACGCGGTTGCGCGCGTCGACCTCGGTCACGTTCATGTTCGGCTGGTAGTCGATCAGCCCCTTGTACTGCCCGTTCCACGCGGCGAGGAACAGCCCCTTCTTCGACTGGATGTCGGGGTTGGCGTCGAGCACGACGATCTTCGAGCGCGGCTTGCGCGTCTTGAAGTAGTGCGCCACCTGGCAGACGCGCTCGTAGGGCCCCGGCGGGCAGCGATACGGCGACTTCGGGATCGTCAACACGTAGGTGCCGCCGTCGGGCATCGCCTCGAGCTGCGCGCGCAGCGCGACGGTCTGCTCGCCGGCCTTCCAGGCGTGCAGGATCGTCTTCTGCGCCTCCGCGTCGAGCCCCTCCACGGCATCGAAATCGAGCTCGATGCCGGGCGAGACCACGATGCGGTCGAAGCGCTGGCGGGCGAGCTTGCCGAAAGCGACCTCGCGCGAAGCCGGATCGATCGCGACCACCTCGTCCTGCACCACGCGGATGCCGGCACGGCGCAGCCCGCTGTACGGCACGGTGAGGTCCTCGATGCGACGCGATCCGCCGAGCACGAGGTTCGACAGCGGGCACGAGATGAACGCAGGCTGGCGCTCGACCAGCACGACCTCGATCGCGTCGCCGCCCCATTTCTTCAGGTACTTCGCCGCCGTCGCGCCGCCGTAGCCGCCGCCGACGACGAGCACGCGTCCCTGCGGCTTGCCGCCGATCGGCCCCGGTGCCGCACACCCGGCAAGCGAGAGCGCGCCGCCGACGCCGCCGAGCGCGAGCGCCGATCCGACGGCGCGGTTGAAACGTCGACGACCGGCCTGCACGCCCGCCGCGTCGCTCTTCACCAGGTCGTGGCTCATTTCGCGCTCCTTTGCTGACGGGCGAAGTAGTCGGCGAGATCGGCGATCTGCTGGTCCGTATAGCCCTTGGCGATCTGATGCATGATCGTCGCCTTGCGGGTGCCGTCGCGGAACGCGCGCATCTGCTCGACGAAATAGGTCGACGAAAGTCCGGCCAGGCCGGGCATTCCGCCGCCGCCGGCGGAATGTCCGTCGGTGCCGTGGCAGTTGGCGCAATTTCCGGCGAGATATCGGGCCGATTGCGCGTACGCGGGCGCAGCCGCCCAGCTCAACGCGACGGCGACGCCGATCGCCGAAGCGAGGGACTTCGATCGCATCCTCTCCTCCCTGGTTGACGTGAAGCGCCGATTCTCGGCGAGTCTGCTCTGCGCGGCTCCTTCGTGCGCTCGCCGCATATTGTCATGGACCTGACGACGCGACCAGCGCGCGAAAGAAAAAAGGCTCCCGAGGGAGCCTTTGACAACGCGAACGCGCGATGCGCTGCGCCGCAGCGCGATCTGCGCCCGGGGAGGGCGCGCGGTGCGCTTCTTTCAGGCCGGCAGCACCTCGATCTGCTCCTCGCCCTCGCCGCCGCCGGCCGGCGGCGGTGCCTCGGCGAAGGACAGCGTGACCTCGCCCGCCTCGTCGACGTCGACCGTGACGCGCCCGCCCGCCACCAGCCGGCCGAACAGCAGCTCGTCGGCCAGCGCTTTGCGGATCGTGTCCTGGATCAGACGCTGCATCGGCCGCGCACCCATCAGCGGATCGAAGCCCTTCTTCGCGAGCATCGAGCGCAGCGCGTCGGTGAAGATCGCCTCGACCTTCTTCTCGTGCAACTGCTCCTCGAGCTGCATCAGGAACTTGTCGACGACGCGCAGGATGATCTGCTCGTCGAGCGCACCGAAGCTGATGATCGCGTCCAGCCGGTTGCGGAACTCGGGCGTGAACATGCGCCGGATCTCGTTCATCTCGTCGCCGGCCTTGCGGCTGTCCGAGAACCCGATCGCGCGCTTCTGCAGCTCGGTGGCACCCGCGTTCGTCGTCATGATGATGATGACGTTGCGGAAATCGGCCTTGCGCCCGTTGTTGTCGGTGAGCGTGCCGTGGTCCATCACCTGCAGCAGGATGTTGAAGATGTCCGGGTGCGCCTTCTCGATCTCGTCGAGCAGCAGCACCGCGTGCGGCTTCTTCGTGATCGCCTCGGTGAGCAGGCCCCCCTGGTCGAAGCCGACGTAGCCCGGCGGCGCGCCGATCAGGCGCGACACGGCGTGGCGCTCCATGTACTCGGACATGTCGAAGCGGATCAGCTCGATGCCGAGGATGAACGCCAACTGGCGCGCGACCTCGGTCTTGCCGACGCCGGTCGGCCCCGAAAACAGGAAGGCGCCGATCGGCTTGTCGGGCTTGCCCAGGCCGGAACGCGACATCTTGATCGCGGCGGCCAGTGCGTCGATCGCCGGATCCTGCCCGAACACCGTCGCTTTCAGATCTCGATCGAGGGTCTGCAGGCGGCTGCGATCGTCGCTGGACACCGAAGCCGGCGGAATGCGCGCGATCTTGGCGACGATGTCCTCGATCTCGCCCTTGTTGATGACCTTCTTCTGGCGGCTCTTCGGCAGGATGCGCTGCGCCGCGCCCGCCTCGTCGATGACGTCGATCGCCTTGTCGGGCAGGTGCCGGTCGTTGATGTACTTCGCCGACAGCTCGGCGGCCGCCGACAGCGCCGACGACGAGTACTTCACGCCGTGGTGCTCCTCGAAGCGCGACTTCAGCCCGCGCAGGATCTGCACGGTCTGCTCGATCGTCGGCTCGACGACGTCGATCTTCTGGAAGCGCCGCGACAGTGCGTGGTCCTTCTCGAAGATGCCGCGATATTCGTTGTACGTCGTCGCGCCGATGCACTTCAGCGTACCCGACGAAAGGGCCGGCTTGAGCAGGTTCGACGCGTCGAGCGTGCCGCCCGAAGCCGAGCCCGCGCCGATCAGCGTGTGGATCTCGTCGATGAAGAGGATCGCGTTCTGCGCCTGCTTCAGCTGCTTCAGCACGGTCTTCAGCCGCTGCTCGAAGTCGCCGCGGTACTTGGTGCCGGCGAGCAGCGCGCCCATGTCGAGCGAGTAGACGGTGGCGTCGGCGAGCACTTCGGGCACGTCGCCCTGCGTGATGCGCCAGGCGAGCCCCTCGGCGATCG
>DATGRE010000234.1:0-9165 GCA_035303885.1 Zeimonas sp. | reverse complement strand
GACGAGCACCTGCTCCCGGTCGACGATGACCGCCTTCGCATGCAGGCTCGCCTGCGAGGAGCCGAAGCGCCCGAGCTGCGAGCGCGGGGTGCCGAGCTGGTTGCGCAGCTCGAAGAGCTCGACGCCGAGGTCGATCAGCTGCGGGCGGTAGCGCGCGTAGCCGACGTGCACGACCGGGGCGTCGGTCGAGGCGAGCGAATTGGTGAGGACGCGCACCCGTACGCCTCGGGCGCGCAGCGCGCGGATCAGTGCGACGCCGTGCTCCCCGGGCACGAAATACGGCGTGATGAGGATCAGCTCCCGGCGCGCGGCGCCGAGCAGCCGGGTGATCTCGGCGGCGATCGACGCCGATTCCGGGACCTGCGGGGCCGCCACGATCGACGCCGATTCCGGTGGGGGTGGCGTCGCGGTGGGGGCGATCTTCTCCGGCGTGTCGGCGAGCACGCGTACGTCGACCCATTCGAGGCGCAGCCGTCGGGCGCGCAGCGCGCGGGCCAGGGTGCTGTCCGGCACGACGGTCGAATCCGGCGCCGGCTGCGCGACGCCGTGCGCATCGGTCGTCGGCTGCGGCGAGCGCGACACCGGCCCGGTGCAGTCGGGTTGCGTGCGCACGACCCGTGCGACCGGATAGGCGAGCGGGTCGTTCCAGAAGCGGTCGAAGCTCGCCGACAGCTCGCGCACCGCCGGGCCGGCGACGAGCACGTCGAGATCGACGAAATTGCTCCGCGGGCTGCGCACGAAGTACTCGTCGCCGAGGTTGCGTCCGCCGGTCGCGGCGATCGCGTTGTCGGCCACGAACATCTTGCCGTGCATCCGCTGGTTGATCCGCTCGAGGTCGGTGAGCGAGGCGAGGATGCGCGTCCAGGTCGAGAAGCGGCCGGCGGGCAGCGGGTTGAACAGGCGCAGCGCGATGTTCGGGTGCCGGGTGAGGCAGAGCAGGCTCTCGTCGCTGCCGGCGGTGTTCAGGTCGTCGACGAGCATGCGAACCCGCACGCCGCGCTGTGCGGCGTCATGGATCTCGCGCAGCAGCGTTCGCGCCGACGCGTCGTTGCGCACGATGTAGTACTGCAGGTCGAGGGAGCGCTCGGCGTGCCGTGCGAGCGTGACCAGCGAGCCGAGCGCGTCCTCGCCCGAGACGAGCAGGCGCACCCCGGACGAGGCGGCGTCGGGCGCGCTCTCGGCAACCACGCGGCCCAGCCGGGTGGCGGCCGGATTCGAGAACGCGCGCTCGACGGGGCGCGGCTCCGGCGCGGGCAGGCTCGCGCACGAGGCCAGCGCGAGAGCCAGCACGCAGGCGGTGACGAAGCGCAGCAGGGACGGAGCGGATCGCAAGGCGGATGCGAGGGGGCGGCCTGCGCGGCGCGCGGGCGAATCAGTCTACCCGCGGCCTGCGCTACAGTGGCACGTGGAGGAGTCGTCATGAAGGCTGCGTATCTCACGCATCCCAGTTTCCTGCTGCACGAGATGGGGCCGCACCATCCCGAGTGCCCCGAGCGGCTGGCGGTGATCGCCGACCGCCTGCTGCTGCGTGGCGTCAGCGACTACATGGACACGATCGAGGCGCCCCAGGCGAGCCCCGAGCAGATCGGGCGAGCGCACGACCTGCGCTTCTTCCTCGAGCTGCAGTCGAGCGCGCCGCGCGACGGATACTCGCAGATCGACCCCGATACCGCGATGAATCCGCACACGTGGAACGCCGCGCTGCACGCGGCCGGGGCGGTGGTGCACGCCGCGGAGCTCGTCGTCTCGGGGCGGTACCGTCGCGCGTTCTGCGCGGTTCGCCCGCCGGGGCACCACGCCGAGCGGGGCCGGGCGATGGGCTTCTGCTTCTTCAACAACATCGCGATCGGCGCGCTGCACGCGCTCGACGTGCTCGGGCTGCAGCGCGTCGCGGTCGTCGATTTCGACGTGCACCACGGCAACGGCAGCGAGGACATCCTCGCCGGCGACGAGCGGGTGTTGATGGTGTCGACCTTCCAGTCGCGGCTCTATCCGTTCCTCGGCGAGAGCCCGCGCGGCGCCAACATGTGCAACGTGCCGCTCGCGCCCTACAGCGACGGCGCCTGCCTGCGCGAGGCGGTGCTCGAATGCTGGATGCCGAAGCTGCGCGAGTTCGCCCCGCAGATGATCTTCATCTCGGCCGGATTCGACGCGCATCGCGAGGACGACATGAGCCATCTCGGCTGGCGCGACGAAGACTACGCGTGGGTGAGCGGGCAGATCGCGCGTTTCGCCGACGAGCAGTGCGAAGGGCGCATCGTCTCGACGCTGGAGGGCGGCTACGAGCTGGCCGCGCTGGCGCGCTGCGTCGAGCTGCACCTGCGCGCGCTGATCGGCATCGACTGACGCGCTGCCCATCATCGCGGCCGACGACGTGGAACACCTGCATGCGCTGACCTCGCTGTTCGATCCGTCGCGCATCGCGCTGGTGACCGACGGCGGCGAAGCGGCCCGGGTCGAGGCGCTGGAGCGCCAGCTCGCCGAATCGAAGGCGGGCGTGCGGCGGATCGTGCTCGCGCCGGCCGCGTCCGGCGACGCCGACGGCGAGCCAGGCTCGCCGGCGCCGACGCGCGCCCCGGCCGAACGCGGCAGCGTCGATCTCGCGGTGCTCGCCGTCGAGCCGGCCCGCGCGCTCGATGCGGTGCGCGAGGCGGCGCGGGCGGGCGCCCGGGCGGCGATGCTGCTGTGCCCGACGCCCGAGCCGCCGCTCGTCGAGGCGCTGCTCGCCTGCGCGCGCGACGCGCGCATCCGCCTGCTCGGCCCGGCCACGCTCGGCTTCGCGCGCCCGCCCCGCCGGCTCAACGCCGGGCGGCTCGGCGCGCTGCCGCCGCCGGGCAACGTCGCGCTGGTGACGCAGTCGGGCGTGCTCGGCGGCGCGATCCTCGACTGGGCCGGCGACACCGCGATCGGGTTCTCGCTGGCCGTTTCGCTGGGTGCCGAGCTCGACGTCGACGTGGCGCAGGTGCTCGACTACCTCGCGAACGACGCCGCGACGAAGGCCGTCGTCGTCTATCTCGAGGCGGTGCGAGACGCGCGCAGCTTCATGAGCGCGCTGCGCGCGCTCGCGTCGGTCAAGCCGGTGGTCGTGCTCAAGGGCGGCCGCGATGCGGCGAGCCGGCCGACCGCGCGCACCCATTCCGGCGCGATCGTCGGCAGCGACGCGATCTACAGCGCCGCGCTGCGCCGTGCCGGCGCCGTGCAGGTGCGGCTCTTCACGCAGCTCTTCACCGCGGTTCGCTATCTCGCGTCGCGCAACTGGCCGCTGGGCAAGCGCCTGGCGATGATCGGCAACGGCAACGGGCCGCTCGTGCTCGCCTCCGACCAGGCGTGGTTCGCCAACATCCGCCTGCTGCCCTGCACCGAGCCGACGCGGCGCCGCCTCGCCGCCGCGCTGCCGGGGGTGGAGATCGCCAATCCGCTGAACCTCGGGCTCGACGCGACCGCCGACGACTACGCGCAGGCGCTCGAGGCGCTCTCCTACGATCCCGAATCCGATGCGATCCTCGTCCTGCTGTCGCCGTTCGCCGGCGTGGACGCGCCGCAGATTACCGAGCGCGTGGCGCGCATCGCCGGCACGCTGGGCAAGCCGATGTTCGCCTGCTGGATGGGCGACAACACCACGCGGCCGCTGCGCGCCTGGCTCGATGCCGCCGGCGTGCCGGTGTTCCGCACGCCGGAGGCCGCCGTCGACGCGTTCTCGACGGTCGCGACGTTCTACCAGAACCAGCTGCTGCTGCAGCAGACGCCGCGCTCGCTCTCCGACATGGAGGCGCCCGACATCGCGCGCGCGCGGGCCGTGCTCGATTCCGTGCTGGGCGAAGGCCGCGAGGTGCTCACCGAGCTCGAGTCCAAGGTGCTGCTCGACGCCTTCCGCATCCCGGTGAATCGAACGGTGCTCGCGACCGACCGCCAGCAGGCCGTCGCCGCCGCGAACCGGATCGGCTATCCGGTCGCGATGAAGATCAGCTCGCCGGACGTCGCGCACAAGAGCGACGTGGGCGGCGTCGCGTTGAACGTGCGCAACGCCACCGAGGTGCGCGAGCAGTACGACGCGATCCTCGACGCCGTGCGCAGCGCCCGTCCGACCGCGCGCATCCAGGGCGTGACGCTGCAGCCGATGAAGCTCGGCCGCCACGGACGCGAGCTGTACGTCGGCGTGTTTCGCGATCGGCTGTTCGGCCCGGTGATCGCCTTCGGCACCGGCGGCAAGCGCGTCGAGATTCATCGCGACACGACGCTCGAGTTTCCCCCGCTGAACAGCTTCCTCGCGCGCAGCATGATCGCCCGCACGCGGGTGGCGCGAACGCTGGGTGAATACGGAGACGCCCCGGCGGTCGACCTGGAGGCGCTCGAGCGACTGCTCGTGCGGGTCTCGGAAATGGTGTGCGAGCTGCCGCAGCTCGCCGAGCTCGACATCAACCCGATCATCGCCGACGAGGGCGGATTGATCGCGGTGGATGCGCGCGCGGTGGCCGATGCGCACGTGCCGGTGCGCGAGCCGCACGACCGGCGCCGCTACGCGCACATGGCGATCATGCCGTATCCGTCCGAGCTCGTGCGGCGCGGCCGGCTGCGCGACGGGCGCACCTACGTCATCCGGCCGATCCAGGCCGAGGACGGCGAGCGGCTGCAGCGCTTCGTGCGCGGACTGTCCGAGCAGTCGCGCTATTTCCGGTTCGTCTCGGCGCTCAACGAGCTGTCGCCGCGCATGCTCGTGCGCTACACGCAGATCGACTACGACCGCGAGCTGGCGCTGGTCGCGGTGCTCGATGCGGCGCGAACCGGCGATGCCGCATCGGGGGGCGGCGAAGACGCTTCGATCATCGGCGTCGTGCGCTATCTGCTCAATCCCGATCGCCGCAGTTGCGAGTTCGCGATCGCGATCGCCGACGAGGTGCAGCGCCAGGGCCTGGGCACCACGCTGATGAAGGCGATCGTCGAGCAGGCGCGTCGGCGCGGGCTGGAGCGCATCGAGGGCTTCGTGCTCGCGGCGAACGCGCCGATGATGCGCCTGATGCAGTCGCTCGGCTTCTCGGTGCAGACCGATCGGGACGATCCGTCGATGAAGCGCGTGTGGCTGGACCTGGGGGAATCGATCGCGGCCTAGGCCTCGCGGTGATAGCTCGTCACCCGCTCGACTTCCTCCTTCGACCCGAGGATCACCGCGACGCGCTCGTGCAGCTTCGTCGGCACGATGTCCATGATCCGCTGCACGCCGTTGGTCGCGGCACCGCCCGCCTGCTCGACGAGGAACGCCATCGGGTTGGCCTCGTACAGCAGGCGCAGCTTGCCGGGCTTCGCGGGATCGCGGTTGTCGCGCGGATAGAGGAAGATGCCGCCGCGCGTCATGATGCGGTGCACGTCCGCCACCATCGACGCGACCCATCGCATGTTGAAGTCGACGCCGCGCGGGCCGTCCTTGCCGGCGAGCAGCTCGTCGATGTAGCGCTTCACGGGCGGCTGCCAGTGCCGGGCGTTCGACGCGTTGATCGCGAACTCGCGCGTGCTCTCCGGGATGCGCATCCGGTCGGCGGTCAGCATCCACGCACCCGGCAGGCGGTCGAGCGTGAAGCACGCGACGCCGTCGCCGACAGTGAGCACGAGCAGCGTCGCGGGGCCGTACACGGCGTAGCCGGCCGCCACCTGCTTGGTTCCCGGCTGCAGGAAATGGCTCTCGTCGGGATCCTGCACGCCCTCGGGCAGGCGCAGCACCGAGAAGATCGTGCCCACCGAGACGTTGACGTCGATGTTCGACGAGCCGTCGAGCGGGTCGTACAGCAGCAGGAACTCGCCCTTCGGATAGCGGTTCGGGATCGGGTAGGGGTGGTCCATCTCCTCGGAAGCCATCGCGGCGAGGTTGCCGCCCCATTCGTTGGCCTCGAGCAGCGCCTCGTTCGCGATGACGTCGAGCTTCTTCTGCACCTCGTCCTGCACGTTGGTCGAGCCGGCGTCGCCGCGCGAATCGCCGAGGTCGCCCTTCGACACTTCGATCGCGATGCGCTTGCAGGTGCGGGCGATCACCTCGATCAGCAGGCGCAGCTCGGCCGGGATCAGTCCCTTCTCTCGCTGCTTCTCGACGAGGTACTGGGTGAGGCTGACGGGGCGGGGTGGCATGGCGACTCCTTGCGGAAACGGGGTACGGGAGGCGTCTCGGCTTCAGGCGGCGAGCGATTTCTCGACGATCTCGCGCACGTCGCCGGACAGCGTCGGGTGGCGCGCGACGCGCTCGAGCGCCTCGCGCATCTTCTCCTGTCGCGCGGAATCGAACTTGCGCCAGCGGTCGAGCGCGCGCGCGAGGCGAGCGGCGGCCTGCGGGTTCAGCGCGTCGACCTCGAGGACCTGCTCCACCCAGAAGTCGTAGCCCGAGCCGTCGGCGGCGTGGAACTCGGCGAGATTGCCGTTGCAGAAGCTGCCGACGAGCGCGCGCAGGCGGTTCGGGTTGCGCATCGAGAACGCCGGGTGAAGCATCAGCTCGCGCACGCGCTCGAGCACCGGCGCGTCGCCCGGCTGGCGGTGCATCGTCGCCTGCAGCGCGAACCACTTGTCGAGCACCAGCGGCTCGTCGGCGTAGCGTGCGGCGAAGCGCGCGAGCGCCGCATCGCGTGCGGGGTGCGGCGTGAGCAGCAGGGCCTGCAGCGAGCCGATGCGGTCGGTCATGTTGTCGGCGCCGTCGAATTGCGCGACGGCCGCATCGATCGCTTCGCCGGCCTGCGCATCGACCCAGTAGGCGAGCGCGGCGTTCTTCAGCGCGCGCCGTCCGGCCGCCGCGGGGTCGGGCGAATACGGCGCGTCGTCGCGCAGGCTCGACCAGAGGCGGTGCCACTGGCGCGATAGGCGTTCTGCCAGGCAGCGCCGCACCGCATTGCGCGCGGCGCGCAGCGCCGAGGGATCGACGACCGCGAGCTGCTCGGCGACGAAACCCTCCGAGGGCAGCGAGACGAGCTGCTCGCGGAACGCGGGATCGAGCGCGTCGTCGTCCGCCAGCGCCGCCACGGTCTGCGCGAGCGATGCGCAGCGCGCGCGCGGGTCGGCGCCGTCGAGCACGGCGAGGATGGCTGCGACCAGCGAGCGCTGCAGCGCTTCCCAGCGGTTGAACGGATCGCTGTCGTGCGCGGCGAGCAGCGCGAGCGCGTCGTCGTCGTAGTCGTGCTCGACGATGACCGGCGCCGAGAAGTTGCGCGCCAGCGATGGCACGGGCGGCGCATCGATGTCGCCGAAGACGAAGGTGTGGCGCGCGCGCGTGAGATCGAGCACGACCGTGTGCTCGCCGGTTTCGCCGCGCCGCGCCTGCACTGGAAGCAGTGCGCCTTCGAGCCGCTCGAAGACCCGCAGCGGGCGGTCGCGTCCGTCGGGTCCGAGCAGGCCGACGGCGAAGGGGATGTGCAGCGGCTGCTTCTCGGGCTGTCCGGGCGTGGGCGGCGTCCATTGCTCGAGCTCGAGCGTGTAGCGCCGTGCGTCGGCGTCGTAGCGGCCGGCCGCGCGCACGCGCGGCGTGCCCGCCTGCGAGTACCAGCGGCGGAACTGGTCGAGTGCGATCCCGTTGGCGTCGGCGATCGCGGCGACGAAGTCCTCGCAGGTGACCGCCTGGCCGTCGTGGCGCTCGAAGTACAGCTCGAGCCCGCGCCGGAAGCCTTCGCGGCCGACCAGCGTCTGCAGCATCCGGATGACCTCGGCGCCCTTCTCGTAGACGGTGACCG
The DNA here is from genome assembly GCA_035303885.1 of Zeimonas sp. GTDB lineage: Bacteria > Pseudomonadota > Gammaproteobacteria > Burkholderiales > Burkholderiaceae_E > Zeimonas. The sequence goes on along the minus strand of DATGRE010000234.1, from coordinate 1,468 downwards.
TGTAGAAGTTGTCGATTTCCTCGTAGGCGTCGGGCCGGATCGGATGCGCCATCGGCCCCGCGTCCTCGGCGAACTGCGCCGAGCGCAGCACCCGGACGTCCTCGATGCGCTTGACGGCGCGCGCGCTCGCGGCGCTGCGCGCGCCCGAAGCGCCGGCGCCCGCGGCACTGCGCGCCGCGAGCATGTCGGCGGAGAACTCCTGGTCACGGAAGACGGTGAGACCTTCCTTCAGCGTGAGCTGGAACCAGTCGCGGCAGGTCACGCGGTTGCCGGTCCAGTTGTGGAAGTACTCGTGGCCGACGACGGATTCGACGGCGGCGAAATCGTGGTCGGTGGCGATGTGCGGATCGGCGAAGACGTACTTCGCGTTGAAGATGTTCAGCCCCTTGTTCTCCATCGCCCCCATGTTGAAGTCGGAGACGGCGACGATCATGAAGCGATCGAGGTCGAGCTCGAGGCCGAAGCGGTCCTCGTCCCAGCGGATCGCACGCTCGAGCGAGGCCATCGCGTGTCCGGTGCGCGATTCGTTGCCCGGTTCGACCCAGACCTGCAGCAGGACGTCGCGCCCGGAGCGCGTGCGCAGCCGCCGCTCGGTGGCGACGAGCCGCGCCGCGACCACGGCGAACAGGTAGCTGGGCTTGGGGAAGGGGTCGTGCCAGGTCGCCCAGTGCCATTCGTCGTCGGCCGGCATTCCGGCCGGGGGCTGCGGCAGGCTTCCCGCGTCGACCAGGTTTCCGTTGGACAGCAGCACCGGACAGCTCGTGCGCGGCGCGCGCAGCGTGACGGTGTAGCGCGCCATGACGTCGGGGCGGTCGGGAAACCACGTGATGCGGCGAAAGCCCTGCGCCTCGCACTGCGTGAAGAAGCCCCCGTTGGAGCGGTACAGGCCGCTCAGCGTGGTGTTCGCCTGCGGATCGATCGCCGTCACGGTGCGCAGCTCGCAGCGCTCGGGCACGCGATCGATCGTCAGCGACCGATCGTCGATGCGGTATGCGGCGGGTTCGAGCGGGCGGCCGTCCAGCCGAAGATCGAGCAGCTCGAGCTGCTCGCCGTCGAGCACGAGCGCAGCGGACGCGTCGCGCCCCGCGCGCGGATTGCGGCGCACCGACAGCGTCGCGTGCACGAGCGTGCGCTGCGGATCGAGATCGAAGACCAGCCGAACGTCGTCGACGAGCCACGTTGGCGGCGTGTAGGCGGTACGATGGACAGTCACGAAGCGGCACTCGTACTTCGGCCAGGGGCTGCTCCGATTGTAAGCGCTCGCCGAAGGGGCGCCGCCGGTGGCCGACGGCGCGGTGCGCCGGATCGCCCGGATTTCCCGAGGCCGGTCCTCGTGCAGCACGCTCGGAGTCGATCATGATCTCGCTACGTCGCTGGATGTTGTTCCCGCTGCTCGCGGTGCTTGCGGTGCTTGCGGTGCTGACCGCCGGATGCGCGACGCCGCTGCGTGGCGAGATCACCACGTTCA
>DATGRE010000233.1:0-3454 GCA_035303885.1 Zeimonas sp. | reverse complement strand
CGTCGTCGCGCTCGTCGACGACCTGATGGACGTGAGCCGCATCAGCAGCGGTCGGATCGTGCTGGAGCGCCGGCCGGTGGAGCTGGCGACCGTCGTGCACGGTGCGCTCGAGGCCTGCGACCCGATCATCCGCCAGAAGCGGCACGAGGTGAGCGTGACGCTCCCCGCCGAGGCGGTCTGGGTCGACGGCGACCGTCACCGGCTGACGCAGGCGATCGGCAATCTGCTGACCAACGCCGCGAAGTACACGGAGCCGCACGGGCACATCTTCGTCACGCTGGAGCGCCGCGAGCACGAGGCGGTCGTCTGCGTGAAGGACACCGGGGTCGGCATTCCGCCGGCGATGCTCGAGAAGGTCTTCGAGCTCTTCGCGCAGGTCGACAGCGCGATCGACCGCCGACAGGGCGGGCTCGGCATCGGGCTGACGATCGTGCGCCAGCTCGTCGAGCTGCACGGCGGCAGCGTCGAGGCGCGCAGCGAAGGTCCGGGCCGCGGCAGCGAGTTCCTCGTGCGCCTGCCGTTGACGAAGACGCCGCAGGACGAGCGGGACAAGCCGCGCATGGCTGCCGCCGCCGTCACGCCTCGGCGCATCCTCGTCGTCGACGACAACGCCGACGCGGCGCAGGCGATGGCGACCATGCTCGAGCTGCTCGGCCACCGCGTCGACGTCGCCTTCGACGGCGACCAGGCGCTGCGCGTCGCCGAGCGCGTGCGTCCCGAGGTGATCCTGATGGACCTCGGCATGCCGAACATGAACGGCTACGTGGCCGCGCGGCGCATCCGCGAAACCGGCTGGGGTGGCGACGTGCTGCTCGTCGCCGTCACCGGTTGGGGACAGCAGGCCGATCGGACCGCCTCGGAGCAGGCCGGCTTCGACCATCACCTGGTCAAGCCGGTCGAGCTCGACGCGGTTCAGGCGCTCGTCGCACGGCTCGACGCGCGCTGAGCGCCGGTGCCGGGGGCTCGAGCCTGGCGGCCTTCGGTCGCGCCGCGATGACGGCGCCATTCTTCTCGCGTCGACGGTCGCCGGCAATCCGGTGAGCGAGAACGACCAGCGCGCCAAGCTCGTGCGCTGCGTCGAGGTCGCGCGCATTGTCTGGGGGTGAATAGGAGCGGATCCTCTCCGGCGGGGAGAAGGTATATTCGGTCGATGTCGAGGCCGCGGCGCCGCGCGCAGTGCCGAGGAGGCGATCGCGCGCTCACGCGCACCGATCGGCGCGTTCGAGTTCCGGGCCACGCGCTCGTTGGACGCCTTTTCGCGCATGCCGACGGGCAAGGTGCGCAAAGCGGCGTCGTGCGAAGCCTGGCCGGGTCGTAGCAGGGGAGCGGTTCGAGGATGGCGGAGCGTTCATTCGCACACGAGGTCGGCAAGCTGAGACTGGGCGCCGGCGAGGAGTTCGTCGGCGAGGGCATCCTCGCCGTGACGAAGGCGCTGCTGCAGTCGGGCGTCGCCTACGTGGCGGGCTACCAGGGTGCGCCGATCTCGCACCTGATGGACGTGCTCACCGATGCGCGCGACGTCCTCGACGAGCTCGGCATCCGCTTCGAGAACAGCGCCAACGAGGCGACGGCGGCGGCCACGCTGGCCGCTTCGGTCAATTACCCGCTGCGCGGCGCCGTCACCTTCAAGGCGCCGGTCGGCACGAACGTCGCGTCCGATGCGCTCGCCAACCTGGCGTCGGGCGGAGTGACGGGCGGCGCACTGATCATCGTCGGCGAAGACTACGGCGACGGCTCGAGCATCATGCAGGAGCGCAGCCACGCCTATGCGATGAAGTCGCAGATCTGGCTACTCGATCCGCGTCCGAACCTTCCGTCGATCGTGCAGGCCGTCGAAGACGGTTTCGAGCTGTCGGAGGCGAGCCATACGCCAGTGATGCTCGAGCTGCGCATCCGCGCCTGCCATCTGCACGGACGCTTCGTCGCGAAGGACAACCGCCGTTCGCCGTTCGCGCTCGCCGACGCGCTGGAGAATCCGCGGCGGGACGTCGACCGCATCGTGCTGCCGCCGGCGAGCTTCCTGCATGAGCGCGAGAAGGTCGAGGAGCGCTGGCCGGCGGCGGTGCGCTTCATCCGCGAGCGTGGCCTGAACGAGTTCTTCGCCGAGCGCGAACGCGACGTCGGCATCGTCGTGCAGGGCGGGCTGTACAACACCCTGATGCGCTCGCTCGAGCGCCTCGGCCTGGCCGACGTCTATGGGCGCACGAGCGTGCCGCTGTACGTTCTCAACGTCACCTATCCGCTCGTCGACGAGGAGCTCGCCCGCTTCTGCACGGGCAAGCGAGCGGTGCTCGTCGTCGAGGAAGGGCAGCCGAACTTCATCGAGCAGGCGATCGCGGCGTCGCTGCGCAACGCCGAGCTGCCCACGCGCGTGCTCGGCAAGGGGCTGCTGCCGATCGCCGGCGAGTACACGCCGTCGGTGCTCACCGACGGCTTGCGCGCGTTCTTCGCGTCGTATGCACCGGGCGTCGTGTCGCCGACGGCCGGCGCGACCGATCCGGACGTCGCCGCCGTCGTCGCCCAGGCGCAGCGCATGCTGGCCGGCGAGGTGCAGGCGCGTGCACCGGGCTTCTGCACCGGCTGCCCGGAGCGTCCCGTGTTCGCCGCGATGAAGCTCGTGCAGCGCGAGCTCGGCGAGCATCACGTCAGCTCCGACATCGGATGTCATCTGTTCTCGATCCTGCCGCCGTTCAACATCGGCAACACGACGATGGGCTACGGATTGAGCGCGGCCGCCGCCGGCGCGCTCGGCTCGCCGCAGGGCAAGCGCGCGATCAGCGTGATGGGCGACGGCGGCTTCTGGCACAACGGGCTCACGAGCGGCGTGGCCAATGCGGTGTTCAACGAGAACGACCACGTCGCCCTGATCATCGACAACAACTACACGGCCGCCACCGGAGGGCAGGACATTCCGTCGTCGAAGGCGGTCACGCGCAACCGGAGCACGCAACATCCGATCGAACGCGCGGTTCGCGGCGTCGGCGTGAAATGGGTGCGTACCATCCGTCGCACCTATGACGTCTCCGCGATGCGCGAGGCCTTGCGCGAGGCGCTCACCACGAGCGAGAAGGGCCCGAAGGTCGTGATCGCGCAGTCCGAGTGCATGCTGAACCGCCAGCGGCGCGAGAGGCCGAAGATGCGCAAGGCGATCGCGGCCGGCGAGCGCGTGCTGCGCGAGCGCTTCGGCGTCGACCCGGACACCTGCACCGGCGACCATTCGTGCATCCGGATCTCGGGCTGTCCGTCGCTCACCGTGAAACCGAACCCGGACCCGCTGCGCTCCGACCCCGTGGCGCACGTCGAGCAGAGCTGCGTCGGCTGCGGAATGTGCGGCGAGGTCTCGCATGCCGCCGTGCTGTGCCCGTCGTTCTATCGGGCCGGCATCCTCAGCAACCCGGGCCCGGTCGACCGCTTCCTGCATCGCCTGCGGGCCGCGCTGATCGGCGCGCTGCAG
>DATGRE010000232.1:0-21661 GCA_035303885.1 Zeimonas sp. | reverse complement strand
CGAGCTGATCACGCTTCAGCTGCTTGCGAAGAACCGCGACACCTCGCTCGTTGACACCGTGAACCTGGAACACGTTCTTGGCCAGATCGAGACCGATCGTCATCACCTTCATGACTCGCTCTCCTGTCTTCCGCTTGAGGGGCCAGTCGCCCACGCTCACTCTGTCGCCCAGCGCGCCTCGAAGGAAAGGGGGCGTCCATTCCAGTAGGTCTGCGGCGCGGCAACTCAAAGCGACTCGAGGGCGAAGACGTCCACCCGTCCGCGGAAACGGGTCGCGTCCAAACTCCCGTTTTTCGGGCGTTTCTCTGCACGCAAGTACTTGCATGGGGAGAAACGCCTGGCGATCGGGACATCGGACGCGAGGCACCGCGAGCATGCCGCGAATTGCCCGCTTTTCGGGCCGGTTGCCGGCCGACGCGGCGTGCCGGCGGGGTCGGTCCCGCCGCACGACGTACCGGGGGGCTCGGTCCCGCGGCTCGGCGTACCAGCGAACTCGGTCCCGCCGCCCGAGGTACGGCGGGCTCGTGCTCGCCACGCGGCACACTGCCCTGGACGCCGCCACGCAGCGCATCTCCGCGCGCAACGCACAACGCACACCCACGCCACGAGCGCGCGGCCGCGGTCCACCACCAGAAGAGCACGGGCCGCGGTCCACCACCAGAAAACTGCAAACGCTCGGACTACGAGCGTTTCCAATCCTGGATCCGATTCCACGAAAGATATCGCTCGAAACGCGAGCGTTCCGCGCACGGTGCGCTACGCAGTGCACGAGCGCCCCACCCGGAGAGCGCCCCACCCGGAGAGCGCCCTACCCGGAGAGCCCCCACGCCCGCCTCACCCCACCCGCACCGCCGCCCCCTCGCGCGGCTGCACGCGCCAGAACACCAGCACCGCGAGCGCGACCGACTGCAGCGCCACCCACGCGAGCATCGCGCGACGGAAGCCGTGCTCGGCGTCGGCGCCGCCGAACGCGTCGACGGCAACGCCGAACAGCCACTGCGTGACGAACATGCCGCCCATCGTCAGCAGGTTGTAGGCGGTGAACGCGCGTCCGGTGAGCCGCTCGGGGAAGGAGAGGCTCACGTGCGTCTGCGACATCGTGTGGCAGGTCGCCGCGATCGCCAGCGCCAGCCACAGGATCCACGCCCAGCTCCCGTCGGACAGCGCGATCGCCGATTCGAGGACGAGCATCGCGGCGGTCGCGACGGCGACGACGCGCAGCGTCGACCAGCCGCGCCGGATGAAATGCGGCAGGACCAGTCCAAGGCCGAGATAGCCGAGCATCAGCACCAGGTTGAAGACGAAGAGCGCCTGTGCCGCTTCGTCGGCGCCCATGCCGAGCACCCGGCGCAGCCATGGTCCGATCCACAGTCCCTGGAACGCGACGAAGCTCGCCTGGACGGTGAGCGAGACGACGCCGAAGCGCCAGAAATAGCGGTCGGAGAACACGATCCGATACGCCGACCACGACGACTCGCCGTGCTGGCGCGCGGGGACCGGCTCGTCGGGCGGCAGCAGCAGGAAGATCGCCGCGCTCGTCGCCACCAGCAGCAGCGCCGACACGGCGAAGACGCCGCGCCACCCGATCCAGGGCAGCGCCATCTGCACCGGCACCGTCGTCGCGAGCGAGCCGAGCGAGCCGGCGACGAGCATCCACGCGGTGAGCTGCTGCTGGCGATGCGCGGCGTACCAGAAGCGGAAGGCACGCAGCGACGCCATCAGCGCGGCCGAGACGCCGACGCCGATCAGCGCGCGCGCCACCCACAGCATCGACGCCGACTGCGCGGCCGCGAACAGCAGGCAGCCCGCCGCGGCGACGAGCAGCAGCGACGCGTCGACGCGGCGCGAGCCGAAGCGGTCGAGCAGCACGCCGAGCGGGATCTGCACCGACGCGAACGCGAGGAAATAGGCCGACGACAGCGAGCCGAGCTGCGCGTTCGTCAGGCCGAAATCAGCGATCAGATCCGGCGCGATGACCGCGTTCACCGAACGCAGGCCATACGACATGAAATAGCCGCTTGCGAACGCGAGGAACACGCGGATCGCGGCGGGCGCCGCCAGCACCGCGCTCACTGCGCGATCCGGAACGATTCGTGGAACAGCTTCGCGGACTGCGGATCGGCGTCCGGCGAGATCATCACGACCTGCCATGCGCGGTTGCCGCGCGCGACGAAGGTCGCACTCATGTGCGCGGGCTTGCCGCTCACCTGTCCTTCGATCTCGACGCGCGTGCCGGAGGCGCGGTCGACGGTCTTCCCGGCGGCGTCGATCACCGGGACCTCGATTTGCGCGCGGGTCGTCTCGTGACCCTGCAAGTTGCGCTGCATTCCCATGCGCATCGCGTTCGTCGCGTGGCTGCGGGCGCGCTCATCGTCACGCGGGAGCACGACCGACCCCACCGTGAACATGGCTTCGTCGACCCGCGCGCCCGTCATCGACATCGTGACGGGAACGCCGTCGAGATCGATCGGGCGCTGCATCGAGACGGGGCGGGAGGGCAGCATTACGCGATAGCCCGCATCGGCTTCGCGGATCTCGCGCCAGTTGTACGACGGTTGGCAGGCGGCGAGCGCGAGGAGGGCGACCAGGAAGGCCGACGCCGGCATCCGGGTTTGCCGGCGCATCGCGAGAAGGGAGTTCATTCGATAATGGTAGGGCCGAAGCGAGGGGGCGATCGTACTGCGAACGGGCCAGCGCTTCGGACCGGAACGGAGGACCCAATGATCTACGAGTTCAAGTCGCGTGCCACCGGCTCCGTCATCATGACCAAGCCGGTTGCCGAATGGATCCTGCAGATCATCGGCAAGCAGCCGGGTCGAACCGGAATCATCACCGTCGACCAGATGCCGGGCGCGATCGACGCGCTGAACCGTGCGATCGAGCAGGAGAAGGAGCAATTGCGCGCCGAGCGGCGCGCGATGGAGTCGGCGGGATCCCCGGCGGCCGGCGCCGACGCCGAGAAGGACGACATCGACCAGGACCCGTATCCGGTCTCGCTCGCGCAACGCGCCTTCCCGTTCATCGACCTGCTGAAGGAAGCGCACCGCGGCGGCAAGGACATCACCTGGGGGGTGTAGCGGAGGCCCCCGCCTGCGGCGCGGGCGTCGCGGGCGGCTCCGGCTGCACGGGTCCCGCATCGGCCTCGCCGGGCGCACGCTCGCGCGCCGGACGCGCACCGATGTGCTGCGCAGAGGTGATTCCCATCGACACGTAGATGCTCGTCAGCCCGTCGACGCCCACCTCGGCGGGCCGCACCCACTCCGCCGGCACGTAGAGCAGCCCGCCGCCCACCGGAACGGGCGCGGTGGGCACGATCACCGCGAGGTACTCGCGTCCGTCGATCCGCACCGGTTCCGGGGTCGACAGCAGCCCGAGCACCGCGGCGCCGCCCACGCCCCCGAAATGCAGCCACACCGGGCTCATCGAGCGCATCCCCTCGCGGTCGCGCTGCGCGACGAGATCGACGAAGCGCCGCGTCGTCTCGTAGACGCCGCGCACGACCGGAATGCGCTGCACGAAACCCTCGAGCACCGACTCGATCACGTAGCGCAGGCGCGTGCGCACGATGATGCCGAGCAGAAGGATCGCCAGCAGCACGATGACGACGCCGATCGCATAGGCGACGACGACGTACCCGGTGACGCCCAGTCCGATCGAGACCAGCACGTTGCCGATCAGGCTGCCCGGGCCGACCCAGCCGACGATCAGCCGCGCGCCCCAGACGACGATCACGACGGTGGCGGCCAGCGGAAGCGCGGCGAGCAGTCCGGTGACGAAGATCTTCGACAGTTCGCGCAGCGGCGCTCTCATCGGGCGAAGCCTGTGGCAGGAAAGAACGCAGGGGGCAGGCGATCGTCGCACACTCTCGTGCGGGCGCGCATCGGGAACGACCCGGCACCCGCGGACGCGACCCGAACGGTCGCCGTGGACGGCCGCCGTCCCGACGACCGCTTCGCCCGGATGGGCGGCTTGCACGTTCGTTCAAAGTCCTTGATCATGCGTGCATGACCACCGCCGCCCGCCGCCACGAGGATCTCGCCGTACGCGTGGCGAAGCTCTACTACTATCAGCGACTGACCACCGAGCAGATCGCCGAGGAGCTGAACACCTCGCGCTCGACGGTCTCGCGGCTGTTGTCGTGGGCGCACGAGCACGGGCTGGTCGAGATCCACGTGCACGACCCGGCCGAGCAGCCCGGGCAGCTCGAGGCGCAATTGCGCGAGCGCTTCGGCGTGCGCATCGTGCGCGTCGTGCACGTGCCGGCGTCTTCGCGCGAGAGCGACTGGCTCGAGCGCGTCGTCGCCGACGCGGCGGGGTACCTGAACTCGGTGATCGGCGACGACTGCATCGTCGGCGTCGCCTGGGGCACGACGGTGGGCCGCATGTCCGAGCGGCTCAAGCCGAAGCCGACGAAGAACGTCGATTTCGTCGCGCTCAACGGCGCCGGCACGCCGCAGAGCATCGACAGCACGATCGGCACCGATCTCGTCCTGCGCTTCGCGGCGAACTACGGCGCGCGCGCGCACGCGTTCCCGGTCCCGGCGTTCTTCGACCACCCGGAGACGAAGACCGCGCTGTGGCGCGAACGCAGCGTGCGACGGCTGCTCGACCTGCAGCAGCGCGCCGACGTGCTCGTCTTCAGCGTGGGGGCCTTCGCCAGCGAGGTGCCCAGCCAGGTGCATGCCGGCGGCTTCCTCGAGGCGGCCGACCGACGCGACCTGCGCCGCGACCGCGTCGTCGGCGACATCGCCACCGTCTTCTTCCGCGCCGACGGAAGCTGGCGCGACGTCGCGCTGAACGCGCGGGCGAGCGGCCCCGACCTCGAACTGTTCCGCTCGCGGCAATCGATCTGCGTCGTCTCCGGTACGGGCAAGGCCGAAGGCATTCGCGCGGCGCTGGCCGGCGGCTTCGTCCACACGCTGATCGTCGACGAACCCACCGCCCGCCTCGTGCTCGAGGGCGCGCCGAGCCGCAGCGCGCGCCGCACGCCGGCGGCCGGGGGTGCGCGGGCGCGCGCGGCATGACGCGCGCGAGCGCCCTCGAGGCGAAGCCGCCGGACGGCGCCGCCGCGCGCATCTTCGACCTGCTCGTCGTCGGCGGCGGGATCAACGGCGCCGGCATCGCGCGCGACGCCGCCGGACGCGGCGTGTCGGTGGCGCTGGTCGAGCGGGGGGATTTCGGCGGCGCCACGTCGTCGGCGAGCACGAAGCTGATCCATGGCGGCCTGCGCTATCTGGAGCACTACGAGTTCCGGCTCGTGGCCGAGGCGCTCGCCGAGCGCGAGGTGCTGCTGCGCATCGCCTCGCACATCGCCTGGCCGCTGCGATTCGTGATGCCGCACGCCGAAGGGCTGCGTCCGTCGTGGATGATCCGCGCGGGCCTGTTCCTGTACGACCGCCTCGGCGGACCGATCAGCCTGCCGCGCTCGGGGACGGTGCGCCTGGCGCGCGACGGCATGGGCGCGGGGCTCGCGCCGCGCTTCCGCACCGGCTACGCATACTCCGACGCCTGGGTCGACGACGCGCGGCTGGTGATCCTGAACCTTCGCTCGGCACAGGCGCACGGTGCGGTGCTGTTTCCACGCACGCGCTTCGTCTCGGCACGCCCGCGCGCGGGACGCTGGCAGGCGATCGTCGAGCACGCGAGCGGCGCGCGCGAGACGATCGAGGCGCGCGCGCTCGTGAACGCCGCAGGGCCGTGGGTCGAGTCGGTCGCCGAGGCGGCCGGCGGACGCTCGTCGCGTGCATCGGTGCAGCTGGTCAAGGGCAGCCACATCGTGGTTCCGCGCGTCCACGACCAGCCGCACGCGTACCTGCTGCAGAACGACGATCGGCGCGTCGTATTCGTCATCCCCTACGAAGGCGATTTCACGCTGATCGGCACCACCGACGTGCGCGTCGATTCGATCGACGACGCGCGCACGACCGGCGCCGACGAGATCCGCTACCTGCTGCGCGCGGCGAACCGCTACCTGGCGCGCCCGCTCGGCGAGCGCGACGTCGTCTGGAGCTATGCCGGCGTGCGCCCCCTGTACGACGACGGCGCGAGCGACCCCTCGGAGATCACGCGCGACTACACGCTCGAGCTGCGCCGCTTCGACGGCGCGCCCCAACTCGACGTCTACGGCGGCAAGATCACGACCTACCGCCGGCTCGCCGAAGCGGTGCTCGATCGGCTCGCGCCGGGGCTGACGTACCGCCGCGGGCGGTGGACGCACACCGAGCCGCTGCCCGGCGCCGTTGCGGATCCGGCGGCGGCGCGCGCCGACCTGCGCGCGGGGCATCCGCAGTTGCCGACGGCGCTGCTCGACGCGCTGTTCCGCCGACACGGCGCGCTCGCCGCGCAGCTGCTGCACGGCGCCGAGACGCTCGACGCGCTCGGCGAGGACTTCGGCGGCGGCCTGTACGAGCGCGAGCTGCGCTGGTTCGTCGAACGGGAATGGGCCCGCTGCGCCGACGACGTGCTGTGGCGCCGCTCGAAGGCCGGGCTGCACATGAGCGAGCGGCAGCGCAGGCGCGTCGCCGAGCGCTTCGCGGTGCCGGAGAAGGCCGCATGACGATTCCCGGACTCGACGCCCTCGACGCGGACGCGATCGACATCGTCGCGCATCTGCTCGTCGCGATGGCGGCAGGCTCGGCGATCGGCATCGAGCGCAGCTACCATGGGCGCCCGGCCGGCTTTCGCACGCACGTGCTCGTGTGCATGTCGTCGGCGCTGCTGATGCTGGTGACGATGTACCAGTCGCACTGGTTCCCCGGCGCGGCGGAGATCGTACGCGTCGACCCGACGCGGATGGCGCAGGGGATCATGACCGGCATCGGCTTTCTCGGCGCCGGCGTGATCATGAAGGAGGGCCTGTCGGTTCGAGGGCTCACCACCGCGGCGTCGATCTGGATCACCGCGGCGATCGGCATCCTCGCCGGCATCGGGTTCTATTTCCCGCTCGTCGTCGGCACCGTGCTGACGATCTCCGCGCTGTCGCTGTTCCGGTGGATCGAATCGCTGCTGCCGTCCTTCTACTACGCGTACCACTACGTGAGCTTCTCGCGCGAGCAGGCGCCGACCGAGGAGGACCTGCGCCGCGTGATCGCCGCGCACGGCTTCAGCGTCAGCAACATCAGCTGGCGGCTCGACAACCACGGACGCGTCTTCGAGTACCGGATGACGATCCGTTCGCGCAACCGCGCGAACGCGAGCCGGCTGGCGCAGACCTGGAGTCGTGACGAGACCGTGCTCGAATTCCGGATCACACCGACATGAGCGCGCTTTCGCTGGAACACGTGAGCAAGTACTGGGGCGCCACCGCGGCCGTCGACGACGTCAGCTTCGAGACGGCCGGCGGGCGCTTCGTGGTGCTGCTCGGCCCTTCGGGTTGCGGCAAGTCGACGACGCTGCGGATGATCGCCGGGCTCGACTCGCCCACACGCGGGCGCATCGTGATCGACGGCCGCGACGTCACGTCGCTGCCGCCGGCGAAGCGGCGCATCTCGATGGTCTTCCAGTCGTACGCGCTGTTCCCGCACCTGTCGGTGCGCGAGAACATCCTGTTCGGCGTCAAGGTGCGCCGCGAGCCGACGGCGCAGCGCGCCGCGCGCCTGGCGCGCGTGAGCGAGCTGCTCGGCCTGTCGGCACTGCTCGACCGCAAGCCCGCGCAGCTCTCGGGCGGACAGCAGCAGCGCGTCGCGCTCGGTCGCGCGATCATCGCCGAGACGCCCGTCTGCCTGATGGACGAGCCGCTGTCGAACCTCGACGCGAAGCTGCGCCAGGAGATGCGGCGCGAGATCCGCGCGCTGCAGCGCAAGCTCGGGATGACGATGGTCTACGTCACGCACGACCAGACCGAGGCGATGAGCATGGCCGACCAGGTCGTGCTGCTCGACGCCGGGCGCGTCGTGCAGGACGCGCCGCCGGCCGAGCTCTACGCGCATCCGGCCACCGTGTTCGCCGCGCGCTTCATCGGCACGCCGCCGATGAACGTGCTCCCGCTCGGCCTGGTCGACGCCGACGCGCCGCGGGGCGTGCTCGTCGGCGTGCGTCCGGAGCACGTGCGCCTGGCGCGCGGCGGACGCCTGCGCACGGTCGTGCAAAGCGCCGAGTACTTCGGGGCCGACACGATCGTCACCTGCTCGCTGCCCGGCGCCGGACCGGACGTCGACACCGTCGCCGCGCGCGTCCCCGGGCGGCTGTCGGTCGCCGCCGGCGAAGGCGTCTGGCTCGACTGGAACGACGAGGACCAGCATTTCTTCGACGCCGCCAGCGGGCGGCGCCGGGACGACGCACCCATTCCTGCCGTTTCCCACCCGAGGAGAGTTCCGACATGAGAAGAAGAGTCCTGCAGGCGATCGGCGCGTCGCTCGTCGCCGCGTCGCTGCCCGCCGCGCACGCGCAGAAGCCCATCGAGCTGACGTTCTACTATCCGATCGCCGTCGGCGGCGCCGTGACGAAGACGATCGACCAGATGGCGGCCGACTTCGAGAAGGAGAACTCCGACATCCGGGTCAAGCCGGTCTACGCCGGCACCTACCAGGAGAGCATCGTCAAGGCGCTCACCGCGTTCAAGAGCGGCCAGCCCCCGCACCTCGCGGTGCTGCTGTCCACCGACATGTTCACGCTGATCGACGAGGACGCGATCGTGCCGATCGACGGGCTGCTCGGCGCCGACGGCAAGCAGTGGCTCGACGGCTTCTACGATGCGTTCATGCAGAACAGCCGCACCGGCGGCCAGACCTGGGGCGTGCCCTTCCAGCGCTCGACGATCGTCCTGTACTGGAACAAGGAGGCGTTCCAGGAGGCCGGACTCGACCCGGAGCGTGCGCCGCAGAACTGGGACGAGCTCGTCGAGTTCGGCAAGAAGCTCACGAAGACCGACGCGAACGGCAACGTGACGCAGTGGGGCGTGAAGATCCCGTCGTCGGGCTTCCCGTACTGGCTGTTCCAGGGGCTGACCACGCCGAACGACACGATCCTGATGAACGAAGCCGGCACCGAGACCTACCTCGACCGGCCGGGCTCGATCGAGGCGCTGCAGTACTGGGTCGACCTGTCGGCCAAGCACAAGGTGATGCCCGGCGGCGTCATCGAATGGGGCACCACGCCGAAGGACTTCTTTGAGCGCAAGGCCGCGATCATCTGGACGACGACCGGCAACCTCACCAACATCCGCACCAACGCGCCCTTCCCGTTCGGCGTCGCGATGCTCCCCGAGAAGAAGCGCCGCGGAAGCCCGACCGGCGGCGGTAATTTCTACGTCTTCAACAAGACCTCGCCCGAGGAGCAGCAGGCGGCGATGAAGTTCGTGCGCTGGGCGACGGCGCCGCAGCGCGCCGCGCAGTGGAGCATCGCCACCGGCTACGTCGCCGTCACGCCGGCCGCGTGGGAGACCGACGAGATGAAGAGATACGTGCAGGAGGTGCCGCAGGCGACCGTCGCGCGCGACCAGCTCGAGCATTCGGTCGCCGAGTTCTCCACGCACGAGAACCAGCGCGTGACGAAGGCGCTGAACGACGCGATCCAGGCCTCGCTCACCGGCGCGAAGGCGCCGGCCGACGCGCTGAAGGACGCGCAGCGCGAAGCCGACCGCATCCTGCGGCGCTACCGCCGCTGACGCGGCGCCCGGTGCGTTCGCACGGGCCGCGCACGTGAACGCGATGCGCAGCGTCCAGACGCAGGTCATCGCCTGGCTGCTGCTGCTGCCGGCGATGGTCCTGCTCGTCGCGTTCACGCACTGGCCCGCGGTCGCCACCGCCTGGCACAGCCTCTTCTCGACGCCGAAGGGATCGCGTCCCTCGGTATGGGTGGGCGCCGAGAACTACCAGCTGATGCTCGAGGACGACGTCTTCTGGCAGGCGCTGTGGAACAACCTTTGGTTCGCGCTCGGCACGATTCCGACGTCGATCGCGCTGGCGATCGTGATGGCGCTGTGGGTGAACGGGAAGATCGCGGGCCGCGGCTTCCTGCGGCTCGCCTATTTCACGCCGACCGTGCTGCCGATGATCGCGGTGGCCAACATCTGGCTCTTCTTCTACACGCCGCAATACGGACTGCTGAACCAGGTCGGGCAGGCGCTCGGCTTCGCCAGCCGCAACTGGCTCGGCGACCGCGACACCGCGCTCGGCGCGATCATGGTCGTATCGGTCTGGAAGGAGGCCGGCTTCTTCATGATCTTCTACCTGGCGGCGCTGCAGCAGGTCTCGCCGACGCTCGCCGAAGCGGCCGCGCTCGAGGGCGCCTCGCGCGCGCAGTATTTCTGGCGCGTGCTGTTTCCGCTGCTGATGCCGACCACGCTGTTCGTGCTGATCAACGCGCTGATCAACTCGGTGCGCATGATCGACCAGCTGTTCGTGATGACGCGTGGCGGCCCCGACAACGCGAGCATCCTGCTGCTCTACTACATCTACGAGGTCGGCTTCAGCTTCTGGGATTCGGCCTACGCGGCGGCGCTCACGGTCGTCGTGCTCGCCATCCTCGGCGCAACCGCGCTCGTGAAGTTCCGCTGGCTCGACCGGCGCATCCACTACCAATGAACCGGGACATCGCCACCGCGGCGCCGGCACTCGAGCGCGAAGCGGATCCGGCGCACGCGACCGGCGCCTTCCTCGGCGCACGCCTGACGCACGCGCTGGAGACCGCGGGCGCGTGGCTGCTCGGGCTGCTGTGGATCCTGCCGCTCGCCTACGCGGTGTGGACCGCCTTCCATCCCACCGAGTACTCGACGCGCTTCGAGCTGGACGCGCCGCTCACGCTGGAGAACTTCATCGCGGCCTGGCACGCGGCGCCGTTCGCGCGCTATTTCTGGAACACCTTCCTGCTCGTCACGATGGTGCTCGCCGCGCAGCTCGTGCTCGGCACGCTGGCCGCCTACGCGTTCGCGCGCTTCGAGTTCCGCGGGCGCGACGTCCTGTTCTTCCTCGTGCTGCTGCAGCTGATGGTGATGCCGGACGTGCTCATCGTCGAGAACTACGCGACGATGAACCGGATCGGGCTGCGCGACACGATCGTGGCGATCGGACTGCCGTATTTCGCCTCCGGCTTCGGCATCTTCCTGCTGCGCCAGACCTTCAAGACGGTGCCCAGGGAGCTCGACGAGGCCGCGCGCGTGGAGGGCGCCGGCCCGCTGCAGGTGCTGTGGAGGGTGTACGTTCCGCTCGCACGTCCGGTCTACCTCGCCTACGCGCTGGTGTCGGTGAGCTACCACTGGAACAACTTCCTGTGGCCGCTGATCATCACGAACTCGGTCGAGACGCGTCCGCTCACCGTCGGCCTGCAGGTGTTCTCGTCCACCGACCAGGGCGTGGACTGGTCGATCATCACCGCGGCGACGCTGATGACCTCGGCGCCGCTGCTCGTCGGCTTCCTGCTCTTCCAGCGCCAGTTCGTGCAGTCGTTCATGCGCGCGGGAATTCGCTGAGCTTGCACGGCCGGCGGGCGGTGCGCATGGTCGGCGCGCGCGGCCTGCGGGCCGGCAACGGCGCGTGCACGCGTGCAGCGGAATCGGCACGCGGGCAGGGACGAACCGTTTGAGCGCGTGAAATGCATGCGATAGACTCCACCGCCCATGCGTCGGCCCGACCCGGGTTCCGGCACGGCCCGACGGTCGGCGTGCACGCGGGCAGGCGCTCGGCACCATTCGCTCCCGCAGCGCACCCGCTCGACCGACCCCGCCCCGCAGTCCATCACCGACGAGGCAGAGCCTTTTGAAGATCGTCACCTGGAACGTCCAGTGGTGCCGCGGCGTCGACGGCCGCGTCGACCCGAAACGCATCGTCGAGCATGCGCGCGCACTGGCCGACTTCGACGTGCTGTGCCTGCAAGAAGTGGCGGCGAACTTCCCGGCGCTGCCCGGCAGTCGCGGCGAGAACCAGTTCCAGCTCCTGGCCGGGCTGCTGCCCGACTACACGCCGATCGCCGGCGCGCCGGTGGACGTGATCGCGCGCGGCCCGGGCACGAAGCCGGGCGAGCGGCGCGTCTTCGGCAACCTGATCCTGTCGCGCCTTCCGGTGCTGCAGGCGCTGCGCTTCCAGCTGCCCTGGCCGTTCGACCCGAACGCACGCAGCATGCCGCGTATGCTCGTCGAGGCGACGATCGACGCGCCGTTCGGGACGCTGCGGGTGATGACGACGCATCTCGAGTACTACTCGGCGACGCAGCGCGCGGCGCAGGTCGAGGCGATCCGCGCGCGCCACGCCGAAGCCTGCGGGCACGCGTTACACCCGGGAAAGCGCGACGTGTCCGACACCCCGTTCCGCACGGCGGCCGCGACGGTTTCGGCGATCCTCACCGGCGACTTCAACCTTCCCCCCGACGACCCGCTGCACGCGCGCATCCGCGATCCCTTCGACGACGGCACGCCCGAGCTGCTCGACGCGTGGCAGCAGCTGCATCCGGGCGAGCCACACCAGCACACCAACGGCGTGCACGACCGCGAGCAGTGGCCCGCACCGCACACCTGCGACTACATCTTCGCCAGCGCCGACCTCGCGCCGCGGCTCAAGGCACTGCGGGTCGATGCGCACACGCAGGCGTCGGATCACCAGCCCGTGCTGATCGAGCTCGAATGAGCGTGTCCGGGGCGCCGCGGCCGCTCGCCGACTGGCCCGACGCCGAGGCCGTGCGCGTGCACACGGTGCTCACCGACATCGACGACACGCTGAGCACCGACGGACGGATCACCGCGGCCGCCTACGCGGCGCTCGCCTCGCTGCGCGAAGCCGGCCTGCGCGTCGTGCCGGTGACGGGCCGCCCGGCGGGCTGGTGCGACCACATCGCCCGGATGTGGCCGGTCGACGCCGTCGTCGGCGAGAACGGCGCGTTCTGGATGTGGCACGACGAGGACGCCGGCCGGCTGCGCACGCGGCATCGGATCGACGAAGCGACGCGCGCCGCCAACGCCCGGCGCCTGCGCAGGGCCGCCGCGCGCATCCTGCGCGAAGTGCCCGGAAGCGCGCTGGCGTCCGACCAGTTCTGCCGGCTGCACGACGTCGCGATCGACTTCCGCGAAGACGTCGCGCCGCTGCCCGATGCCGCGGTCGACCGCATCGTCGCGACGATGCGCGCGATGGGCATGCACGCGAAGGTGAGTTCGATCCACGTCAACGGCTGGTTCGGCGACTGGGACAAGCTCGAGACGACGCGGCTGATGATGCGCGAGCGCTTCGCGGTCGACCTCGACGACCCGGCCGAGCGCGCACGCTGCGTGTTCGTCGGCGACTCGCCGAACGACGCGCCGATGTTCGCGTTCTTCCCGAACGCGGTGGGCGTGGCAAACGTGACCGACTTCGCCGCACACCTCGACGCGATGCCAGCCTGGATCACGCCGTCGCGGGCGGGCACCGGATTCGCCGAGCTCGCGCGACGGCTGCTCGAAGCGCGGCTGCGACCTCAGTAATGCAGCTCGGCGACGACCGCGTGGTCGTCGGCGGCCGGCCACGTGCGCACGGCGATGCGCTCGCCGTTGAACTCGGCGAGCACGGTGCGCGGCGGGCCGGGCGGCAGCTGCAGCGTCACTGACGACACGCCCGGAACGCCGGGCGGCACGTCCGGCAGCGGCTTGCCGTCCAGGCTCATCCGGTCGCGCTGCAGGTCGAAGTAGCCGCGCGGTCGCGTCATCGTGACGACGCTGCCCGCGCGCTTCTGCGCGTCGGTGAGCGTCGCCGGGCGCAGGTTCACGAGCGTCGACGAGCGCGGAAACGCCGAACGGTAGACGTGGGTGACCGCGAATCCGGGCGCGCTCACCACGAACTCGTAGGGCGCGTCGGGACGCGCGGACAGCGGTCCCCAGCGGCCGTCGGCGCCGGTGGTGCGCGCATGCAGCGGCCCGCCGAGCCGCTCTCCGCTGACCGGCGCGACCTCGTAGATCTCGACGCGCACGCCGGCCATCGGCAGGTTCGACTCCGGCTGCAGGATGCGCCCGTCGAGGACCGGCGACGACTCGGGAACGATCGCCGTGCGCACCGGCCATTCCCCGGTGAGGAAATGCCACATGCGGTCGAAGGCGCGCGGACCGAAGGCCGCCTCGCGGTGGTCGACCGGCCCGAGCGCGACGTTGCGCGCGCCGCGCAGCGCCGGTCCGTCGGCGTCGACGCCCGTCGCGAAGTCGGGACGCCCGAGCCATCGCCCGTCGGGCTGCGCGTACTTGTCGTTGCCGTCGGAGCGCAGCGTCATCCACTTCGGACCAGGCGTGACCTCCAGCTCGCGCGGCCCGCGCGGCGCGTTCAGCGCCGTGAGGAACGGACCGGCGCCGTTGAACTCGCTGCCCGGCAGGAAGTCTCCGATCCAGACGCCGTGATTCGGCGTGGCCGCGAGGATCGCGTGCGAGACCTTGTCGGCGCCGCCGCCATTCTCGATGTAGTTGCGGATCGCATAGCCGCCGCGCGAGTGCCCGATCAGCACGACGCGCGAGGCACCGCTCGCCGCGAGCACGCGGTCGACCTGCTGCGACAGATGACGCATCTGATCGGCGGTCGACGAACGGCCCGGCTGCGGCTTCGCGTCGTCGTCGCGCGCGTGCGGATGCGGGAAGTCGATGACGTGCAGCCGCTCGCGCGGCCAGCCGTTGGATTCGAATCGCCACAGCGTGGTCGTCCAGACCGCGCCGTTGTCGCCGTTGCCGTGCACGAAGACGATCGGAGGCCGGCGATCGCCGCCGGGAACGATCGCCGCGCAGCCGCCGAGAACGAGCAGGCCGCCCAGCGCCGCGACGATCCAGTTCCGTAGCGCGCGCAGCGACTCGCGCGCGCGCCGTGCCTCCTCCTGCATGCCGGGCTCCCCCTCCGGTGGGCGAAACCCGGCAAGCGTATCGCAGCTTGCTGCGCGTCCGAAACGAAAGCGTGCGCCGGGGGCTTTGGCCGCACTCAGCGGGTGGCCCGTGCGGGCGCGAAGCCGCGCGGCGCGGCGCGTCGGCGCAGTGCGGCAGCCGCCGCCCAGACGTACGCGCCCACCACGAAGCCCGCCGCCGCCGCGAGCGCGACGAGCAGCGCCCAGTCGACGACGTACGCAAGGTCGGACCATCGGGCACCGGACAACGACGGCAGCGCCGCGAAGGCGGCGACGAACGCAACGACGGCGCTCGTCCACGCCCAGCGCCAGGCACGGCGCCAGTCGCCGCCGCGCACGATGGCCCAGGCGACCAGCGCGACGAACGCGACGGCCAGCGGGACCGTCCACGACGCGTGCGCGAGCGCCGTCTCCCAGACGATGTTGGCAGCCAGCCAGATCTCGTACATGCGGTTCCCCCTTCAGGCGCGGCCGCGCAGCACGGCGAGATACGCGGGCTTGAGCAGGCGCGTCTTCATCACCCAGGCGGCCCAGCTCTCCTGCAGCGGATCGACGAGCGGCAGCGTCGGCGTGAGCCTTCCGTCATAGTCGAACTCGATCAGCATCGCCGAGCCCTCGCGCACGAGCAGCGGGCACGACGTGTAGCCGTCGAATCGCTGAGACGGCTCCCGGCCCGCCAGGACGTCGACCAGGTTGGCGGCGACGATCGGCGCGCTCTTCTTCACGGTGGCCGCGGTCTTGCCGCGCGGTGTGCCGTTGATGTCGCCGATGCCGAACACGTTCGGGAAGCGCCGATGCCGCAGCGTTTCGGGGTCGACCTCGAGCCAACCGCCGGGAGCGGCGGGTCCGTCCTGCCAGGCGAGCTCGCTGTTCTTCACGGCATCGACCGCGCGCATCGGCGGGACGACGTGCAGGAAGTCGTAGGCGACCTCGGTGCGCTCGCCTTCGGGCGATGCGAAGGTCGCGCGGCGCGCGCCGGGGTCGACCGCAACGAGCTTGCTCAGGTATTCGGTTTCGACGCCGAGCGCCCGCCAGCGCGCGAGCACATTGTCGTTGACCGCCTGCACGCCGAATACCGTGTCGGTGGGCAGCGCCGAGTGGAAGCGGATCGACGAGCGCCCGCGCGTGCCGGCCCGGCGCAGGCGATCGGCGAGCATGAAGGTCATCTTCAGCGGGGCGCCGGCGCACTTCAGCGGCGTCGACGGCAGCGTCATCAACGCGTCGCCGCCGCGCGCACGGAACGCATCCATCGCCGCCCAGGTCGCCGCGGCCGCCTGCGGACTCGCGTAGACGCTGCCGAGGCCGTTGCGCCCGATGGCGCCGACGTCCATCCCGTCGATCTGCGCGTAGTCGAGGTGCAGGCCGGTCGCCACGACCAGGTAATCGTAGGGAATCGACCGGCCGCCGGCGGTCTCGACGCGGTTGCCCTGCGGATCGAAGGCGGCCACCGACTCCTGCACCCAGTCGACGCCGGCCGGAACGAAGCTCGCGTTGGCGTCGCGCACCTTCTCGATCGGCCAGACGCCGGTGGCGACCAGCGTATAGCCGGGCTGGTAGTTGTGTTCGCGCTTCGCGTCGACGAGCGTGATGCGCGCGCCGTCGAGCGACTTCGCGAGCCGGTTGGCCACCGCCAGGCCGCCGAGGCCGGCCCCCGCGATGACGATGCGCGCGGCGGTCTTCGGGCGCTCGGCGCGCACCGGCGGCACGTGCGCCGCAAACGGTGCCGCGCCCAGCGCCGCGGCGCCGGCGAGCCAGGCGCGCCGGCCGCGATCGTGCGGTTCGATCTGCTTCATCAAACTCCCCCTGCGGATCGGCCTCTGACGCCGATTTCCGGAACGTAGTCGCAACACCATGGCGGTCCTTTGATCCGGATCATGGATTCGGCTGATACCGGGGAGGGTATCCGTCGGATACACTCGACGCAAGACGCAGGCCCTGCCCCGCGTCGCCCTGCAATGCCCCCGTCCCCGTCTTCCTCCGGCGCCGCGCGCCGAACCCGTCCGCTGCTCGCGTTGTTCGTTACGCTGGGCGTGCAGATGCTCGCCACGCTGCTGCTAAGCGCCCCGTCGGTGCTGGCGCCGGCCGTGGCACCGGCGCTCGGTTACCCGCCCGAGCGCGTCGGGCCGTTCGTCGGCCTCGCGTATCTGATGGCGATGCTCTGCGGCCTGTGGGCCGGTCGCGGCGTCGCCGCGCTCGGCGCGGTGCGGCTGAGCCAGGCGGCGATGTTCTCGTGCGCGGTCGGCGCCTTCGCCGCCACCAGCGGCACGACGGCGCTGCTGCTCGTGGCGTCGATCGCGATCGGCAGCGGCTACGGGCTGATCAATCCGGCGTCGACGACGCTGCTCGAGCGCCATTCGCCGACCGCTCGCCGTGCGCTCTTCTTCTCGATCAAGCAGACCGGCGTCCCGCTGGGCGTCGCGCTCTCCGGACTGCTGATGCCCCTGGGCCTGGCGACACTGGGCTGGCAGCCGTCGATCGCCCTCGCCGGCGCCGCCTGCGCGGCACTCGCCGCGATGCTGTTTCCGACAGTGCACAGACTCGAGCCGTGGGCGAAGCCGCAGGTCGCACACGATGCCGAATGGTCGGCCGAACCGCTGGGCGCGTCGCACGAGCCGCCGCACACGCCACACTCCGTGGTCACGGACGGCGCCGGCGAGCAGCGCGTCACCGCCGGGTTCGCCGCATTGCGCTCGGTGCTGCGCGACCCGCCGCTGCGGCGCCTGAGCCTGATGTCGTTCACTTTCGCCACGACGCAGCTCGTCTTCATCACCTTCCTCGTCTCGCTGCTGAACCTGCAGCTCGCGCATCCGCTCGCGTGGTCCGCCGCGATTCTCGCCGCCGCGCAGGTGGTCAGCACGATCGCGAGGATCGCCCTCGGCTACGCGGCCGACCGCTGGATCGACGCCGGGCGCCTGCTCGGCTGGCTCGGCCTGGCGATGGCGGCCTCGCTGCTCGCACTCGCGCTGCTGCGCCCGACGACCGGCGACGGATGGGTGTTCGCGGCCGCGCTCTTCTGCGCGGCGACCGGGATGGGATGGAACGGCGTCTACTTCGCCGAGCTCGCGCGCACCGCACGCGAGCGCGCCGACGTGGCGACGGTGGCGGGCGCCTCGCAGTTCTTCACTTTCGCCGGCAGCATGTCGGGTCCGGTGCTTTTCTCGGAGGTGATCCGCGCCGGCGGCTCGTACGGCACCGGATTCGCGCTGTTCGCGCTGCTGCCGGCGGCGGCCGGCCTCGCGGCGCTGCGCGCCCGGCACCGCGAGACCGGCCGCCGATCCCGTTGACCCAAACCAAGGTCAGGCGTTGTAAATGGGCGACGGAGGCGCCTTATTTCGGTACGCGTACGCTATAAGCGTGCACCAGAACAAAAAGAAGCGAGGCGTACGTGCGCGGCTTCTTCCTTCGAAACCTGGTCCACGTCTCGGTCGCCATGGCCGCGCTGATGGCGTTCGGCGTCGGACTCGTGATCGTCACGCAGGCGATCCAGTCGCGCTTCGAGCTGGAGCGCCTGGGTGATGCGCACGAAGCCGCGGGCGAACTGCTTCGCGCGGCGGCCTTCCAGGCGCGCGAACGCGGACTGATGTCGGCCAGCATCGCGAGCCGGAGCGGCACCCGGATGCGTGACGAACTGCGACGGCTGCAGGACGAATCGGAGGCGAGCTGGCAGCGCGCGCTGACGCGGATCGACGGCCTCCTGGCGAAGACGTCGCGAAACGCGCCGTTGATCGAGGCGCACGTGCAACGCGCGCGGGCGGCACGCGAACGATTGCAGGATGCACGGACGCGCGCGCACCGGAGCATCGAAACGGGGATGCTCCACGTCACGGCCCAGGAATGGTTGCGGGTGGCGACCGCGAACAATCTCGCCTGCGCCGAGTTGCGCGACCAGCTGCTGGCGGCGGTGGAGATCCCCGCGGACGTCGTCCGCCTGCATCTGTCGCTCGCGCGCACGGCCTGGCTGCTCAGCGAGCATGCGGGTCAGATCCGCGGAATGCTCGCGGCGTACGCGGAGAGCCGGGAACCGGTCAGCGGATTCTTCCTCGAACAGATCGGGATCGCCCGGATCACGATCCGCGAGACGATCGACGAGCTGCGCACGATGCGCGACCTTCCGGGGCTGGCGCCGCATCTGCGCGAGGTGATGGCGGTCGTCGAAGACACGCTCGGCCAGCGCTTCGACGGGGTCGTCGACGAGATGCTGCAAGCGGCGCTGACCGGCGACTATCCGCTGGACGGCGCGGCGTGGTACGAGACGACCACCGCCCAGATCGACACCATCGTCGCGCTCTCCGATGCGGCCGCCATGCATGCGGCCGGGCAGCTGGAAGGACTGGCCGCGCGCAACCGGCTGCTCGCCGCCGCGTTCGTCGTGTTCCTGCTGCTCGCCGGATACCTGGCTTCGCTGAGCCTGCGCGCGGTGAAGCGCAATGCCGACGCACTGTTCCTGCAGAAGGAGCTCGCCGAGATCACGCTGCATTCGATCGGCGACGCGGTCATCACCACCGATGCGCAGGGCAGGATCAACTACCTGAACCCGGTCGCCGAGGAGCTCACCGGATGGACCGCACTCGAGGCGCGAGGCCGAAGGGGCACCGAGATCTTCCACATCGAGAACACGCTGCACGCCTCGGTGGTCGATCCGATCGGCGTGTGCCTGAAGGAAGGCCAGGTCGTGGGCCTCGCCAGCGGCCACGTGCTGCGGCGGCGCGACGGACGCAGGATCGCCATCGAGGATTCGGCCGCGCCGATCCGCGGGCGCGACGCGAGCATCGTGGGCTGCGTCGTCGTCTTCTACGACGCCGAGGCCCCCCGCAACAACGATCACCTGCTTTCGTACCACGCGACGCGCGACGCGCTCACCGGACTGATCAACCGGCGCGAATTCGATCGCCGGCTCCAGGAGCTGCTGGAGCACGCGAAGACGCGCGACGGCCACCACGTCCTCGCCTACATCGACCTCGACCAGTTCAAGGTGGTCAACGACACCTGTGGGCATACGGCGGGGGACCGGATGCTGCGGCAGATCACGTTCCTCCTTCGCAAGAGGATTCGCGAGGGCGACGTGCTCGCGCGGCTCGGCGGCGACGAGTTCGCGGTGCTGCTGTACAACTGCCCGCTCGACAAGGGAGCGTCGATCCTCGAGGAGATGCGCGACAGCCTGAGCGGATTCCGCTTCACCTGGGAGAACCGGGCCTTCGAGATCAGCATGAGCATCGGCATCGTGCCGATCACCGCATCGAGCATCAGCACGGCGCAGCTGCTCAGCGAGGCGGACGCGGCGTGCTACGCGGCCAAGGAGAAGGGCCGCAATCGCGTCCAGGTGTACCAGCCCGACGACATGGAGCTCTTCGAGCGCAAGGGCGAGATGCAGTGGGTGACGCGGATCACCGATGCGCTGCGCGAGGATCGCTTCCTGCTCTACTGCCAGCGGGCGCAGCCGCTGAAGGCGGGCGTCGCCGAGCGCGTCGAGATCCTGCTGCGGCTGCGCTGCCCGGACGGCACGATCGTACCGCCGATGGCGTTCATCCCCGCCGCCGAGCGCTACAGCCTGATGCCGAAGATCGATCAGTGGGTGATCCGCAACGTCTGCGCACGCCTGACGGACTTCGTCGCGAGGAACGACAGCACGATCTTCAACCTCAATCTCTCGGGGCTGTCGCTGAGCGAGAAGGACATCGCGCACTTCATCCGCGAGACCGCCGCGGCCGCATCGATCCCGCCGAACCGGCTGTGCTTCGAGGTCACCGAGACCGCCGCGGTCGCGAGCATCGATGCCGCCTTCGCCGTGATGCAGGAGATCTGCGACCTGGGCTTCACGTTCTCGCTCGACGACTTCGGCACCGGCCTGTCGTCGTTCGCGTACCTGAAGACGCTCCCGGTACAGCAGATCAAGATCGGCGACAACTACGTGCGGAACCTGCTGTCCGACCCGATGAGCCATGCCGTCGTTCGCTCCGTCATCGACATCGGCTCGGTGCTCGGCATCGAGGTCTGCGCCGAGTGCGTCGAGGATGCCGAAACGCTGGCGGCCCTGAGCCGGATGGGCGTGCACACCGCCCAGGGCTACGCCGTCGGCATGCCCGTGCCGCTTGACGAATACCTGTCCACCCGCCAGGGAGAGCTGTTTCCCGAGCCCGCGGCGTAGCGGGCCGCCCGCGGGGAAGCGCGCCGCCCGCGGGGAAGCGCGCCGCACGCGGGGAAGCGAGGAACGCGGCCTCAGAGCCGCTCGAAGGCCTGCGCGAGCGTGCTCACCGTGCGATCGACGTTCGCCAGCTTGTCGAGCCCGAACAGCCCGATGCGGAACGTGCGGAAATCCGCCGGCTCGTCGACCGCGAGCGGCACGCCGGCCGCGATCTGCAGCCCCGCCTCCATCAGCCTGCGCCCGGACTGGATCGCCTCGTCGTCGGTATACGAGACGACGACGCCCGGCGCCTCGAAGCCGGCGGCTGCCACACTCGGGTAGCCCTTGCGCGCGAGCATCGCACGCACCTCCTCGCCCAGGCGCAACTGCGCGCGGCGTGCCGCATCGAAGCCGAAGCGCTGCGTCTCGTGCATCGCGTCGCGCACCCGCAGCAGCGCGTCGGTGGGCAGCGTCGCGTGATAGGCGTGCGCGCCGTTCTCGTAGGTCTCCATGATCTGCAGCCAGCGGCGCAGGTCGCAGGAGAAGCTCGTGCTCTGCGTCGAATCGATCCGCTCGCGCGCCGCCTCGCCCAGCGCGACCAGCGCGCAGCACGCCGGGCCGCTCCAGCCCTTCTGCGGCGCGCTCACCAGCACGTCGACGCCGAGCGCGCGCATGTCGACCCACAGCGCACCCGAGGCGATGCAGTCGAGCACGAACAGGCCGCCCACGGCGTGCACCGCCTGCGCGACCGCGCGCAGATAGTCGTCG
>DATGRE010000231.1:0-4119 GCA_035303885.1 Zeimonas sp. | reverse complement strand
CTTCAGCATGGAGGAGCCGCCGCCGTTCGCGGGCGACATTCGCACCGAGGAGGTGGCGGCGCGCGGCGGCCTGCCGATCGAGGTCGTGCGCGAGAAGTACCGCAGCGACCGCGACACCGCCACCAACAACCAGATCCGCGGTGCCGCGGCA
The DNA here is from genome assembly GCA_035303885.1 of Zeimonas sp. Lineage (GTDB taxonomy): Bacteria > Pseudomonadota > Gammaproteobacteria > Burkholderiales > Burkholderiaceae_E > Zeimonas. The sequence continues at coordinate 3,968 of DATGRE010000231.1, read as the reverse complement.
ATCGTCGACGAACTGCTCCGCGCGGGGCGCGTGCACGGCATCATCGGGATCGGCGGCGGTACCGCGACGCTGGTGGCGACGTCGATCATGAAGCGGCTGCCGTTCGGGATGCCGAAGCTGATGGCCTCGCCGATGGCCGCGCACCCGGCCTACATCGACCAGTACGTCGGCACGCGCGACATCACGATGCACCACACGGTGCTCGACATCGTGAAGATGAACCCGCTGCTCAGGGCGCAGATCGTCAACGCAGTCGGCGCGATCTGCGGCATGGTCGAGATGACGCAGGGCACCGACATCCAGTTCGACAAACCCTGCGTGGCGGTGTCGTCGTTCGGCTTCGGCGAGATGGCGGTGCAGGCCGCGCTCGGCATGCTCGAGGAAGCCGGCTTCACGCCGATCGTCTGCCACGCGCAGGGCAAGGGTGACCGCGCGATGGAGGAGATGATTCGCGACGGGGCGTTTCACGGCGTGCTCGACATCTGCATCGGCGGCGTCATGGAGCACCTGTACCGCGGCAATCGCGACCCGGGGCCGGACCGGCTGATGGCGGCGGTCGAAACCGGGGTTCCGGCAGTGCTCGCGCCGTGCGGCCTCGACATCCTGTCGTACGGCGGGCGCGCTGACATGCTCGAGAAAACGAAAGACCGGCCGCAATACGTGCAGGACAGGCTGCGCGTGCAGGTGCGCACGACCGCCGACGAGCTGCGCCACGCGGCGGACGTGATCGCCGAGCGGCTCAACCGCGCCAGGGGCCCGTGGACCTTCCTCGTGCCGCTTCGCGGCTGGTCGTCGCTGGACCGGGAGGGGCGCCCCATCTACGATCCGGCGGCCGATGCGGCGTTCGTCGAGCGGCTGAAGCAGAAGCTGGACGAGCCCGAACGGGTGCGCGAGATCGACCTGCACCTGTACACGGCGGAGTTCGCGAGGGCCGCGGTCGACGAGTTCGTGCGGCTGTACCGGCAGGCCAGGGCGCCGGCGCTCGCTGCGGCCGGGCAGGAGTAGCGGCGATGCTGGTGCGCAACTGGATGAACCCCGATCCGATGACGATCCCGAGCGATACCCTCGTCTCGGAGGCCAAGCGCCTGATCAGCGACAACAACCTCCACGCGCTGCCGGTCGTCGACGACGGCCGGCTGCGCGGACTGGTCACGCGCGCGAACCTGCTGCGGATGGGGCAGTTCGTGCTGCGCACGCAGGACCCGGACGAGTTCAGCTTCTTCGTGACGCGGCTGCGGGTCAGGGACGTGATGGTGCGAAATCCGGCCACCGTGGAGGCCAGCGACACGATGGAGCACTGCCTGCGGCGCGGCCAGGAACTGGGCGTCGCGCAGTTCCCGGTGATCGATGGCGACCGCGTGGTGGGCGTCATCTCGGCCAACGAGATCTTCCAGCTGGCCGCCCACTGCCTCGGGGCGTGGGAGCGGCGCAGCGGCGTGACGCTCGCGCCGATGCGGCTCGGCCCGGGCGTGCTCGGGCAGATCTGCGACGTCGCCGAGGCCGCCGGAGCCGTGCTGCAGGGGCTCTATCCGGTCGCCTCGCACGCAGCGCACGCCAACGACGAGTACCCGCACAAGCGGGTCATCATCCGCTTCCACGCCGACGACGTACCGGCCGTCGTCGGTGCGCTCGAGGCGGCCGGGTTTCCGGTCATCGAATCGGTCGATGCCGGACGGCACGCGCACGCGGCCTGAACGGCGGACGGGGGAGACGCGAAATGAGCTTGCCATTGGTGGTGGCCATCACCGGTGCGACCGGGGTGGTCTACGGCGTCGAGATGCTGCGCGTGCTCAAGGAGTTGGGTCAGGAGACGCACCTGATCCTCAGCGAGGCGGCCGGCATGAACCTGGCGATCGAAACCGAGTACTCGCTCGACGACGTCCGCTCGCTGGCCGACGTCGTCTATCCGAACAAGGACGTCGGCGCGGCGGTCGCAAGCGGATCGTTCCGCACGCGCGGCATGATCGTCGCGCCGTGCACCGTCAAGACGCTGTCGGCGATCGCCAATTCGTTCACCTACAACCTCGTCGTGCGCGCCGCCGACGTCACGCTGAAGGAGCGCCGGCCGCTCGTGCTGATGGTGCGCGAGACGCCGCTGCACAAGGGGCACCTCGAGCTGATGGTTCGCGCCGCCGATTGCGGTGCGACCATCCTGCCGCCGATGCCGGCCTTCTATCATCGGCCGGAATCGATCATGGACATCGTGCACCAGACGATCGGCAAGGCGCTCGACCAGGTCGGCGTCGAGCACCAGCTGTTTCGCCGCTGGACCGGACACGACCGCGGTGCCGCGGCGCGGCCGGGCGTCGAACGGGTGCAGGGCGATTCCGCGGGCGGCGAGCACGCCACGGCCCGCGAGCCGCTGCGCGTTGCGGCCAGCTGACGGCCTCCGACCGTTCGGCGGCGCCGGCAGCCGCTTCGTCCGCTTCGGGATCGTCATGCGCACGCGCGCGCGGCGATAGTCGTTCCATGACGGACGGAGGCGCTCCCGGGGGGCGGAGATGGGCACGTATCACGGCGACACGCTCGCGTTTCGCGACAAGAAGTTCCTGCTCGACGAGCAGCCGCTCGAGGCCTATTTCGGGTTGATCGGCGAGCGTCCGCACCTGCAGGACGGCGCGAGTCCGCCTTGCCGGGGCTACGCGGCGACCTGGGAGATCGACGACGGCTGGCTGTACCTGGTCGCACTCGCGGGCCAGTGGTCGGACAGTTCGCCGGTCATGCTGCGCAACCTGTTCCCCTTCGCCGGGGAGCGGATCCTGGCGACCTGGTTCAGCGGCACGATCCACGGCTTCCGGCAGGACGACGGACACCAGCCCGGCGAGGCGGCCGATCGGCGCCGCTATCCCGACCTCGTGCTGACGATCGACCAGGGGCGCATGCACAGCTCGAGCATCGTTCACCGCAGTCCCGCCGGATCGGCCAGCGACGGCCACGCCACGACGGCGCCCGGTCGTGACGAACTGGCCAGCGCCGGCGACGACTCGAGCCTGATGATCTGAGCGCGGGCTTGCCCGCGCCGAGTGGCACGCGCGGGGCTGCCCGCGCTCGGCGACACGCGCGGGCTTGCCCGCGCTCAGCGACACGCGCGGGCTTGCCCGCGCTCAGCGACACTTCGCGAGAACGTCCTCGGGAATCGGCACTGCGTGGATGCGCGCCCGGTCGCCGGGGTCGCGGACGCAGAAGGCACGGGTTTCGCGGCTTTCGCAGATCAGTTCGTCGCCGCGATGGATCGTGTGCTTCTGGATGAAGACCTTGGCGCGCCACTCCTCGATGCCGGTCAGCACGTGCAGTGTCTCGCCGTAGGTCGCGCTCTTGAAGAAGCGCGTGTGGTGCTCGAGCAGGGGCGTGCCGATGATGCCGTTGACGCGCTCGAGCTCGTGCCACGGCGGCACGCCGAAGCTCATGAAGAAATGCAGCGAAGCGGCATCCATCCACCGGTGATAGCGCGGAAAGAACACGATGCCGGCGGGATCGCAATCGCCAAAGCGAACTTCTACCGTCATCGACGTGGTCTTGCTCATGCGGACGTCCTGGACCATGGGCGAAGCCGCCATCATAGTCGGTTCGCCGCGGCGGCAGCCGTGGCGACTCAGGAGCGCTCGAGCAGCTTGAGCCGTTGCACCTTGCCCGACGGGCCGCGGGGCAGCTCGTCGACGAAGCGGATGTGCTTCGGCGTCTTGTAGCGGCCGAGGTGGGTCGTACAGAACGCGCGCAGTTCCTCGCGCAGCGACTCCTGCTCGGCGTCGCGCGCGCCGCGCCGGTCCTCGCGGACGATCACGCAGGCGAGGATCTCCTGGCCATAGTGCCGGTCGGGAATGCCGACCGCTGCCGCGTCGGCGACGGCCGGGTGGCGCAACAGGACCTCGTCGATCTCGCGCGGCGCGATGTTCTCGCCCCCCTTGATGATCAGCTCCTTGATGCGCCCGGTGACGTAGAAGAAGCCGTCAGCGTCGCGGCGCCCGAGG
>DATGRE010000230.1:0-4904 GCA_035303885.1 Zeimonas sp. | reverse complement strand
TGTACGGCGCCTGCTTCGACAACTGCGCCAGGCGTGCGAGCAGTCGTGCTTCGTCGTACGTCGCTCCCGACTCCTCGTCGACCCACCCGCTTCCGTTCCAACGCCAGGACATGGCGCCCTGACCGCACATCGCCTGTGCTTCCTTCGCGAAAAGGTCGACGGTCGGAAGCGAATTCCCCGCCCACCACCGCACCTGACCTTCCGAGAAGTCCGCGATCGTGTGGGCAATCGGCAATTGCGCTTCGGCAGCCGCTTTCGCGAAGCGGCGCTTGTCGGCCAGCAGGTCGGGATCGATACCGAGCTTCCGATACAGATTCGAACGGATCTCGTAGTTGAACTGCGAAGGCACGAACAGCGTGTCCGAGGGCTGACGATACAGGCGGTAACGGTAGAAATCCTCGACGCTGAAGCCGTCCCGTAGGCACTGTACGAGCCTGCGCGTCTGCTTGCCGAAGCCCACCGAGTGATGGCGCACGACGCCGGGTCCGTAGCGCGCGACCGCCAGGATCGCCTTCGCGGTCCTGCGTAGGGGGCGTGTCCACGGACGCGGCGTCCTCGGGCCGGCGTAGGATGCCCTGTACGGCGTCAGCAAAAGCCCATACACGCTTTCGAGCTCGTTTCTTCGAATCGCTCCCATCCTTGCTGCTCCGCTATCCCATGCCTCGGACCGCACGACGCTTCAGACCAACCCACCGAGCTTCCGAAACTGCCAGCGCACCCACCGCCCCACCGGAGCTGGCACTCGCGTCTGAGCCCGTTCGAGCGCGCGCTGCAGCGACAGGAAGGTCGAGACGACCGGCTGCTGAAAGCTCGGCAGGGGGCTCGGCACGAGGCGCAGCAGGCGCAGCTCCGCCGCCACCTCGCGCACGTCGCTTCCATACGAGCCCTTGAAGAGGAGCACGTCGCCGTCCCGCAGGCTCCGCGCGAGCGGCTCGAGCATTCCGTGCGTCGATTCGAACCACTGCACCGGACATCCGGCGCCCGCGAGCCGATCCCGCAGCGCGCGCATCTCGTCGCCGCACAGCAGGACCGCATCCACGCCGGCCGCCAGCAGCGGCTCGGCCAACGTCTCATGCAGGGCGCGGGAGTCCGCGCCGAGCTCGAGCATGTCCCCGAGAATGGCGACGCGACGCCCGCCGGGTGCCGGCTGCAGCGACGCGAGCAGCGCGAACGCAGCCTGCATCGAAGCGGGGCTCGCGTTGTAGGAATCGTCGATCACCGTCACCCGGCGACCGCAGACATGAAGCGCTTCGATGCCGCTACGGCCCATCGCCGGTCGGATCGTTTCGCAGTCGTCGAGCACCGTTCGCCACGGCACGCCGGCGGCCTGCACCGCAGCGAGAACGCCGAGGCTGTTCAGCGCCATGTGCCGCCCCGGCAGCCCGAGCCGATAGTGCACCGGCTCGCGCCCGAAGCGGGCGGTGACCGTGCGCGAGGCGGCGTCGTAGGCGAGCAGCCGGAAATCCGAAGTCTCGTGCACGCCGAAGGTGACGACACGGGCGCCGCTGGCACGCGCGATCCGCTCGGCACGGTCGAAATGCTCGAGATCGCGGTTGACCACGGCCGTGCCGTCCGGGGGAAGGTCGGCGAGCAGGCGGGCCTTCTTCTCGGTGAGCTCGGCCAGTCCGCTGTGCAGGTCGGCGTGCACGGGCGACACATGCGTCAACAGCGCGACATGCGGTCGCAACGCCGACGTTGCGTTCTGCACGAGCGCCTGCAGCGACACCTCGACGACGAGGAAATCGGCGGTGCCAAGGTTTGCCGCCTGGCACAGCACGCCATCGTGGAAGTTCTTCTGGCCGTTCGATCGGACGCTTCCGTGACGCCTGAGCAGGTGCGCGAGCAGATGGCACGAGCTCGTCTTGCCGACGCTGCCGGTGACGGCCAAAGCGATCGTGTTCGTGCCGCTGCGCAATCGCGCAACCAGCGCACGCAGCGCGTCGGGAACCGACTCGACGCGCAGAACGGGGGCGGAGATGGTCGACAGGTCGACGTCGGGTGCGGCGAGCAACCCCCCACGGGCGAGCCTTGCGTTCAGGCGCTCGAGCGGGACGCCGTACTCCATCTGCGCGGTGCGCAGGAGAACGAGCTGGCCGTTCGCGTGGTCGAACGCCGAGAAACACAGCCCCCCATAGCGCCAGCTCGCGGGGGGAAGGACGGTCCATCGCCCGCCCGTGATTTCGGCGAGCGTCGCCGCGTCCATGCCGATCGACTGCCGAGACACCGCTTCTCCCGAAAACACCCCTGGGAGCACACCGGCTGCCGCGTCTTCAGTGCATCCTGGGTCTTCCGCCCGCGAGCTCCCGCGCGCGCCGGTAGACGGGCAACAGGTGCTGCAGCGGCGAGTTCTTCGCGTAGGCCGCGACCCCGTCGTACCGGTGGATCCGGCGAACGACGCGCTCGAGTCGCGCGACGAGCGCAGGGTTCGCACCGCGCTCACGCGCCAACTCCAGGTTCTCCGCGGTGAGTACCGGATGATCGTCGAGCATGACGCGGTCCCAATGCTCGGTCGACGCATCCCGAAAGCTCGTCATGCGCCCGCGAACGCCGAGCGCTTCGAGCGCCACCGCCGTCCGCACGCACTTGTAGCAGCGCCCGCAGTTGAAGTCGCCGCCCGAGTTGAGGATGCACACGCGCAGGTTCTCGAGCACGAGCTCCGGCGCCCACTCGACGATGCGCGCGGTCTTCATCGCCCGACTCGCTTCGCCGCCGTCGTGCACGATCCGGATCGACGGCGTCGAGAACCGATCGTCGACGAGTGGGCTGCTGCCGTGCGGCACCTGGTGTCGATAGGTGAACGACGACGGGATGCAGACGTACGACAGGCCGCCGGCGAGCGTCGACGCGATCGCCGCGAGCGCGCTGCCGAAGTAGTACCGCTCCCAATGCAGCGGGAACAGCGAGCGCAGATTCGTCGTCCCGACGATGCATTCGACACCGGTCCGCACGGCGATCCGCTCCGCCCGGCGCTGCGAAGCCTCGGTGGCTTCGCTGTCCTCCAACGACTGCTCGACGCCATGCATGAAGATCATGTACCGCATCGGCGCCGGCAGCGGATCGTGATCGAGACGCTTCAGCAGGGTGTAGAACGAATCGACGCCCCCCGAGAAGAACGTGGCGGCGCTGCGCCCTCGCGGCAGCGCGGGCGCAGTCGCACGCGGATCGCCGTGGATCGGCACGCGATGAAAGCGCGGATACCAGGTGTGGAAGATGTCGCGGATCCCGGCGAGCTCGAAGAGCAGCGATTCCGAAACCGGGACCTCGAGCTCGAGCGGCTCGCCGGCGGCCATCGAAGGCAGCAGCAACGCGATCGCGAACGCGTCCCCCGCATCGGAAACGAACGCCTCGTGCTCGCGCGAAAACTCGAACCGGATCTCGTTCGCGAAATCCGAGCTCTCGGCGAAATGCGCATCGCTGACGGCCCAGGGAACCGAGCCACGCGACAGGCGCTTCACGCGCCCGACGAGGCGAATGCGATCGGGAAGACGTTCGATTCCTACCTGGGTGAGCCGCATCGGATCGGACGACGAGAGTGGATCCAATGCGAGAAGGTAGCGCCGCAGGGCCGCTGGTTTCCCCTAATGGCTATTGCATCGAGGGGTTTCTCGCACGCTTCGTGCTAGCGGGCCTGCAACCCTCTCAGGAACGCGATCGTATCCGCCAATGCGGCTTGCCAGTCGTCCGGGTTCGAACAGGTGTGGTCTGCGTGCTCGAGGCGCAGGCAGCTCACGTTCGGTGCATCCAGCGCGGCGAATGGGGCAAGCGCCAGCTCGAACTCGGCCGCGGTGAGGTCATTGCCGCTCAACTGCAGCCGTACCGGCCGCCCGCTCGTGTGAAGCGCTCGAGCGACGCGCGCGGGAAGATCGCCTCGCGGCGCATGCTCCGGCCGAAGGTTCCTCACCCTGAGCGCCGTGCGCAGATGCCCCACGGCCTCGCGCGCGCTACCCAGCACGTCGACTCTTCCCGCAACGAGCTTCGTCCAGAACTCCCGGGAGCGCAAACGCGAGCCGTAGTGCTGCGAGACGAGGGCGGCCGACCGGGTCGCGTCGCTGCGGGCCCACGGGTTCGCGGCGACGACCCCCGCGATGCGCGCATCGACGACCGAACGGAAGAGCGCGGCCGTCGCCCCTTCGCAAAGCCCCCAAAGAACGATCCGTCGGCACTGCGGTACCTCGCGTTGCAGGGCGTCGCACGCGAGTCCGATGTCCGGCCCCGCCCGCTCGAAATCCGGCATCGGACCGGGGCTGTCGCCCATGCCGGTGTAATCGAAGCGCAGGCACGGATATCCGGCATCGGCGAGCGCGCGCGCGAGGGTCACGAACTGGCGGTGCGACCCCACGCGCGTCTGGGGCCCTCCGACGACGATGACGACGCCGAGATCGGAGACGGAATCGGAAGCGTCCGGCGACGTGAGCACGCCGAGCATCCCATCGAAGCGAAGCAGCGATTCCACCGCTTCCCAACGGACGACCGACGCGCTCATGAACGCGACTCCCGTACATGCCGTTCGACGGCGGCCGCGGTCGCCTCGACGAGCGACGGCAGGTCGACGAGATCGGGAACGTTCCAAAACGGCGCCCCTTCGACGACGAGCACTTCGACGGCGACGCCGCTCTCCTGCCACGCGCGCGCGCGATTCCGCAGCGCTTCCGACGGCGACACGGTGCCTTCGGCAACGGGTGGACGAACGTCGATCAGAGTCGCTGCGCGAACTCGTGGCGCCGCGGTCGCATCGAGTCGGTCGAGCTGTTCCGCGAGCGCAGGCGATATCGGATAACCGCCGAGAAACGCGATACGGCCGGAGGTCCATTCGGCCTTCGCATCGACCCGCTCCGCACCGGGGCGCCGCCCCGCGGCGATCTTCGCTGCTCGCTGCAGTGCGGACAGCTGGGCCCGTCCCTGCA
>DATGRE010000229.1:0-4161 GCA_035303885.1 Zeimonas sp. | reverse complement strand
GCTGCGGGTCAGGAAGCGGCACAGGCGTCAGGTACGCTTTTCCAGGAAGGGCGGCCTATTACGCTGCGAAACGCAGCGTTTTCGGCGCTGCCGAGGCTGCCGTGGCCGGAAATGCAGCGTTTTGCGGCGTGTTGCGCATCGGCTTCCGGGGACGCGCCGTGAAGCGTTCGGCGGCCGCACGAAGGCCGCCTTGCCCGCGCCCTTCCTCCCCGTCCACCGACCATTCGTCCGCCGCCGGACGCCCGCCTCGCGCCGCCTTGCTACCGTCCGCGCATGAACGCGCGCACCGGTTCGACCGCAGTCGCGGACGCACCCGCGCCGCTGCCTGCCTTCGGCCGACCCGGCTGCCGCGTCTCGGTCGAAGACCTCCTCCCCGCGCTGGTCGAGGACGGCATCCTCTCGCGAGAGGACGCCGATGCGGTCGCCCGCTACGCGAATCTTTCGAGCAGTGAGCAGCACGCGCTCGTCGCGCTCGCCCGCCGCAAGCTGCGCTCGCCGACGACCCATCGCGTGGTCGATCTCGACACGCTCGTTCCGTGGTTCGCCCGCCGCGTCGGCCTGCCGCATGTGCGCATCGATCCGCTGAAGGTCGACCTCGCGCGCGTCTCCGACGTGATGTCGAGCCAGTACGCGACGCGCTTCAAGATCCTGCCGATCGCGGTCGACGTCTCGGGGGTGACGATCGCCACCGCGGAGCCCTTCGTCACTGACTGGGTCGACGAGCTCTCGACGCTGCTGCGCAAGCCGATCCGGCGCGTCATCTCCGATCCGCAGGACATCGCGCGCTACATCGTCGAGTTCTTCACGCTGGCGCGCACGGTGCGCGGCGCGCAGAAGAACGGCGCGGCGACGCTGCAGAACAATTTCGAGCAGCTCGTCGAGCTGGGCCGCTCGGGGCGCAGCGTCGACGCGAACGACCAGCACATCGTCACGATCGTCGACTGGCTGTGGCAATACGCGTTCGACCAGCGCGCGAGCGACATCCATCTGGAGCCGCGGCGCGAGACCGGTTCGATCCGCTTTCGCATCGACGGCGTGCTGCACAACGTCTACCAGCTGCCGGCGTCGGTGCTCGCGGCGATGACGAGCCGCATCAAGCTGCTCGGGCGGATGGACGTCGTCGAGAAGCGTCGCCCGCAGGACGGCCGGATCAAGACGCGCACCGCGGACGGACGCGAGATCGAGCTGCGCCTGTCGACGCTGCCGACCGCCTTCGGCGAGAAGCTCGTGATGCGCATCTTCGATCCGGAGGTGCTCGTGCGCAGCTTCGCCGAGCTCGGCTTCCACGACGACGAGCTCGAGATCTGGGAGTCGATGACGACGCGGCCCAACGGCATCGTGCTGGTCACCGGGCCCACCGGCTCGGGCAAGACGACGACGCTCTACACGACGCTGAAGGGCCTGGCCACCGACGAGGTCAACGTCTGCACCGTCGAGGACCCGATCGAGATGGTCGAGCCGTCGTTCAACCAGATGCAGGTGCAGCACGGCATCGAGCTCGGTTTCGCCGACGGCATCCGTGCGCTGATGCGCCAGGATCCCGACATCATCATGGTCGGTGAGATCCGCGACCTGGAGACGGCCGAGATGGCGATCCAGGCCGCGCTCACCGGTCACCTCGTGCTCTCGACGCTGCACACGAACGATGCGCCGTCGGCGATCACGCGCCTGCTCGACCTGGGCGTGCCGCCGTACCTGCTGACCGCGACGCTGGTCGGCGTGATGGCGCAGCGCCTCGTCCGCACGCTGTGCGAATCGTGCAAGGAGGCCGGTCCCGAGCTGCCCGAGGAGCAGTGGAACGCACTGATTCGGCCGTTCCGCGCACCGCGTCCGGCGCGCGCCTACCGGCCGGTGGGCTGCCTCGAGTGCCGGATGACCGGCTACCGGGGCCGTAGCGGCCTGTACGAGCTGCTGCGCCTCGACCCCGATCTGCGTCGGCTGATCGACGAGCGCCCCGATCTCGGTGCGATCCGCCAGCGCGCGCTGCGCGCCGGGATGCGTCCGCTGCGCCTGGCCGGTGCCCAGAAGATCGCCGCCGGGCAGACGACGCTCGACGAAGTGCTGAAGGTCGCTCCGCCGATCGTCGATTGACGCGGCCGGCGGGGAGGGCTGCCCCGGGGTTCCTTCCGGTCGAGGTCGGCGCGTAGAATCCCTTGCCCCCAAAAGGAGAGAGGGAGGACCTCGCAGATGACCATCGCCCGCCTCGTCGGCGCCGTCGCGTTCGCGTCGGCCGCCCTTGCCACCGCCCAGGCGCAGACCGTGCTCAAGATGGGCTACCCGACGTCGAAGGAATCGCATTACGGCGTCGGCTCGACGGTGTTCTGCGACGAGATCGAGAAGGGCACGCAGGGCCGCTACAAGTGCCAGCACTTTCCGAACTCGGCGCTCGGCGGCGAGCGCGAGATGATCGAGGCGGTGCAGCTCGGCACGCAGGACGTCGTCAATACCTCCACCGGGCCGGTCGGCAATTTCGTGCCCGAAGTGAAGATCGTCGACATCCCGTTCCTGTTCCGCGACTACGACCACGCGCGTAAGGTGCTCGACGGCCGGATCGGGCAGGACCTGCTCTCGAAGTTCCCGGCGCGCGGACTGATCGCCCTCGCGTGGACCGAGAACGGCTTCCGGCACATGACCAACAGCGTGCGGCCGATCGTCAAGCCGGACGACGCCAAGGGCCTGAAGATGCGCACGATGGAGAACAAGGTGCACATGGAGGGCTACAAGAGCTTCGGCATCCTGCCGACGCCGATGGCCTGGCCCGAGGTGTTCACCGCGCTGCAGCAACGCACCGTCGACGGCCAGGAGAACCCGATCCCGGTCATCCTGGCGGCGAAGTTCTCGCAGGTCCAGAAGCACCTGTCGCTGACCGGCCACGTCTACAGCCCGGCGCTGCTGCTGCTGTCGCCGAAGGTCTGGAACTCGCTGTCGGAGGCCGATCGCAAGGTGTTCAGGGAAGCGGCGCTGAAGGCCTCCGCGGCGCAGCGCAAGAAGGTCAACGACGACGAGGCCAATGGCGTTGCCGAACTGCGCAAGCAGGGCATGGAGGTGGTCGAGAAGGTCGACGGGCCGGCGTTCCGGCAGGCCGTGGGCCCGGCCTACCAGCAGTTCGCGAAGGAGTTCGGCGCCGACCGGATCGCTGCGATCCAGGCGGTCAAGTGAGCTGCCGCGCGTGAGCCCGGCGCGATGCGCGCGCTGATCCTGGCTCTCGACCGGCGCGTGGGCGGGCTCGTCTTCGGGCTCGCCTGCGCGCTGCTCGCGATCGTCGCCTGCATCGGCCTGTACCAGGTCATCGCGCGATTCGTACTCGAGCAGCCTTCGATCTGGTCGGAGGAGGTGCTGCGCAGGCTGCTGATCTGGACCGTCATGCTCGGTACGGCTGCCGCCTTCAGGCGCGGCGCGCTGGTGTCGGTGGACGTCGCGCTGCGTGCCTCCGAGGGCCGCGCGTGGAACAGATGGCTGCGGCTCGGGATCACGTCGATCACGCTCGCGTTCCTCGGCGTGCTCGCCTGGTTCGGATTCGACCTGGCGTGGCGAATCCGCTTCCAGACCTTCGCGAGCCTCGAGCTGTCGATGGCCTGGGCCTACCTGGCGATTCCGGTCGGCGCGCTGGTCAGCGCGCTGGCGGTGATCGCGCATCACCTCGACCCCATGCACCGCGAGCTCGACGCCGCGACCTGACCCGGCGCGGCGCGGGCGTCGTCGGGCGGGCGCCCGGCGCGCCGCCGACTGCCACTCGGAGCTTCGACGATGTCCGTCACGATGCTGGTCACGATGCTGCTGTGCTTCGCGCTCAGCGTCTCCGTGGCCGTCTCCATCGGGCTGGCGAGCATCGCCGGGACGGCGATGACCGACCCGGACAAGCTGATCACGGTCCCCAAGGAGATGTTCACCGCGATCGACAAGTTTCCGCTCGCGGCAGTGCCCTTCTTCATCCTCGCCGGGAACCTGATGGAGACCGGCGGCATCTCACGGCGCCTGGTCGAGTTCGCGAAGTCGCTGGTCGGAGGCGTCCAGGGCGGGCTGCCGATGAGCTGCGTGCTGACCTGCATGATCTTCGCGGCGGTGTCCGGTTCGTCGGTGGCGACGACCTTCGCGATCGGCGCGATCCTGATCCCGGCGCTGGTGCGCCACGGCTACCCGACGAACTACGCCGCCGCGCTG
>DATGRE010000228.1:0-20261 GCA_035303885.1 Zeimonas sp. | reverse complement strand
CGCGCACCGCGGGGCCTGCCTTCACGAGGACACCCTCGTCGACCGCCACGAACACCTCGGAGCCCCCCTCGTCCACGTAGGAGAGCAGGCCGGGACGCAGCAGCAGGGCCGTGTCGGCATGGCGCGGCAGCATCGTGAACGAGCCGCGATCCGACTCGGCCGACACCCTTCTTACGCGGGTGTCGAGCAGCACGCCGGTCGGCACCGACAGTAGCAGCTTCACGCCGCCTCCGCGCGCCGCGGCAGGGCGCCGATCATGTACAGGCTCCGCTCGGCAATGTCCTCGTATTCGTCGTTCAGGATCGCCTCGCAGTCGTCGAGCAGCGTCTCGAGCGCAACCGTCGCCCCCGCTCGCCCGGTGAACGCCTCGGTCACGTGGAACGGCTGGGTGAGATACCGCTCGAGACGGCGCGCACGCGACACGACCCGCTGGTCGCTCTCGCTGAGCTCCTCGAGTCCGAGCATCGCGATGATGTCCTTCAGCTCGTCGTACTGCGCGAGCGTGGCGCGCACCGCGCTGGCCAGCCGGTAGTGGCGCTCGCCGGTCACCGCGGGGCTGAGCAGCGACGACGTCGACGCGAGCGGGTCGACCGCCGGATAGAGCCCCTGCGCGGCGCGCTCGCGCGAAAGCACGATCGACGCCGACAGATGGCTGAACGTGTGCACGACGGCGGGGTCGGTGAAGTCGTCGGCCGGCACGTACACCGCCTGCACCGAGGTGATCGACGCGTCCCGCGTGCTGGCGATGCGCTCCTGCAGCTCGCCGAGATCGCGCGCCAGCGTCGGCTGGTAGCCCATCTGCGACGAGAGCTGCCCGAGCAGGCCCGAGACCTCCATGCCCGCCTGCACGAAGCGGAACACGTTGTCGATCAGCAGCAGCACGTCGCGCCGCTCGTCGTCGCGGAAATGCTCCGCGATCGTCAACGCGGTGTGGCCGACGCGAAAGCGCGGGCCCGGCGGCTCGCTCATCTGGCCGAAGACGAGGACGGTCTGGCCGAGCACGCCGGCGTCCCGCACGTCGCGGATCACCTCCTCGGCCTCGCGCGAGCGCTCGCCGATGCCGCAGAACACGCTCACGCCGCTGTGCCGGGCCGCCATGTTGTGGATGAGCTCCGAGATCAGCACCGTCTTGCCGACGCCGGCCCCGCCGAACAGGCCCGCCTTGCCGCCGCGCTCGAGCGGCGCGAGCAGGTCGATCGCCTTGATCCCGGTATGGAGGACCTCGGTTCTCACCGGGCGTTCGCGCAGCGGCACGGTCGGGCCGTACACGGGGCGGCGCACCCCCTCGATCGGCTCGCCGCCATCGATCGGCCTGCCGAAGACGTCGATCACCCGGCCGAGGAGACCGCTACCCACCGCGACCGTGAGCGGCGCGCCCGTCGCCTCGACGCGCATGCCGCGCGCCAGACCGTCGGTGATGCCGAACGCCAGGCAACGCGCAGTGCGACTGTCGACGTGCGCCGAGACCTCGAGCGGCGGCCCGCCTTGCGACGTCAGCAGCTCGCGCACCGCCGGAAGGCGCCCGGAGAAGCGAACGTCGACGACCGAGCCCCGGACGGCGGTGATGGTCCCGACGCCCGTTTCGTCGGCGTCGGGATGCGCGACGGCCTCGGGGTGTGGATGGATGTCGCTCAGCGGCGCCTCCTACGCGTCCCAGAGCGGCGCCACCAGGCGCCTCTTCCCGTCGGCCGACCGCCTCACGCCCGGTTCGTCGAGCCGGACGCGGTCCCAGAGCTTGCAGGTCACCTGCTCGTGCTTCTGGTCGAGCGCCTCGCAGTAGTTCGTGTATTCGCAGACCCGCACCTCGTCGCCGCGGCCGGCGCGAACCTTCGTGAACCAGTCGGGATCGGCGAGGCTCTGCCGCGCGAATCCGACGAAGTCGGCGTGGCCGTCGACGAGCATGCACTCGGCCTGCTCGAAGCCGTGCACGCCGCCGGCGACGACCACGGGCGTCTCGTACCCCGCCGCACGCACCGCCGCTCGTACCGCCGAGCTGGGCGCGAGATTGCGTCCATAGGGGCCGCGCTCGTCGGACGTACGGTGCGGCATGCACTCGTAGCCGCTCGGCCCGGTGTACGGATAGGCAGCGGCGCCGATCGCCGGCTGGCGTGCGTCCTCGAACTTGCCGCCGCGCGACATCGACAGGAAATCCATTCCCGCCGCGGCGAAGGCGACGCCGAAATGCACCGCGTCGTCGGCCGTCGATCCGCCTTCGATGCATTCCTCGGCCAGGTAGCGGCAGCCGACCGCGATGCGCGTACCGACCGCCTCGCGCACCGCGTGCAGCACCTCGAGCGGCAGGCGCAGGCGGCCCTCGCGCGTGCAGCCGTAGCCGTCGTCGCGATCGTTGCGCGCCGAGAGGAACGACGCCATTGTGTAGGCGTGCGCATAGTGCAGCTCGACGCCGTCGAAGCCCGCCTCGCAGGCGCGGCGCGCGGCATCGGCGAACAGGCCGGGCAGGACGCGCGGCAGCTCGCGCACGTGCGGCAAATGCAGGTCGGTGACGCGCTCGCGCGCGCCCATCCGCAGCGCCTCGCGCTCGCGCTCGTCGAGCACGCGCTCGAGCGCCTCCGGCGCGAGCGCGAGCAGCCGCTCGCGCACCGCGTCGTCGTCGACGTCGGCCGCGAGCCCCACCGCGTTGCGGTGCGCGGCGCGGATCTTCAGGTACTGTCGCAGGTAGCGCTCGGGCTCCGGACGGCGACGGATCGACAGGAAATCGATCAGCTGGATGAACAGCCGCGTCTCGCCGCCGCTCGCGCGTCGCACCGCGTCGACGAGGCGGCGCAATCCGGGGATGAAGCGGTCGTCGCCGATGCGCAGCAACGGCCCGCTGGGCACGTCGCGCACGCCCGTGGCTTCGACGACGAGCACGCCCGGACGACCGCGCGCGAAACGCTCGTACCAGTCGACGTTGTCGTCGGTGACGAAGCCGTCGGGGGTCGCGCGCCAGGGCACCATCGCCGGCACCCACGTTCGCGTCGCCACCTCGAGGGGCCCGATGCGCGCCGGCTCGAACAGCGGCGAGCACTGCGCGCGTTCGCGCGTCGGCCACGAGCCGGCGCGCGGCTTCCAGACGATCTTCTGCGGAGGACGCCACATGCGGGGAATCGTACCCGCTCTGCCTGCCTCGCTATAATCGACGACACCCCGAGGAGCGCTGCAACGGCGGGCCTTCGGCCGCCGCCAGGCTCGGGAACCGATTCAACGGCGCTCGTCGATCCGTGATCCGTCACGGCAGACGGGCGCAGCCCGGCCGCGCATTCGTTCGCGGCCCGATCCCCGGTTCTGTCGCGTCGGCACCCTTTCCGAACCCGAGGAGTGACGATGTCCGCCGTACCGAAATCCGAAGCCTTCACCGATTTCCGCATCGCCGATCCTGCGCTCGCCGACTGGGGCCGCAAGGAGATCCGGATCGCCGAGACGGAAATGCCGGGCCTGATGGCGATCCGCGACGAGTACGCCGCGGCGCAGCCGCTGAAGGGCGCGCGCATCTCCGGCTCGCTGCACATGACGATCCAGACCGCGGTGCTGATCGAGACGCTCACCGCGCTCGGCGCCCAGGTGCGCTGGGCCTCGTGCAACATCTTCTCGACGCAGGACCACGCGGCGGCCGCGATCGCCGCCGCCGGAATCCCGGTGTTCGCGCACAAGGGCGAATCGCTCGACGAGTATTGGGACTACACGCACCGGATCTTCGACTGGCCCGGCGGTCTCACGTCGAACCTGATCCTCGACGACGGCGGCGACGCGACGCTGCTCATCCACCTCGGTGCGCAGGCCGCGAAGGATCCCTCCGTGCTGGCGAACCCGAAGAGCGAGGAGGAGAAGGCGCTCTTCGCCGCGATCCGCCGCCAGCTCGAGAAGGATCCGCAGTGGTACGAGCGCCAGCGCACGTCGATCGTCGGCGTCACCGAGGAGACGACCACCGGCGTGCACCGGCTGTACCAGATGTCGGCGCGTGGCGAACTGGCGTTCCGCGCGATCAACGTCAACGACTCGGTCACCAAGAGCAAGTTCGACAACCTCTACGGCTGCCGCGAATCGCTGGTCGACGGCATCAAGCGCGCCACCGACGTGATGGTCGCCGGCAAGATCGCCGTCGTCGCCGGTTACGGCGACGTCGGCAAGGGTTCGGCGCAGGCGCTGCGCGCGCTGTCGGCGCAGGTGTGGGTCACCGAGATCGATCCGATCTGCGCGCTGCAGGCGGCGATGGAAGGCTATCGCGTCGTCACGATGGAATATGCCGCCGACAAGGCCGACATCTTCGTGACCGCCACCGGCAACCGCGACGTCATCCGCTACGAGCACATGCAGGCGATGAAGGACCAGGCGATCGTCTGCAACATCGGGCATTTCGACAACGAGATCGACGTCGCCTCGCTGAAGCAGTGCCGCTGGGAGAGCATCAAGCCGCAGGTCGACCACGTGATCTTCCCCGACGGCAAGCGGATCATCCTGCTCGCCGAGGGGCGGCTGGTGAACCTCGGCTGCGCCACCGGCCACCCGTCATACGTGATGAGCTCGTCGTTCGCGAACCAGACGATCGCGCAGATCGAGCTGTTCTCGCATCCCGAGCGCTACGAGCCGGGCAAGGTCTATGTGCTGCCGAAGCACCTCGACGAGAAGGTCGCGCGACTGCAGCTAAAGAAGCTCGGCGCCATGCTCACCGAGCTCACGCCGCAGCAGGCCGCGTACATCGGCGTGCCGGTGGAGGGCCCGTACAAGAGCGACAGCTACCGCTACTGACGGGTCACACCGCGCGGTGGCACGCACCGATCGCCTGCTCGTCGCGCGAGGCCTCGCACCCTCGCGCTCGGCCGCACAGCGCCTGATCGAACGCGGAGCGGTGCGCTGGCGCGCCCCGGCCGGTTGGATCGCGCCGTGCAAGGCGGGCGAGGACCTGCCCGACGACTGCGAGCTGCGCATCGACGACGATGCCGAGCTGCGCTACGTCTCGCGCGGCGGCCTGAAGCTCGAGGGCGCACTCGCGCGCTGCGGGTTCGATGTGCACGGTCTCGCGTGCCTCGATCTCGGCCAGAGCACCGGCGGCTTCACCGACTGCCTGCTGCGTGCAGGCGCCCTGCGCGTCGTCGGCATCGACGTCGGGCACGGCCAGCTGCACGCGTCGCTGCGCCGCGACCCGCGCGTGCGCGCCTTCGAAGGCGTGAACGTGCGTACGCTCGACGCGTCCGCGCTCGGCGAAGCATTCCCGCCGCAAGGCTTCGACCTCGTCGTCGCCGACCTCTCCTTCCTGTCGCTCGCGCACGCACTGGCGCCCGCCCATGCGCTCACGCGACACGACGGACACCTGCTCGCGCTCGTCAAGCCGCAGTTCGAGCTCGGCCCCGGCGCAGTCGATCGCCGCGGCATCGTGCGAGACGCCGGCCGCTACGGCGAGCTGCGCGAGCGCCTCGAGGCGTCGGCGCGCGAGCACGGCTGGAATCCGGAAGACTGGTTCGACAGCCCGATCACCGGCGGCGACGGAAACCGCGAATTCTTCCTGAAGGCACGCCGATGACCGCGAGGCCGACGATCAGCTTCGAATTCTTTCCGCCGAACACGCCGGTCGGCGTGGAGAAGCTGCGCGGCGTGCGCGACGCTCTCGCCCGCTGCGACCCGGCGTTCTACAGCGTCACCTACGGCGCGGGCGGCGTGACCCGCGACAAGACGCTCGCCACCGTGCTCGAGATCGTCGACGAGGGACGCACCGTCGCCCCGCATCTGTCGTGCGTCGGCGCGTCGCGCGAATCGGTGCGCGAGCTGCTCTCGCTGTACGGCGAACGGGGCATCCGCCGGCTCGTGCTGCTGCGCGGCGACCTGCCCTCGGGCATGCGCGGCGCGGGCGACTTCCGCTACGCGAGCGACCTCGTCGCCTTCGTGCGCGCCGAGACCGGCGACCACTTCCACATCGAGGTCGCCGCGTACCCCGAGACGCATCCGCAGGCGCGCAGCCCGCGCGACGACCTGCAGGCCTTCGCCACGAAGATGCGCGCCGGCGCCGACTCGGCCATCACGCAGTATTTCTTCAACGCCGACGCCTACCTGCGCTTCCGCGATGCGGCCGCCCGCCTCGGCATCGACGCGCCGATCGTGCCCGGCATCATGCCGATCTCGAACTACGTGCAGCTGGCGCGCTTCTCCGATTCGTGCGGCGCCGAAATCCCGCGCTGGATCCGGCTCGAGCTCGCCGCCTGCGGAGACGACCTCGACGCGATCCGCGCCTTCGGCGCCGAAGTCGTCAGCGCGATGTGCCGGCGCCTGCTCGCCGAGGGCGCGCCGGGGCTGCACTTCTACACGCTGAACCAGTCCGGCCCCACGATCGCGATCCTGGATGCGCTCGGCCTGGGCTCGGCGCCCGGTTGAGGGCACTGCGGCGCAGCAGACGTTCCGTGGCAGCCACGCAAGCCGCCAAGACGGCGGAGCAGCCCCTTCCGCGGGCCCGAAAGCGTCCATCCGCACGCCGCCCGCCCTCCGACGGGGCCGTTCGTCGGACGCTGTTGCTCATGACCCGATCCGCGGCGCGGGGCGCTTCGACCCGGGCGACGTGCGTCGGTACCATCACTGCACCCACGAAAAGGCCCGCTCGCGCCCGAACGAGATGCCCACCGCCCTGCCCTCACCGGGGCTCGCCTCGGCGAAGCGCTACCAGATTCCGGTCGAGAATCAGCAGCAGGGGATGTTCGTCGTCGAGCTCGACCGCCCCTGGCTCGACACGCCGTTCCTGCTGCAGGGCTTCCTGATCGACAGCCAGATCGAGCTCGACACGCTGCGCAGGTATTGCCGCTACGTCTACGTCGACCTCGAGCTGTCGCACGCGGAGCTGGCCGCCGCGATTCGCAGCGCCGAACTCGCCGGCGAGCCGTCGGCCGCCGAAGCGGGGCCGTCGGCGCCGCTTCGCTTCGACACGGTGCTCGACGAGAGGCCCGCGGCTGCACCCGAGCGGCCGTCACGACCGGTACGCATCCGCTCCGACGTCAAGATCAGCCGGCAGACGCGCGAACGCTTCCGCGACTTCATCCGCGCGACCGCGATCGCTCCGACCGCGATCGCGCACGAGCCCGTCTGGCGCCGCGCGCTCGCCTGGCTGCGCGCGGGCGGCGGTAACCACGGGTCGAAGCACCCGCGCGCGGGCCTCGCCGACGTGCGCAAGGCGCTCGAGGGCTCGCTTCCCGAAGGCATCGAGCTGCGCCGCTACGCGGATCGCACGCCGATCGAGGGGGAGCTGCCCCGCGCCCGCGTGGCCTTCGGCGACGGCGAACGTGCGCTCGACGCACTCGTCTCCGACGTGCGCAACGGGAAGATCCCGGACGTGCAGCGGGTCAGCACCGCCGTCGACGGCATCGTCGACAGCATGATCGACAACCCGGACGCACTGATGTGGGTCGCCCGCCTGCGCGAAGAGAGCGTGCAGACCTACCAGCACGGCGTGAAGGTCGCGCTGTACCTGGTCGCACTCGGTCGGCACCTGGGCTTCCCGCGTGCGGAGCTGTCGAACCTGGGCATGATCGGGATGCTCGCCGACGTCGGCAAGACGCGTCTGCCGCTCGCGCTGCTCGAGAAGCCCGGCATGCTCACGCCGGCCGAATACAACATCGTGAAGGAGCACGTCCGCCTCGGGCTCGACGCGCTGTCCGCCAGCATGCGCCTGTCGCCGGCGATCATCGAGGGCATCGCGCAGCACCACGAACGGCTCGACGGCTCCGGGTACCCGAAGGGGTTGCGCGGCGACGAGATCGGCCTCTACGGCCGCATGACGGCGATCGCCGACAGCTTCGCCGCGCTGATCACGTCGCGCGCCTACGCAAACGCCTGCGCGCCGCAGGATGCGCTGATGAACCTGTACGAATGGGCGGGCACCTCGTTCCACGAGCCGCTCGTCGAGCAGTTCGTGCAGGCGATCGGCATCTTCCCGGTCGGCAGCTTCGTCGAGCTGTCCAACGGCGAAGTCGCGGCCGTGCTCGCACACAACCGGGTGCGCCGGCTCGAGCCGCGCGTGCTCGTGCTCACCGCGCCCGACAAATCCCCACTGGCCGCGCCGTTCGAGCGCGACCTGCTGCACCGGCCGAAGGCGGTCGACGGCGGCCGGGTGCGCATCGTGCGTGGCCTGGCCGCCGGCGCGTACGGACTTCGCCTGCACGACTACTATGGGCGCGACGCGATGGCGGCGATCGCAACCCCCTGACGCATCCGCTCGCCCGAATGGCTTCCTCCCGTCCCGACGAGGCCGCGGCATCCGTTCCCCGGGCGCGCGAGCGCAGCGCGGCGCAGCTGCTCGGCGACATCGAGACCGCGATCGCGCATGGGGACACCGGGCGCGACGTCGTCCTCGTCATCGCCCTGAATCGGTCCGACCGCATCGACGCGCTCACGCGCGCGCCCGACGACCGTCCGGTGCTGGACGAGATCGGGCGACGGATGGAGTCGGTGCTTCGGCCCGCCGACCGCTACGCGTTCGCATCGCGCGAGGAAGCGTGGCTGCTGCTCCCGCGGCTGACCAGCGAGGCGCTCGCCGAGCTCGCCAGCCACTCGCTGATCCAGTCGCTGTCGGCGCCCCTGCGCGTGAGCTCGGCACCGCTTCCCGTGCGCCTGCGGCCTTCGATCGGCGGCGCCTGGGCGCCGGCCGGCTCGCACCCCGACGCGATGACGCTCGTCGGCGTCGCCGCCGAGGCAGCGGCGCAGTCGCTCGGCCGCGAAGACCACGTGCGCATCCTGCGCGTGAACGACGATCACGCCTCGGGGCTGCGCCGCCACGAGATCGAGCGCGACCTGCACGACGCGCTCGAACGCAACGAGCTCGAAGTGCATTTCCAGCCGCAGATCGACCTGCGCGACGGCCGCTGCGTATCGGCCGAAGCGCTGGTGCGCTGGAGGCGGTCCGACGGACGCGCGGTCGACCCGTCGACGATCGCATCGATCGCCGAGGAGCGCGGCCTGATCCTCGCGCTGACGCGTTTCACGATGAACGCCGCGCTGCGGCATGCGGCGAAGTGGAAGAAGCAGGGATTCGACGTCTCGCTCGCGCTCAACCTGTCGGCGATCACCTTCGGCGAGGCGACGCTGCCCCAGCTCGTCGCGCAGAAGCTCGCGATCTGGGGAATCGAGCCGTCCCGGCTCACCCTCGAGCTCACCGAGAGCGCGCTCATCCGCAACGAGCGCAGGGCGATCGCGATGGCCGGCGAGCTGCGCGCGCTCGGCTGCCGCCTGTCGATCGACGATTTCGGCACCGGCTATTCGTCGCTGAGCTACCTGCAGCGCTTCCCGCTCGACGAGCTGAAGATCGACCGCAGCTTCGTGCAGTCGGTCGCCTCGGAACGCGACGACCGGCGGATCGTGCGCGCGCTGGTGGAGCTCGCACACGCCTTCGAGCTCACCACCGTCGCCGAAGGCGTCGAGAACGCGTTCATCGAAGCGGCGCTGCGCGAACTGGGCTGCGACCTCGCGCAGGGCTTTCACCTGTCGCCGGCGCTTCCGCCGGACGACTTCATCGAGTGGTGTGCGAACCGCAATGCCGCGCGTGCCTTCACTGCGTCCGGATCACGCGCGACTCGGTGACGATCGCCGCGAGACGGCGATCGTGTGCCGCCGCGTCGAAACGCTCGAGCTCGCAGGCGTCGTACCCGACGCCGATCGCGGCGATCGGACGCTGCGCGAGCGTGCGGTCGTAATGTCCGCCGCCGTAGCCGAGCCGATACCCACGCGCGTCGAAGCCCACGCAGGGCACGATCAGCAATTCAGGCTCGACGGGCTCGAACGGATGCGGCACCGGGATCGCGAAACGCCCCGCGCGCAGCTCGTCGCCGGGCGACCAGCGGCCGAACTCGAGCGCACCGCACTGCGCGACGCGCGGCAGCGCGAGCGTGCGCCCCTGCGCTTGCCACGGCTCGAAGCACGGCTCGAGCTCCGGCTCGCCGCGAATCGGCCAGTAGACGCCGAGCACGCGCGCGCGATCGAAAGGCGGCGTGCGCAACAGCTCCGCGAGCCGTTCGCGCAGCGCCGGATCGGCCTGCTCGCGCAACTCGGTCGCATGTTCCGCACGCCATTGAATCAACGCGTTACGCGCGCTAGTTCGAGTGATTTCGTCGACGATGCGCATGCTATGCTCGGTCCCGGTGCCGGCGGGCACCGACGGGCGTCTCAGGGGCAGTTTGCAGTAGGCAGGGCGACGATGAAGCACGCGTTCGCGATCGCGGCGATTGTAGGACTGATCGGACTTTCGGTTCTCTCACCCGCGCAGGCACAGAAGCGTCGCCCCGATCCGCCGCCCTCCCCGGAGCAGCTCGACGTCGACGAAGCCTTCGTCGCCGCGCACGGCGCGTTCATGAAGAACGACACGGCACGCTTCGAGCCGCTGGCCGCCCGCGCCGCCGCGCATCCGCTCGCCGTCTATCTCGACTACTGGCGCTTGCGCATGCGCCTGACGGCACCGCCCGACGAGAACGTTCCAGGGGCCGCCGACGCCGACGCGCAGCGATTCATCGCCCGGCACGAAGGCACGCTGGTCGGCGATCTCGCCAGCCGCGACTGGATGCTCGATCTCGGACGGCGCGGCGAGTGGGAGCGCTTCGACCACGAATACGCGCGCTGGATCCTGCGCGACGACGACGACGTGCATTGCTACGCGTCGCTGGGACGCGTCGAGCGCCACCGGCCGGCACCGCAGGCGCGCGAAGCCGTCTTCTCGGTGCGCAACTTCGGCCCCGGATGCCTGGCGCTGCTCGACGCGTTGCTGCGCACCGGCGCCTTCGATCGCGACGACCTGATCGAGCGTCTGCAGGTCGCGCTCGAGACGAACTCGGTCGACGCCGTACGCCGGCTCGGCGAGCGGCTCGGCCTCGACGCGCGCTCGGTCCGACTGGCGCTGACCAAGCCGCAGCAGGCGCTCTCACGCAAGGCGCGCCGCGAGATCGCGCTGATCGCGCTGTCGCGCCTCGCGCGAAGCGACCCGGCCGGCGCGATGCGCCGGATGGACGCGGTCGGCCCCGCGCTGCGCAAGACCGACCGCGCCTTCGTACGCTCGCAGGTCGCCGCAGGCGCGATGCGCCGGCTCGACCCGCGCGCGCTCGAATGGACGCGCGGCGCACTCGATGCGCACGCCACCGACGAGACCTGGCGGTGGCTCGCGCGCGCCGCCCTTCGCGAGCGCGACTGGGGCATGCTGCGCAAGGTCGTCGCGCGCATGAGCGAAGCGGGCCGCAGCGACCCGACCTGGATCTACTGGAGCGCACGAGCCGAG
Source organism: Zeimonas sp. (assembly GCA_035303885.1). GTDB lineage: Bacteria > Pseudomonadota > Gammaproteobacteria > Burkholderiales > Burkholderiaceae_E > Zeimonas. The sequence goes on along the minus strand of DATGRE010000228.1, from coordinate 9,028 downwards.
CGCGAGACCGGCAACGCGGAGAAGGCCGACGAGATGCTGCGCTCGATCGCCGGGAAGTTCACGTTCTACGGGCAGCTCGCCGCGGAAGAGCTCGGCACGCTCACCGAAGCGCCGTCACCGGCCGTGACGACCACCGAGGAGGAGCTCGCCCGGGCGGCGCGCAACCCCGGCTTCGATCGCGCGCTGCGCTTCTACGCGCTCGGCCTGCGCTTCGAGGGCAATCGCGAGTGGAATTTCCAGCTGCGCGGGATGACCGACCGCGAGCTGATCGCCGCCGCCCGCTGGGCATGCAGTCAGCAGGTGCTCGACCGCTGCGTGAACACCGCCGACCGGACGCGCGAGGAGCACGACTTCTCGCTGCGCTACGTGTCACCCTTCCTCGAGCGCATGCGGCCGGTCGCGCAGCGGGCCGGGCTCGACCCGGCGTGGATCTACGGGTTGATCCGCCAGGAATCGCGCTTCATCATGGACGCACGTTCCTGGGCGGGCGCGCAGGGACTGATGCAGATCATGCCCGCCACGGCGCGATGGATCGCCAAAAAGCTCGGCGAACGCGACTTCCGCGTCGAGCACCTGAACGACCTCGACACCAATCTGCGCTTCGGCACCTTCTACCTGCGCACCGTCCTCGACGAGCTCGAAGGCTCGCCGCTGCTCGCCTCGGCCGCATACAATGCCGGCCCGGGACGACCGCGCAACTGGCGCTCCACCCTGTCGGAACCCGTCGAGGGCGCAATCTTCGCCGAGATCATCCCGTTCAACGAAACGCGCGACTACGTGAAGAAGGTGCTCACCAACGCCGTCTATTACGCGGCGCTCTTCACCGGAGAGCCGCAGTCGCTGAAGGCGCGGCTCGGCGAGGTCGCACCGCGGCTCGGACTCACCGTCGGCTCGGACGTCCCGTAGATGGCGATGCCCGACGCACCCGTGCTCCTGCTCGGCGGCAGCGGCTTCATCGGCCGCCACGTCGCGGCGCGCCTGGCGGCGCAGGCGCGGCACGTCATCGTGCCGACGCGCAATCGCGAGCGCGCCCGGTCGCTGCTCACGCTGCCTACCGTGCAGGTCTTCCAGGCCGACGTGCACGACGACGATCGGCTCGCGTCGCTGATGCGCGGCGCCGGCGCGGTCGTCAACCTGATCGGCGTGCTCGAAGGCGGCCGCGGTTCGCCCTGGGGCCCGGGCTTCGAGCGCGCGCACGTACGACTGCCGGCCCGTCTGGTCGAAGCCGCGCGCAGCGCCGGCGTGCGCCGCCTGCTGCACGTCTCCGCGCTGGGCGTACGCGACGGCGGCGAGCGCACGCTGCCCTCGATGTACCTGCGCTCGAAAGCCGCCGGCGAGCGCATCGTGCGCGACGCGAAGGACCTCGCCTGGACCGTGTTCCGTCCCTCGGTCGTCTTCGGGCCGGGCGACGCGCTGATCGAGCGCTTCGCGAAGCTGCAGCGCTGGCTGCCGGTGATGCTGGTCGGACGCGCCGAGGCGCGTTTCCAGCCCGTGTGGGTCGGCGACGTCGCCGCGGCGATCGCGCGTTCGATCGACGAGAACGCAACGGTGCACCGTTGCTACGAGCTCGCCGGCCCCGAGGTCTACACGCTGCGCGAGCTCATCCGCGCCGCGGGCGAGATCGCCGGATGTCCGCGCCCGATCATCGGGCTGCCCGACGCGCTCGGCCGGCTGCAGGCGATGCTGCTCGAGCGCGCGCCGGGCGCGCTGCGCCTGTCGCGCGACAATTTCGACTCGCTCTCGATCGACAACGTCGCCGAAGGCCCGATCGCGCCCGAGTTGCGCATCGAGCCGAAGCCGCTGGCGGCCGTCGCGCCGGCCTATTTCAGCCATCCGCACGAGCTGCGCCTGGCCGACGAGCGCCGGCGCGCCGGACGCTGACGCGGTGGCGACGATGCACCCACCCGCGGCGCGGTGCCGATGAAGATCTACCGGGTCGGCGGCTCGGTGCGCGACGAGCTGCTCGGACTCGAAGTGAAGGACCACGACTGGGTGGTCGTCGGCGCCACGCCCGAAGAGCTCGTCGCGCGCGGCTTTCGGCCGGTCGGACGCGATTTCCCGGTCTTCCTGCATCCCGAGACGCACGAGGAATACGCGCTCGCACGCACCGAGCGAAAGACGGCGCCCGGCTACCGCGGCTTCGAAGTGCACGCCGCTCCCGACGTCACGCTCGAGGAGGACCTGCTTCGACGCGACCTCACGATCAACGCGATGGCGATCGGCGAGGATGGCGAGCTGGTCGATCCCCACGGCGGGCTCGCCGACCTGCGCGCCGGCGTGCTGCGGCACGTCGGGCCGGCCTTCGCCGAGGATCCGGTGCGCATCCTGCGCACCGCGCGCTTCGCCGCGCGCTACGACGGCTTCCGGGTGGCGCCGGAAACGATGGCGCTGATGCGCGCGATGGTCGAGGCCGGAGAGGCCGACGCGCTCGTCGCCGAGCGCGTCTGGCAGGAGATCTCACGAGGGCTGATGGAGAAGCGCCCTTCGCGCATGTTCGAGGTGCTGCGCGGCTGCGGGGCGCTCGAACGCGTGATCCCCGAGCTCGACCGGCTGTGGGGCGTGCCGCAGCCCGCCGACCACCACCCCGAGATCGACACCGGCGTGCACGTGATGATGGTCATCGACTTCGCCGCCGCCGCCGGCGCGCCGCTGCCCGTACGCTTCGCGGCGCTCACGCACGATCTCGGCAAGGGAACGACGCCCCCGCACGAATGGCCGCGCCACATCGGCCACGAGCAACGCTCGGTAGAACTGGTCGAGCAGCTGTGCGAGCGGCTGCGCGTGCCCACCGAATGCCGCGATCTCGCCCGCATCGTCGCACGCGAGCACGGGCTCGTGCATCGCGCGCTCGAGCTGCGGGCCGGCACGCTCGCGAAGCTGCTCGAGCGCATCGACGTCGCGCGGCGGCCGCAGCGGCTCGAAGCGGTGCTCGCGGCCTGCGAAGCCGATTACCGCGGCCGGCTCGGTCGGGAGTCGCGCCCCTATCCGCAGGCCGAGCACCTGCGCCGGGCCGCGCGTGCCTTCGCGTCGGTCGACACCGGCTCGATCGCGCGTGCGCACGAGCACGAACCGCAGAGCATCCGCGAAGCCGTGCACGATGCGCGCGCACGCGCGATCGCCCAGGCACTCGAGATCAAGCGCTGACGCCGATCTCCCCTTCCCTTCCTCAGATCAGCTTCGCGAGCAGCGCGGCGAGCAGCGACAGCAGGATCGTCGACGTGATCGGGATCGACCAGTCCCGGCCGAAGGCGCGGAAATCGAGGTCGCCCGGCAGGCGGCCGATGCCCAGACGGCGCAGCACCGGCATCAGCCCGGAGAACAGCACCAGCGCCAGCACGATGACGAGCAGCCACTTCAGCATCTCGAACCGCCGCGATTCACTTCCTCGCGTACCGCTGCAGGAACCCGACGATCTCCGGAACCGACAGCTGCGGTTCGCGCGGATCGGGACGTCCGCCGGTCGCACGATTCATCCACTCGAGGTTCTCGCGCATGCGCGAGACCACGTCCGGCCACTCCTCGGCGGTGTGCTGCGCGGGATCGGGCAGCACGTGGCACTGGCTGCACGCGTCGGCGAACATCCGGCCGGCGCCGTGCTCGAGCGCCTGCACGAGTTCGGCATCGGCGGGGTCGAGCCCGCGCTGCGCGTGACGCTGCAGATACGCGACGATCTCGCGCTCCTCGTCGGCGCTCGGCGCAGCGAGCGCACGTTCGCCGGCAGCCGGCGCGCGCATCAGGTCGGCCATCAGCGGACCGAGATTTCCGCGCCCCTCCATCCGGGGCACCATTCGGCGCACCACCTGGGGCCAGCTGTCCGCATCGTGCATCCTCGGGTCGGGCAGGTTGTGGCACTGCACGCAGTACAGCGCCACGAGCCTCGCACCGCGCGAATCGGGCTGCGGCAGCTCGGCGGGGCGAAGGCGCTCGGGAAGGATGCGCAACAGCATCGGCCCGTGGCTCGTGCGCGACCAGCGCTGCTTCGAATCGCGTGCGAGCCGCTCGAGATCGGACGCGGTCAGCGTCCGCTCGTCGACGCGTGCAGCCTCCGACAGCGCACGCGCCGGGGGACGGCGCTCGATCGCGCGAGTGATGACGTCGGCCGACTCGTACGCGGCCGGTGACGTCGGACCACCGGCGGGTGCCGCGACGGACGCGCGGAAGAGAGCGCCCGCAGCCAACGCGCCCGCGGCCAGCATCGACGCGATGCGCGGAACGGATCGGCCCGCACGCATCGGCGCACCTACAGCGAAGCGCGCCGGTCGCGCGTCCGGAACCCGAGCGCGTCGTCGGGCACGCCCCGCCCGAATGCGATCACCTTGAACAGCTCGCCCATCTCCGCCTCCGAAAGCAGCCGTTGCAACGCGCTCGTTTCGCGCGTCCACGCGCGCACGTCGTGGCGCGGGATCGCCGCGGCGGCGTCGAGCAGCCCGCAGTCGAGCAGGAACCGGGCCTGGGACGCGAAGCCGAGCACGTCCAGGCCGGCGCGCAGCGCGGCTTCGGCGGCGGCCGTGAAATCGACGTGGGCGGTGATGTCCTGCAGACCGGGCCAGAGAAACGGATCGTCGTGTGCGCGGTGCCGGTAGTGGCAGCGCAGCGTGCCGGCGTCGCGCTGCGGATGGTAGAACTCCCGACGCGGAAAGCCGTAGTCGACGAGCAGCATCGCGCCGCGCACGAGGTGCGCGCCGACGGTGGCGACCCACGCCTCGGCCTGCTCGCCGAGCTCCGACACGTAGGGGCCGGCCGGCTGCAACCGCCCGGCGCCCGCACCGCGAGCGGAGGGCTCGTCGTCCCGCGCGCCCCAGGCCTCGCGCAGCCGCTCGCGCACGCGCGCCGCGAACCGCTCGTCGGCCGGGCGCTCGGCCCAGCCCAGCGCACCGTCGTCGACGCGCGCCACCCCGCGCTCGAACACGTCGTCGGCGACGCACCGGAACACGCGAACCGGCATCGCGTCGAGCAGCTCGTTGGCGAGCACGACCCCCTCGATGCGTTCGGGCAGCGCGTCGAGCCACCGCACGCGCTCGAGCAGTTGCGGCACCGCCGCCCCGATCGTGCGCCGTTGCCGGTCGCGCAGACCCGCCGAGAGCTCGACGATCGCGTACTCGGCCGGCGCCGATCCCGTTTCGTGCAGCGCACCGAGAACCTGCGCGGCGAGCGCACCCGAGCCGGCCCCGAACTCGACGATCGTCCCTCCGGGGCCGTCGAGCCACTGCGCACACTGCACGGCGACGCAGCGCCCGAACAGCGACGACATCTCCGGTGCGGTGACGAAATCGCCCTCGGCGCCTAAGACGCGATTCGGCCCGCTGTAGTAGCCGAGGCCGGGCTCGTAGAGCGCGCGCTGCTGGTAGCGATCGAAGCCGATCCAGCCGCCGGCCGCGTCGATCTCGGCGCCGATGCGCCGCACGAGCTCGGCGGACTCGGCAAGTGCCTGCGGTGGGGGCGATTCGAGACGCATGGCGCGGTTTCGTCGTCGGCCTCAGGCGGCCACGCGTTCCTGCGCGGGCTGCAGCAGCGCGTCGATCTGCCGATCCTTTTCCTGCCACAGCTCGTGCAGCCACGCCTGTACCCGCTTGCGCGCCTTCGAGTCGGACATCGCGTCGGCGTGGAAGAACTCCACGGGGATGGGACGCCGCCGCATGCGCACGACGATGCGCTCGACGTCGCCGCGCAGGAACTGCCAGAACGTGGGCACCCCGTCGGGATAGACGATCGTCACGTCGATCAGCGAATCGAAGCGCTCGCCGAGCGCGTTCAGCGTGAGCGCGAGCGCGCCGGCCTTCGGCTTGAGCAGGTGGCGGTAGGGCGAGCGCTGCGCCGCGTGCTTCTCGGCGGTGAAGCGCGTGCCCTCGACGAAGTTCATCACGCTGGTGGGCAGTCGGGCGAACTTCTCGCAGGCCCGCCGGGTCGTTTCGAGGTCCTCCAGGCGCTTCTCCGGATGCCGGCGGAGGTAGCGGTCGGAATGCCGGCGCATGAACGGGAAGTCGAGCGCCCACCACGCAAGCCCGATCACGGGCACGTAGATCAGCTCGTGCTTCAGGAAGAACTTCAGCAGCGGGATGCGCCGGTTCAGCAGGCGCTGCAGCACGAAGATGTCGACCCACGACTGGTGGTTGCAGCTCACCAGGTACCAGCCGCGGGGATCGATGCGCTCGAGGCCTTCGACGTCCCACACCGTGGGTTGCGTCAGCCGCATCCAGGCGTTGTTACCGTCGACCCAGCGGGTGGCGATCGCGTTCAGCAGCGGATCGATCGCCGCCCGCACGCGCTCGAAGGGCAGCAGCAGCTTCACCAGCGCGAACGCGAACAGCAGCAGGCACCAGAACAGCGTGTTCAGGACGAGCAGCGTCACCGCGACCGCGGCGCGAGCGATCGGTGGCAGAAAGGCAAGCATGGAGCGAGCTGCGTACGCGAAGCACCGATCGTACCAGCCGGCCCCGCCGGATGCCGTACACTCGATGCGCCATGCACCCGAACCGCGTCGTCCTCGTCACCGGTGGCGCACGGCGCATCGGCGCGCGGATCGTGGAACACCTGCACGCGCGCGGCGCCGACGTCGCGATCCACTACCGGCGCTCGTCGACGGAGGCGGAGGCGCTCGCCGCCCGCCTGAACGAGCGACGCCCCGATTCGGCCCGCGCCTTCGGCGCCGATCTCTCCACGGCGGCGGCGTGCACGCGCCTGGTCGAGGCGGCGGGCGACTGGCACGGCCGGCTCGACGCGCTGGTGAACAACGCCTCGACCTTCCTGCGCACGCCCGTCGGCTCGATCGACGAGGCGCTGTGGGCGGAACTCGTCGACGGCAACCTGAAGGCGACGCTCTTCACCAGCCAAGCGGCGGTTCCGTGGCTGCGCGCGCAGCGCGGCGCCATCGTCAATCTTTCCGACGCGCGCGTCGAGCGTCCGTTGCCCGGCTTCGGCGTGTACGCCGCGGCGAAGGCGGGGGTGGTGGCGCTCACGCGCACGCTCGCGCTCGAGCTCGCTCCGCGCATCCGCGTGAACGCCGTCGCGCCGGGCTCGCTCGACTGGCCCGAGCATGAGGTGTTCACCGAGGCCGAGCGGCGCTCGATCGAAGCGGCGATCCCGCTCGGCCGCATCGGCAGCGGCGACGACATCGCCCGCGCGGTGGCGTTCCTGCTCGACGGCAACGACTACGTGACCGGCCACGTGCTGCACGTCGACGGCGGCAGTTCCCTCGTTTCGCGCTGAATCGGCGCAGGCATCATGACAACCCCCAACGATCTTTCCGACTGCTATCGCGTCCTCGTGCAGGACATCGAGATCGACTGCTATCTCGGCGTCTACGAGCGCGAACAGGCGAAGCGACGCCCGATCGTCGTCGACGTCGAGCTCTACGTGCCCGATGTCACGCGGCGGGTGCGGCGCGACCTGCTCTCCGAAACCGTGAACTACGAGCGCGTCGTCGAGGCGGTCGAGCGCCTGGTCGGGGGCGAGCGCCGCTTCCGGCTGGTCGAGACGATCTGCGGCGAGCTCGCCGACGAGCTGGCGGCGCTGCCCGGGCTGCGCGCGCTGAAGGTCTCGGTGACCAAGCCGCAGCCGTTGCCGCGTGCACGCTCGGTGCGCGTCGAAGTCTGGAGGCGCCCGTGAAGCACGACGCGGCAACGGACGCCCCGGCGGCGGCCCCGGCGGCCGAGGCGGCGGGACGCGCGGACGAGCGCCGGCGCGACTACGAACGCAACAAGCTGCACAAGCGCCTGCTGCGCCTGACCGGCGAGGCGATCGCCGACTTCGCGATGATCGAGGACGGCGACCGCGTGATGGTCTGCCTGTCGGGAGGCAAGGACAGCTACGCGCTGCTCGACCTGCTGCGCACGCTGCGCGCTCGCGCGCCCGTCGCGTTCGAGCTCGTCGCGGTGAACCTCGACCAGAAGCAGCCCGGCTTCCCGGAGCACGTGCTGCCCGACTACCTGCGCTCGCTCGACGTTCCGTTCCACATCGAGACGCAGGATACCTATTCGATCGTCACGCGCGTCATCCCCGAAGGCCGCACGATGTGCTCGCTGTGCTCGCGGCTGCGCCGCGGCATCCTGTATCGCGTGGCCGACGAGCTCGGCGCGACGAAGATCGCGCTCGGCCACCACCGCGACGACATCGTCGAGACCTTCTTCCTGAACCTGTTCTTCGGCGGCAAGCTCAAGTCGATGCCGCCGAAGCTCGTCTCCGACGACGGCCGGCACGTCGTCATCCGCCCGCTGGCGTACGTGAAGGAGGAAGACCTCGCCGCGTACGCCGAATGGCGCGCGTTCCCGATCATTCCGTGCAACCTGTGCGGCTCGCAGGAGAACCTGAAGCGGCGCGAGATTAAGGCGATGCTGCGCCAATGGGAGCGCCGCCATCCGGGCCGCGTCGAGAACGTCTTCGCGTCGCTCGGGCGCGTCGTGCCCTCGCATCTGCTCGACCGCTCGGCATGGGATTTCGCGGGGCTGCGGGCGACCGGGGAGCCGTTCGCCGACGGCGATCGGGCGTTCGATCCCGATCCGGAGCTCGAGCGGCCGGCGGTGCGGGGCGGCTGACGCAAGCACGATCGGTTCGATGGTGGCGCGGGCAAAGGCGCGAGCCGTCTGCCCCGGGGCGCTTCGGTGCGCAGCCCCGCTTCGCGGGGTTCGCTGCGATGCTCGCAGCGCCGGCTGGCGCCGCGTAACTCGCTGCGCGTGCTGCGCACGCTCCGCTCGGACAGACGCGGCGAGAATGAATTGACGCGCGCTTCGCGCGCGCGCCGGCGCTGCTGCGCTTCTCGCCTGCGCACAGGCGCGCCCCGGGGCAGACGGCTCGCGCCTTTGCCAGGACACGTCGCTGCGCCATGCGCGCCTTGCATTCGCTTCGCACGCTGCCCGCGTCACTCCAACGTCAGTCGACCCCGACCGACGGCGAAGCGCTCAAAGCACCGAAGCGACGTTGCGCACCGCAGGCGACTTCTGCGGCGTCGCACAGCGCCGACGCCGCCGTCCTCTCCGCACGAAAAGGCCAAGCTGGCGCGCCGTCGCTGTGAACGCCGCGGGGCGCTTCAATC
>DATGRE010000227.1:0-3812 GCA_035303885.1 Zeimonas sp. | reverse complement strand
GAGCGCGGCGTCGATCGCGGCGAACTCGCCGCGGATCGCGCGCACGCGTCTCGTGCGCCGCGCACCCTCGAGTCCTTCGCGCAGCAGCGCGACCACCTCGCCGTCACCGCGTCCGCGCTGGCACTGGTCCTCGTAGAGGATCACGTCGTCGAAGGCCTCGCCGAGCAGCCGCGTCTGCCCGCGCAGATCGTCGTCGCGCCGGTCGCCGGCGCCGCTGATGACCACCGTGCGCCGCGTCGCCCGAATCGATTCGATCGCGCGCACGAGCGCGGCGATCGCGTCGACGTTGTGTCCGTAGTCGGCGACGACGGTCGCGCCGGCGTGCTCGAAGACGTTGAAGCGCCCGGGAACGGTGCGCGCGTCGGAGACGAAGTCGCGCAATCCGGCGCGCACGACGCTCCAGTCGAGGCCGAGCGCCCAGGCCGCGCCGATCGCGGCCATCGCGTTCTCGACCTGGAAACCGATGGTGCCCCCGCGCGTGAGCGCGATCTCGCGCAATGCGAATCGCTGCTCGGAGCGGCCGCGCTGCGTGCAGACGATCGCATCGCCGTCGACGTGGACCGTGCGCCCGCCCTGCGCGCGATGCGCGGCGAGCAACGGGTTCGATGCGTCGCGCGCGAACCAGACGATCGATCCAGGGCAGCGCTTCGCCATCGCCGCCACGCGGGCGTCGTCGGCGTTGAGCACGGCGTATCCGTCGACCGAGACGTTGTGCACGACCACGCTCTTGAGCGCGGCGAGCGCCTCGACGTCGTCGATGTGGCCGATCCCGAGGTGGTCGCCGCGGCCGATGTTCGTGACCACCGCCACGCGGCAGTGGTCGAAGCCCAGGCCCTCGCGCAATAGCCCGCCGCGCGCCGTCTCGAGCACGGCCGCGTCCACGTGCGGGTGCATCAGCACGTTTCGCGCGCTGCGCGGTCCGCTGCAGTCGCCGTCGTCGATGCGGCGCCCGTGCACGTAGACGCCGTCGGTCGTCGTCATCCCGACGCGCAGGCCGGTTTCGGCGAGCAGCCGCGCGACGAGGCGCACGGTCGTCGTCTTGCCGTTGGTTCCGGTGACCGCGACCACGGGGATGCGCGCGTCGTCGCCGGCGTCGAACATCGCCGACATCACCGCCTCGCCGATCGCGCGTCCCTTGCCGTACGACGGGGCGAGGTGCATGCGCAGGCCCGGGGCCGCGTTGACCTCGACGATGGCGCCGCCCTGTTCCTCGAGCGGGCGCGAGACGTTCTCGCAGACGATGTCCACCCCGCAGATGTCGAGTCCGACGGTGCGCGCCGCTTCGACCGCGCGGGCGGCGATCTCGCGGTGCACGTCGTCGGTGACGTCGGTCGCCGTGCCTCCGGTGCTCAGATTGGCGTTGTGCCGCAGCACGACGCGCACGCCGGGTGCGGGCACCGACGCCGGCGACAAACCGAGCGCGGCGAGGCGCGCGACGGCGACGTGATCGAGCGTGATGCGCGTGAGCGCGGTGGCGTGTCCGTCGCTGCGGCGCGGATCGCGGTTGATCTCGTCGACCAGCTCGCGGATCGTGTGCACGCCGTCGCCGATCACCGCCGGCGGATCGCGGCGTGCGGCGGCGACGAGACGGTCGCCGACGACGAGCAGGCGGAAGTCGCTGCCCGGGACGTAGCGCTCGACGATCACCTCGTATGCGAACTCGCGCGCGCTCGCCCAGGCCGCCTCGAGCTGCTCGCGCGTGCGCACGTTCACCGACACGCCCTTGCCCTGGTTGCCGTCGCGCGGCTTGACGACGACCGTGCCGCCGAGCCGCTGCACGGCCGTCCACGCATCGTCGAGCGTCTCGACGGCGAAGCCTTCGGGAACCGGAATGCCGCAGTCGGCGAGCAGCCGCTTGGTGAGCGCCTTGTCCTGCGCGATCTGCTCGGAGACGGCGCTCGTCGCGTCGAGCTCGGCGGCCTGGATCCGACGCTGGCGGCTGCCCCAGCCGAGCTGCACCAGGCTGCCCTGCGTGAGCCGGTGGTACGGGATGCCGCGCGTGTACGCGGCCTGCACGATCTCGCCGGTGCTCGGCCCGAGCCGCTCGTCCTCGTCGAGCGCACGCAGGCGTGCGATCGCCGCCGGCAGGTCGAAGGCGGCGTCGGCGAGCACCGCGCCGAGCAGCTGTTCGGCGAGCTCGAAGGCGAGTCGCCCGACGGCCTCCTCGGTGTACTCGACGACGACTTCGTAGACGCCGGCTTCGGAGGTCGCGACGGTGCGGGCGAAGCCGATCGGGCAGCCGGCGCGCACCTGCAGTGCGAAGGCGGCGGCGCCGAGCGCGTGCGCGAGCGAACGGGGAGCGCCCGCGCCGTTCGGCAGGCGCACGAGATCGGGAAAGCGTTCGCGCAGGCGCGTGGCGAAACCCGGGATCGCGTCGATCGATCGTTCGCGTTCGTCGCAATGCACGAGCGCCTCGATCGCGCGCGGGCGGGTCCATCGGTTCGGGCCGCGCAGCGCGCGGATTCGTTCGACGTGCATTCGATCATCGGTTCCACAGGCCACGCGGCGGCCCCGGCGCGCGTGGCACGCCGCGGCCCCCCGGGCGGTTTCAGGCCGTCTCGTCGACAGTTTCGACGGCGCGCCGCGCCAGCAACGCGAGCTCTTCGGCGATGCGTTGCGGCGATGTACCGGCCGCCCACGCGGCGGCGACCGCGGGGACGATGTCTTCGAGTGCTTCTTCGCCGAGCGTTTCGTCGTCGGTCACGAAGCTCGCGTCCGTGCCGCTGCGCAGCGCGATGCGGCCGCCTTCGACGCGTACGGCACGACGCCCTTCGGCGATGTGCGCGTCGATGCAGGCGTCCGCGCGCGCGTCGGTCGCGTAGAAAATCGTTTCGCCTTCGCACAACGCCGACATCTCGACGAGCATCGGGTCGGAGGCGTCGAGCACCGCGGCGCCGCCGGCGAGCACGACGTCGACCTGCGTACGCAGCACCGCGTACATCTGCTCGGGCGTGCACACGTCGAAGGCATCGATGCGCGCGTCGCGATCGAGCGAGGTGACGACGCCGACGCTGCAGCGGTCGTAGGCGAGCCCTTCGGTGGCGATCGAACGCGCATCGTTCTCGATCACCGCGCATTCGACGAGTCGGTTCTTCAGCAGCCGCTGCGCCGCCGCCCAGTTCGCGCAGTCGCCGTCGGCGATGCGTCGCTTGCCGACGAAAAGGCCTTCGGCGTTCGCCAGTCCGATGCAGCGTCCGTTGCCGCGCAGCAGTGCGGCGACCAGCGCGGCGATGCGCGAGCCGCTGCGCGTGCCGGCGACGCCGACGATCGGGATGCGGCCGTCGGCACCGCCGGGAAACAGATGCTCGACGATCGCTTCGCCGACCGGTCGGCGCCGGCCCACCGCCGGCTTCAGATGCATCAGCAGGCCCGGCCCGGCGTTGACCTCGACGATCGCGCCGCGCTGCGCTTCGAGCGGGCGCGAGATGTCGTCGGCGACCAGGTCGATGCCGGCGATGTCGAGCCCGACGACGTTGGCGGCGAGCGCCGCCATGGCCGCCACTTCGGGGTGCACCTGGTCGGTGACGTCGATCGATACGTTGCCGTTGCGCTGGATCAGCAGGCGCGTTCCGGGCGGCGGCACGGAATCGGCGTCGAAGCCCTGGCGCGCGAGCTCGATGCGCGCCGACGAGTCGATGCGCACGAAGTTCAACGGACAGTCTTCGGTGCTGCCGCGCAGCGGATGGCTGTTCAGCTGCCGGTCGATCAGCTCGGTGATGGTCGAGCGCCCGTCGCCGGTGACGTAGGCCGGATCTCCGCGGGTGGCGGCGACGACGCGCCCGCCGACGACGAGCAGGCGGTGCTCGTTGCCC
>DATGRE010000226.1:0-10213 GCA_035303885.1 Zeimonas sp. | reverse complement strand
AGCGCGCTGTCGCGCCTGCTCGTCGTCGTGGAGAACTACCCGCAGCTGAAATCCGACCAGAATTTCCGCGACCTGCAGGCGCAGCTCGAGGGCACCGAGAACCGCATCGCCGTCGCGCGCAAGCGCTACATCGATGCGGTGCAGAACTACAACGTGCTGGTGCGCCGCTTTCCGGTGAACCTCACCGCGATGGCCTTCGGCTACGACACCAAGCCGCAGTTCACCGTCGAGGACGAAGACGCGATCTCGCGTCCGCCTGCGGTCGATTTCGGCCGGCCGCAGGGCGCGACGAAGTGACGGACGGTGCGTACCCGGTCGCCGCCGTGCGCGCGGCGACGGGGCGCGCACGGCCCCCCGCATCGCGCGTGCGCGCCGCGCACGCGCTGCGCAGCCTCGCGTTCGTGCTGCTGGCGCTGCTGCCGGCGCTGTTCCTCGCGCAGCGCTCGATCGCGCAGGAGCTCGTCGCCGTCCCGCCGCTACAGGCCCGTGTCAACGATCTCACCGGAACGCTCAGCGGCGAGCAGCGCGCGTCGATCGAGGCCGAGCTCGCCGCGCTCGAAGCGCGCAAGGGGTCGCAGATCGCGATCCTGATCGTCCCGACCACGCAGCCCGAGCCGATCGAGCAATACGCGATCCGCGTCGCCGAACAGTGGCAGATCGGTCGCGGCGAGGTCGACGGCCGGCGCGTCGACGACGGCGTGCTGATCGTCGTCGCGAAGAACGACCGGCGCGTGCGCATCGAGGTGGGCTACGGGCTCGAAGGCGCGATTCCCGACGCGTATGCGCGGCGCATCATCGACGAGTCGATCGCGCCGCGCTTCCGGCAGGGCGACTACGCGGGCGGGCTGCGCGCGGCGGTCGACGACCTCGCGCGGCTGATCGAAGGCGAGCCGCTGCCGCCGGCCTGGAGCGACGGCCGCGGCGGGTCGCAGCAGCCGGGCACCGATTGGGTCGCGCTGCTGCTCGGCGCTTTCGTCGTCGGCCTGATCGTGCGCTCGATCTTCGGGCGCGTGTTCGGCTCGATGCTCGGCGGCGCGCTCGGCGGCGTCGCCGCCTGGGCCGGCGGCGCGTCAGCGCTGCTGGCCGCAGCCGCCGGCTTCTTTCTCTTCCTCGTGCTGCTTTCGATGTTCTCGACGGGCGTGCCGATGGGACGCACCGGCCGGCACACCTGGCGCTCGGGTCCGGGCGGATTCCCCGGCGGCTGGGGCCGGGGCGGGTTCGGCGGCGGCGGCTTTCGCGGCGGCGGGGGCGGCTTCGGCGGCGGCGGCGCGTCGGGGGGATGGTGAGCGAGATGGCGCGGACGGGAACGATCGCACGCGCGTACAGGCACATGCGCCATGGCGCGCATAGCGCGCGGCGCGCCTTCCCCGATGCCGCGCTGGAGCGGATCGAGGCGGCGATCGAACGCAGCGAGCGCGAGCATCATGCCGAGCTGCGCGTGGCGATCGAAGCGTCGCTGCCGCTGCGCGACGTCTTTCGAGGTCGAACGCCGCGCGATCGTGCGCTCGAGGTGTTCGCGCAGACCGGCGTCTGGGACACCGAGGCCAACAACGGCGTGCTGCTGTACGTGCTGCTGGCCGACCACGCCGTCGAGATCGTCGCCGATCGTGCCGCCGCGGCGAAGATCCACGAAGGCTACTGGCGCGAGATCTGCGATGCGCTGGGCGACGCGTACCGTGCGGGGCGTTTCGAGCAGGGCACCCTGGCGGCGATCGAGCGTATCGACCGGCTGCTCGCGGCCGCGTTCCCGCTCGCGCCCGGTGCCCAGGACGTCGACGAGCTGCCGAATCGGCCGCTGGTGCTCTGAAGGATCAAGCGGGTGCTGCGCCCTGCGTGCGCAGTCGGGGACGTTCGGCGTTCCGTGGCGCCAGCAGCGCCTCGACGCGCTCGCCGACGTCGAGCAGCGTCTCGTCGGCGCCGAAGCGTCCGACGAGCTGCAGGCCCACGGGCAGCGGCACTTCGCCGTCCGCCGTGCGGGCGAATCCGGCCGGCAGCGTGAGCGCCGGGTGGCCGCTCACCGTGATCCGGTAGCAGCTCGCCACCCAGTCGATGTAGGTGTCCAGCGGCCTGCCGTCGATCTCGGTCGGGTAGGCGACGTCGATCGGGAACGGCAGCACCTGCGTCGTCGGCGACAGCCACGCGTCATAGCGCGCGACGAATCGGGCGACGCGCTCGAAGATCGCCGAGCGCGTGCGCGCGGCGGCGGCGACGCGGGCGACGTCCAGCGCGAGCCCCTGCTCGATGTTCCAGACGACGGTGTCTTTCAGCAGCGCGCGCCGCGTGGCGTAGAGCTCGCTCCAGTTCTCGACGAAGTGCTCGGCGCGCAGCACCTGGAAGCAGTCGTCGGCGTCGGACAGATCGGGTGCATCCTCGACGAGCTCGACGCCGGCGGCGCGCAGGCGTTCGAGCGCGCCTTCGAGCGCGCGGCGAACCGCCGCGGCGACCGGCATCGAGCCGCCGGCATCGATCGACCAGGCGAGCCGCAGCGGGCGCGACGCCTCGCGGGCACGGCGTCGTGCCTCGTCTTGCCAGGCATCGAGCCATTCGCCGAGCGCGCGGCGCTCGCCCGGGGAGCGGATCGCCCGGTGCGCGATCCGCAGGTCCGCGACGCGCGCGGCCATCGCGCCGACCTGGTTCAAGGTGCCGAAGACGTTCGCCGCGTTGCGAAGCGCGGGTTCGGCGGTCGAGCTCGGTCGCATGCCGACCACGCCGCAGAAGCTCGCGGGATTGCGCAGGCTGCCGCCGAGATCGGATCCGTCGGCGACGATCACCATGCCGCAGGCGAGCGCGGCCGCGCCCCCGCCCGAGGAGCCGCCCACCGTGCGCGACGGATCGAAGGGATGGCGCGTGGCGCCGAACACCGGATTGAAGGTCTGCGCGCCGGCGGCGAATTCCGGCGTGTTCGACTTGGCGATGAGCACCGCGTCGGCGTCGAGCAGGCGCTGCACGACCGGGTCGTTCTCGCGGGGAACGTGGTCGGCGAAGATCGGCGAGCCCCAGGTGGTGCGAAGGCCCGCCGTCGCGTGCGTGTCCTTGGCGCACCACGGCACCCCGGCGAGCGGCCCGACCGGCTCGTCGCGTGCAATGCGAGCGGCCATCGCGTCGGCCGCCGCGCGTGCGCGGTCGCGCTCGACGCGGGTGGGTAGCGCATTGACCACGGGATCGTGCGCGTCGATGGCGGCGAAGCAGCGTTCGAGCACCGCGCGCGGCGTGTCGCCGCCGTCGCGATACGCGCGCAGCAGTTCGGGAATCGGCGGGAAGAATGGAAAGCGATCGCTCATCGGAGCCGATGGTATAAGAACGAAAACCCTGCCCATCCCGAACCCGAAACGCATCGAATGATCGAAACGATCCCGTCCCGCAACGTGCTCGGCGGTCCGTTGCTCGCCTGCTCGTACGATCCGCTCACCGGATTCTTACGCACCGGCTGCTGCGAAGCCGACACCGACGATCCTGGCCAGCACACCGTCTGCGTGCGCGTCGACGAAGCCTTCCTCGCTTTTTCGCTCGCGCGCGGCAACGACCTCGTCACGCCGCGCCCGGAATGGCGCTTCGCCGGCCTGAAGCCGGGCGACCGCTGGTGCCTGTGCGCGGCGCGCTGGCTCGAAGCGTGGCAGGCGGGCGTCGCACCGTCCGTCGTGCTCGAGGCCACGCACGAAGCCGCGCTGCGCGTCATCCCCTTCGAGGCGATGCGCGAGCACGCGTGGAGCAGCCGATGAAGCTACTCGTCGTTCCCGTCACGCCGTTCCAGCAGAACTGCTCGGTGCTCGTCTGCGAGGAGACGCTGCGTGCCGCAGTGGTCGATCCCGGCGGCGACCTCGATCGCATCGACGCGGCGCTCGGTGCGCAGGGTGCGCGACTGGAGAAGGTGCTGCTCACGCACGGCCACATCGACCATTGCGGGCAGGCCGGCACCTTCGCGCGGCGTCATGGCGTGCCGATCGAAGGTCCGCACGAGGAAGACCGGTTCTGGATCGCGCAGCTCGACGAGCAGGGGCGCATGTTCGGCATGCGCGGCGCGGCGAGCTTCGAGCCGGACCGCTGGCTCGTCGACGGAGACACCGTGTCGTTCGGCCGGCAGACGCTCGAGGTGCGGCACACGCCCGGGCATACCCCCGGGCACGTCGTCTTCTTCCATCCGGGCGCGCGCCTGGCGATCGTCGGCGACGTGCTGTTCCAGGGATCGATCGGGCGCACCGATTTCCCGCGCGGCGATCACGCGACGCTGATCGCGTCGATCACCGGCAAGCTGTGGCCGCTCGGTGACGACGTCACGTTCGTGCCCGGGCACGGGCCGATGTCGACCTTCGGCGACGAGCGGATGAGCAACCCGTTCGTCGGGGACGCGGTGCTGCGGGATTGACCGCCCGCGGCGCTCAGCGCCGCGGATTGCCTCTCGAATCCTTCAGCCCGACCGTCCGGTTGAACACCGCCCGTCCGGGGCCGTGATCGAAGCGGTCGGCGACGAAATAGCCGTGCCGCTCGAACTGCCAGCGAGACTCCGGCGCGGCCGCCTCGAGGCCGGGCTCGAGCTTGGCCTGCAGCACCTTCTTGGACGCCGGGTTCAGCGAGTCGAGCGGGTCGCCGCCGCCGGCGCCCGGCTGCGCTTCGGTGAAGAGCCGGTCGTAGAGCCGCACCTCGGCGTCGACCGCCGCGTGCGCCGCCACCCAGTGCAGGTTGCCCTTCACCTTGTACGCGTCGGCACCGGGCGTGCCCGATTTCGAATCGAGGAACACGCGGGCGTGCGCGGCGACGACCCGGCCATCGGCGTCCTTCTCGCAGCCCGTGCATTCGACGACGTATCCGTAGCGCAGGCGCACGCGATTGCCCGGATACAGCCGGAAGAAGCCCTTCGGCGGCGACTCGGCGAAATCGTCGCGCTCGATCCACAGCTCACGCGCGAATGGAAAGCGCCTGCGCCCGAGCTCGGGCCGCTGCGGATGCGCCGGCGCCTCGCAGTCGTCGACGCGGTCCTCGGGCCAGTTCTCCAGCACGAGCTTCAGCGGATCGAGCACCGCCACCGCGCGCGGCGCCTTCGGCTCGAGGTCGTCGCGCAGCGCCTGCTCCAGCGCGCTCATCTCGATCCATGCGTCGGACTTCGTGACGCCGATGCGCTCGCAGAACAGCCGGATCGACTCCGGCGAATATCCGCGTCGGCGCAACCCGGCGATCGTCGTCAGCCGCGGGTCGTCCCAGCCGTCGACCGCACCGCTGGCGATCAGCGCCTGCAGCCTGCGCTTGCTGGTGATCGTGTACTCCAGATTGAGACGGGCGAACTCGATCTGCTGCGGCAGCGGCCGCGCGAAGAAGCCGCCCTCGGCCAGCCGTTCGAGCAGCCAGTCGTACAGCGGCCGATGGTCCTCGAATTCCAGCGTGCACAGCGAGTGCGTGATGTTCTCCAGCGCGTCCTCGATCGGATGCGCGTAGTCGTACATCGGATAGAGGCACCAGGCGTCGCCGGTTCGATGGTGCGTCGCGAAGCGGATGCGGTAGAGCGCCGGGTCGCGCAGGTTCAGGTTCGGCGACGCCATGTCGATCTTCGCGCGCAGCAGCTGCGTGCCCTCGGCGTGCCTGCCGTCGCGCATCTCGCGCAGCAGGCGCAGGTTCTCCTCGGGTGAGCGGTCGCGGTACGGCGACGGGCGACCCGGCTCGGTCAGCGTGCCGCGGTTCGCGCGCACCTCCTCGGCCGTCTGCGAATCGACGTACGCGTGGCCGGCCTGCACCAGCCACTCGGCCATCTCGTAGAACCAGTCGAAGTAGTCGCTCGCGAAATAGAGGTTGTCCTCTTCGTCATCGCGCCATTCGAAGCCGAGCCAGCGCACCGCCTCGACGATCGAGTCGACGTATTCCTGCTCTTCCTTCTCCGGGTTGGTGTCGTCGAAGCGCAGGTGGCAGCGCCCGCCGTATTCCTGCGCGAGGCCGAAATTCAGGCAGATCGATTTCGCGTGGCCGATGTGCAGGTAGCCGTTGGGCTCCGGCGGGAAGCGCGTGCGGATGGGCGCGGGGTCGACCGGTGCGTCGCGCTGAACGGCGAGCGGGCCCGGCCGACCGCGCCACGGGCGGCCGGCGTGCCGGCCGCTCCGCAGGTCTTCTTCGATGATCGTGCGGATGAAGTGGGAGGAGACGGCGCCGGCCTGGCGGCTGCGGCCGTCGTCGCGGACGTCGGTCATGGAAGGGGAAGGGAAGGCGCGGTACGATCGATCATTGTATCGGGCGTGCCCGGGCTTCCGTGCCGCGCGAAGAAGCGTCCGATGCGCACCACGGGCGGCGGGCCGCCGTGAACGAGCGGTGTACCCGGTAGCGGCGCTTTCGCCGGCAACCGGCCAAAGCGTGGCAACCGGCCGCGTAGACCGGCCGCCGCGTGCCCCGGCCGCAGCCTGGCGACCGGCCGTAGCGCGATCCCCGCCGGATGGCGGACGCCTCGCAATGGTGATCGGTCGCGGTGCCGTAAAGTACGCGTGCCTTGCGTAAGGCTGTACAGCTTCGCCTTGCGATTCGACCGCCTCCCTCGACCGCCGTGGATGTCCAGACCTTTCCCGCTTTCTCCTACGACGAAGCGTTCGCGCGCAACATCGGGTGGGTGACGAGGGCCGAGCAGCAGGTGCTGCGCGGCAAGCGGGTCGCGATCGCCGGCCTGGGCGGCGTCGGCGGCTCGCACCTCGTCACGCTCGCCCGGCTGGGGGTCGGCTGCTTCTCGATCGCCGACTTCGACCGCTTCGGCCTGGCGAATTTCAACCGGCAGGCCGGCGCGATGATGAGCACGCTCGACCAGCCGAAGGTGGAGGTGCTCGCGCGCATGGCGCGCGACATCAATCCGGAGATCGAGCTGCGCCGGTTCGACGAGGGGATGACGCCGCAGAACATCGACGAGTTCCTGCGCGACGTCGATCTGTACGTCGACGGTCTCGATTTCTTCGCTTTCGACGCCCGCAAGGCGGTGTTCGACGCCTGCGCGACGCGCGGGATCCCCGCCGTCACGGTCGCGCCGATCGGGATGGGCGCCGCACTGCTGAGCTTCCTGCCAGGCCGGATGAGCTTCGAGGAGTACTTTCGCTGGGAGGGCTGCGACGAGCTCGAGCGCTCGGTGCGCTTCCTCGTCGGGCTGTCGCCGGCGTTCCTGCAGAGCACCTATCTGGTCGATCCGTCGGCCGTGAACCTGACCGCGCGCCGGGGTCCGTCGACCGGAATGTCGTGTCAGCTGTGCTCGGGCATCGCCGGCGTCGAGGCGCTGAAGATCCTGCTCGGACGCGGCAAGGTGCTCGCGGCGCCGTGGTGCCTGCAGTTCGACGCCTACCGTAACCGCTACGTCCGTACCTGGCGTCCGGGCGGTAACCGCAATCCGATGCAGCGCCTGCTGATGGCGATCGTGCGGCGGCGATATCGGGGGTTGACGATGGCCGAAGCGTCGAGCTGATGCGCCGGCTGAAGTTCCGGCTCGCGTTCCTGCGCGAGCCGCAGCGTTGGGTGATGGCGGGCATCGCGATCGTTTTCGGCACGGTCGCGCTGATCCTGGCCGATGGTTTCATCGAGCGGATCTTCGTCGATTTCCGCGAGGCGATCGTGCGTTCGAGCCTCGGGCATTTCCAGGTGCTTCCGGCCGAGGACGCCTCCGGCGACGCGCTGGAGCGGCTCGCCGCGCTCCGCCCCGAGATCGAGAGCGCGCTCGCCGCCTTTCCGGGCACGGTGGTGGCCGCCAAGCGTTCCTTCGTTGGCCTCGCGAGCCTGGGCGAGCGGACGATCTCCTTCGTCGGCGAAGGCGTCGAGCCGGAGCGCGAGCAGGCGCTGTCGAGCGAGCTCGTCGTCGATCGCGGTCGGCCGCTCGAATCGATCGACGAGCGCAGCGTGCTGCTCGGCGAAGGACTGGCGAAGAACCTCGGCGCCGACGTCGGCGATCTCGTGACGCTGCTCGTCACGACCCCGGCGGGCGGCGTCAACGCGATCGAGGCCGAGGTGGTGGGAATCTTCTACACCTCGACGAAGGCCTACGACGATCGTGCGCTGCGCCTTCCGCTGCAAGCGACGCAGGCGCTGCTGCGCGACGAGGCGATCTCCAAGTTCGTCGGCGTGCTGCCGAGAACGTCGGATACCGACGACGCGGTCGCCGCGCTGCAGGTGTCGCTCGCCGAGAGCGGCGTCCGGGTGAAGGCGTGGCGCGAGATCGCCGATTTCTACAACAAGACCGTTCGGCTCTTCTCGAGCCAGCTGGCCGTGGTGCGGGGCGTGATCGTCGCGATTGTGCTGCTGTCGGTGAGCAACACGCTGGCGCGCAACGTGATGGAGCGTACGTCGGAGATCGGAACGATGATGGCGCTGGGACGCACGCGCAAGGCCATCGCCCGCCTGTTCGTCGGCGAGGGTCTGATCCTCGGCTTCGCGTGCGGAATCCTCGGCGTACTGCTCGGCTGGATGCTGGCGCTGCTGATCAGCGGCATCGGCATCCCGATGCCCCCGCCCCCGGGCATGGCGCGCGGCTTCATCGGCGGCATCGCCTTCACGCCCCGAATCGCCGTGGTCGCGTTGCTGCTCGCCGCGTCGACGTCGGTGATCGCCTCGCTGCTTCCGGCGCTGCGTGCGTCCCGTCTGAACATCGTCGACGCACTGCGCGTCGGCCGCTGAGGTCTCGCGATGCCGATCGCCCTGCTGTTCCGCCTTGCGTGGCGCAACCTCGTGCGCAATCTCCGGCGCAGCCTGTTCGGCATCGTGACGATCGCCTTCGGCGTCGTCGGCCTGGTGCTCGCGGCCGGCTTCATCCAGGACGTGTTCGAGCAGCTCGGCGAGGCGACGATCAGCGGGCAGCTGGGCCACGTGCAGATCGCCAAGCGTGGCTTCCGCGAGGGCGGAACGGCGTCGCCGCAGGACTTCCTGATCGAAGCGGCCGCCCTGAAGCGCGAAGTCGAAGCGGTCGACCTGGTGAAGGAGGCGATGGGGCGGCTGTCCTTCTCCGGGGTGCTCTCGTTCGACGGGGCAGAGCTTGCGATCGAGGGGCAGGGAATCGAGCCCGACCCCGAGGCTCGACTCGGCACGCTGCTGCAGATTCTGTCGGGGCGCGCCCTGCGCGACGGCGACGCGTACGGCGTGCTGCTCGGCGAGGGCGTGGCCAGGGAGTTGAAGGCCGCCCCGGGCGATACGGTGAGCCTGACGGCGCCGACGATCGACGGATCGTTGAATCTGCTCGATCTCGAGGTGCTCGGAGTGTTCCGCAGCTTCTCGAAGGAGTACGACGATCGCGCGATCCGGCTGCCCCTCGAGGCGGCCTACGAACTCGTACAGACGGATGGGGTGAACACGCTCGTCGTGCAGTTGCATCGCACAGAGGACACGGCCGCGGCGGTCGAGCGAATTTCGGCGGTTCTGCCTGGCGCCGATCTCGAAGCGGTTCCCTGGTACGTGCTTTCCGACTTCTATGCCAACACCCGGACGATGTACGAGCGCCAGTTCGGCTTCCTGCAATTGATCGCGCTGGTGCTCGTCGTGATGAGCGTGCTCAACAGCCTGAACATGACGGTGTTCGAGCGCACCGCCGAGTTCGGCACGATGCGGGTGCTGGGGAACCGGGGCTCGCAGGTCGTGCAGCTGATCGTCATCGAGGCGCTGCTGCTCGGGGTGATCGGTGCCGTGGTCGGCATCGTGATCGCCCTGGTGGCCGCGCTGCTGATTTCCGCCGTGGGGATCCCGATGCCGCCGCCGCCGAACATGGAGTCGGGCTATACGGCGCGGATCGGCTTGACCCTTCGCACGCTCGCGGAAGCGGCTGCCATCGGCACGAGCGCTGCGGTGCTCGCATCGTTCGTTCCGGCGTGGCGTTTCCTGCGAACCCCGTTGTCCGAGGCGCTCCGGCGGGCGATCTGAGCCGTGGTTCTCACACCGCTACAACGATTGCAAACGCGAACAATGAAACGAAAAGAAGCTCCCGAAGGAGCTTCTTTCTGTCGGATTGCGAGCGTTGCTCAGGCGCTTCGGCGTCGACCGCCGAGTCCGAAACCCAACAGACCCAACCCGAGGAGGGTAAGGATCGTGGGTTCGGGAACCGCAACCGAGTAGAAGCCTGCCGAGCCGTCACCTTCGAGAAGTCCGATGTAGTATCCGGATTGCAGCGGCGGGTCGAACGTCTCGTTCTCGCCGGTGACCTGTACGTTCAGATAGAAATCGAGCGGCTCTATGAAGAACTCTTCACCCAGCGCGGTCAGCGTCAACTCACCGTAGTTGATCACAT
>DATGRE010000225.1:0-8079 GCA_035303885.1 Zeimonas sp. | reverse complement strand
CAGGTGGCGAACGAACGCGACAAGCGTGCCGCCGAGGCGGTCGTCGCCGGTCTCCCGAACGTCCGCTCGATCCACAACGAGCTGCAGGTGTCCGGGGTGCCGTCGCTGAGCACCAGCGCGGCCGACGCGGCGATCACCGCGCGCGTGAAGGCGGCCTTCGTCGATTCGCAGGACCTGCAGGCGAACACGGTCAAGGTCGTCACCGAGGCCGGCACCGTGTACCTGATGGGACTCGTGTCCCGGCGCGAAGCCGAACGTGCAGCGAACGTGGCCAGCCGCGTCGCCGGCGTGCAGCGCGTCGTCACCGTGTTCGAGTACATCACCGAAGAGGAACTCGCGCGCGCGAAGTCGCAGGCGCGATAGCGCGCGGCTGCTCGCGCGACCGCACGCACGCGCCTGTGCGGCGCGGCGCGGCGAACGCGCAGGCGCGTCGGCAGAACGCGCCGGCGCGCCCCCGGAAACGAGTCCGCGCCTCTGCGACGGACGGATGCGCCCGCGCCTCCGACGAGCGGTTCGCCGCGACGACGGTCGCGCGAGGGAAACGTCGGACAATTCGACGCATCGTTTCGCGGAGCCGGCATCCGGTGATGGCATGACCAACGTGTGGATCGCTGCAGTGGCGGTGCTCGTCGTCGCGCTCGTCTGGAGCGTGTCGGTCTACAACCGCCTGGTGGAGCTGCGCAACCGATGGCAGAACGCCTATGCGCAGATCGATGTCCAGCTCAAGCGCCGCTACGACCTGATCCCCAATCTCGTGTCGGCGACGCGCGCCTATCTCGCGCACGAGCGGCAGACGCTCGAGGCGGTGATCGCGGCGCGCCAGCGGGCCAGCGATGCGAGCGACGCGGCCCGCGCGCGGCCCCGCCACAAGCCCACGCTCGATGCACTCGACGCCGCCGAGATCGCGCTCGCCTCGCCGCTGTCGCGCCTGATGGCGCTGGTCGAGCAGTACCCGAAGCTGCAGGCCGACGAGACGGTGGCCCGCCTCACCGAGGAGCTGCGCTCGACCGAGAACCGCATCGGCTTCTCGCGCCAGGCCTTCAACGACCAGGTCACCACCTACAACACCGCGATCGAATCGTTCCCGGCATCGATCATCGCCACGCTCTGCGGCTTCCGGCGTTCGAGCACGCTGCGAGCGACCCACTCGGCGCA
Source organism: Zeimonas sp. (assembly GCA_035303885.1). Lineage (GTDB taxonomy): Bacteria > Pseudomonadota > Gammaproteobacteria > Burkholderiales > Burkholderiaceae_E > Zeimonas. The sequence continues at coordinate 6,924 of DATGRE010000225.1, read as the reverse complement.
GGAGCGCCAGCCCGTCGTCGTCGCCCTCTGATCGGGCGGGCACGGCAATGGATTTCTTCGCCCACCAGGACCGGGCGCGGACGCGTTCGCGCCGGCTGGTCGCGCTGTTCGTGCTCGCGCTGGTCGCCGTCGTCGTCGCCGTCGACGTCGCCGCCTACGCGGGTTGGTGGCTGTTCGCCGGCGGACTGAAGCCGCCGCGCTTCTTCCTCGAGACGAACACCTTCGTCACGCTGCTGATCGTCGTCGGCGGCGCCTGGGTCGAGACGCACCGGTTGCGCGACGGTGCTTCGGCGCTGGCCGCGCGGCTGGGTGCGCGCCCGCTCGACGACAATGATCCGCTGCATCGCCGGTTGCGCGACGTGACCGAGGAGACCGCGATCGCCGCCGGCGTGCCGGTGCCCGCGCTGTACGTGCTCGACGATCCGTCGATCAACGCGCTCGCCGCCGGCGAGAGCCCGGCGCTCGCCGCCGTCCTCGTCACGCGCGGTGCGCTCGAGCGGCTCGAACGCGCCGAGCTGCAGGGCGTCGTCGCGCACGAGATCGCGCACATCGTCGGCGGCGACAGCGCGACGAACGCACAACTCGCCGGCGCCCTGTACGGGCTGCTGTCGCTGCATCTGCTGGGCTCGCGCATGCTCGCCTCGGCACTCGACCTGCAGGGCGCCACCCGATCCGCGCTCCCGGTGCGCATCGCGCTCGCGGTCGCCGGCCTGCTGGTGTCCGCGGTGGGCGGACTCGGCCTGGCGGCGGCGCAGCTGCTGCGCGCGGGCATCAGCCGCCAGCGCGAGTTCCTCGCCGACGCGCTGGCCGTGCAGTTCACGCGCGACCGCGACGGCCTCGGCGGGGCGCTTCGGCGCATCGCCGGCGAGAAGCCGACTTCGCTGGGCGCGAGCTACGCGCCGCTGGTCGCGCATTTCCTGCTCGCGCCGCCCGGCGGTGCGGGCGACGCGCTGAACACCCATCCGCCCCTGGCCGAACGCATTCGTCGCCTGTACGGGCGCACGATGCCCGCCATCGTGGACCGCGCATCGCGCCTCGCGCCGGACGGCTCCGCGCCTGCCGATTCGCCCGTTCGCTCGCCTGCCGGTTCGTCCGCCGAAAGGCCCGTCGCTTCGCCCATGCGTTCGCCGGGCGGTGTGGAGTCGGCCGGCGAGGTGCCGGAGGCGATCGACTCCGTCGCCGCCGCGTACCTGGAAACGATGCCGTACGTGCCCGTCGCGCGCTCCGAGGCGGGCCCGGCGTCGTGGTTCGCGACGGCGGGAGGCACCGGGCGTGGCGCCGGCGAAGGCGGAACGACGTCGCCGGCGCGCGCCGAAGTCGCGGCGTCGCCGGCCGCGCAGCTCGTCGAGCGCATCCGGGCGGCATCGCTCGGATACGAGAGCGCGGGCCGCTGGCTCGAGGCGCTGGTCGGTGGAGCGGATGACGTCGCGCGCGAAGGCGGCGTCGAATCCGACGACGAAGCCGACGAAGGCGTGCGCGACGCGCTCGCCTGGGTGCTGTCGCCGGCGGGCTCGGCGCTGCGCGTGCCGCTGCTCGAGCTGCTGCTCGCGCGCGTACGCCGCTGGAGCAGCGCGCACCGGCGCGATCTGCTCGATCGCTGCCGCCGCGCGGTCGAGCGCGACGGACGCGTCGACTCGTCGGAATGGGTCTACTACACGCTCGCGCGTCATCGGCTGCTGCCCGCGCCGCCCGGCGCGCAGCGGGCGCGTCGGGCGGTCTCGCGTGCCGAGCAGAGCCGGGCGCTCGCCGCGCTGTTCGCGATGGCGGCGGCGATCGGCGAGGCCTCGGCGCGCAACACGCGCGATGCGCTCGCCGATGCGGCGGCGCTGCTCGAGATCCAGCCGCCGGCGGCGACGCCCGACGAGGTCGGAACCGGAGAGCTCACGCGCGCGCTCGACGTCTTGCTCGCGCTGCCGCCGCTGTCCAAGCCGATCCTGCTGAAGGTGCTGCGCCGGCTCGCGCGAACGCCCGGCGATCCGAACTACGATGCCTTCCTGCGCGCGGTGGCCGCGGCACTCGACTGCCCGGCGCCGCGCGCGACGTCGGCCGCGCCGCGCTCGGCGTCGCCGTCGCTGCGGCCCGCGATCGCCCCTTCGGTGGCCCCGCCGAATGCGCGCTCGCCGGGCATGTTTCGTCGGCGCGAGGCCGGGGCGGATGCGATGAGCGTCTGATGGATCGCGCGGGGTGGGCGCCGGGGGGCGGGCGTCGGGGGGCGGCTTCGATGCGATCATGACGCCATCGACACGGAGGACGAGGCGCAGATGAGCGAGGCGGATCCGGCGAAGCGCAGGCGCACGGTGCGGATCGGCGGCGCCTCGGGCTTCTGGGGCGACAGCGCCGTCGGCGCGCCGCAGCTCGTCGAGCACGGCGACGTCGATTTCCTCGTCTTCGATTACCTCGCCGAGACGACGATGTCGATCCTCGCCGGCGCGCGGCTGCGCAACCCGGAAGCGGGCTACGCGACCGATTTCGTCGAAGTCGCGATGAAGTCGGTGCTGCGCGACGTGGTCGAGCGCGGCATCCGGGTGATCAGCAATGCCGGCGGCGTGCATCCGCACGCCTGCGCGCGCGCGCTCGAGGCGCTCGCACGGGCGCAGGGCGTCGCGCTCGAGGTCGCCGTGGTCGAGGGCGACGACGCGCTGCCGGTGCTCGACGCGCTGCGTGCGCGCGACGCGGGCGGCGCTTCGCTCGTCGACGTGGACGGCCGGCCGCTGCCGGCGAAACTGCTCACCGCGAATGCCTATCTCGGCGCGTTGCCGATTCGGGCCGCGCTCGATGCCGGCGCCCGGGTCGTCGTCACCGGGCGGTGCGTCGATTCGGCGGTGACGCTCGGCGCACTGATGCACGCGTTCGACTGGCGTGCCGACGACTACGACCGCCTCGCCGCGGGCAGTCTCGCCGGCCATCTGATCGAGTGCGGCTGCCAGGCCACCGGCGGACTGCACACCGACTGGGACACGGTGCCCGACTGGCCGAACATCGGCTATCCGATCGTCGAAGGCGGCGCCGACGGCGAGTTCGTCGTGACGAAGCCGCCGGGCACCGGTGGCAAGGTGACGCCCGCCGTCGTCGCCGAGCAACTGCTCTACGAGATCGGCGATCCGGCCGCGTACCGGCTGCCGGACGTCGTCTGCGATTTCACGCAGGTCCGGCTCGATGCCGACGGGGTCGACCGCGTCCGCGTGCGCGGCGCGCGCGGACGCGCCCCCGACGCCCGATACAAGATCAGCGCGACGCACGTCGACGGATATCGGTCGAGCGCCATGCTCTCGATCGTCGGCATCGATGCGCACGCCAAGGCGCAGCGCACCGGCGAGGCGATTCTCGCGCGCACCCGCGCGCTGTTTGCGCGCCAGGGATGGCCCGATTACGCCGCGACCCGCATCGAGGTGCTCGGCGGCGAATCGGGCTACGGTCCGCACGCGAACCCGGCGCTGCGCGCAGCGCGCGAGGCGGTGCTGCGCATCGCCGTGCGCCATCCGCGGCGCGAGGCCCTCGAATGCTTCGCGCGCGAGATCGCACCGGCCGGCACCTCGTGGTCGCCCGGCACGACCGGCGCGTCGGGACGTCCTTCGGTGTCGCCGTCGATCCGCCCGCTCGCGTTCTTCGCGGAAAAGTCGCTGTTCTCGCCGGCGATCGTGTTCCGCGGCGAGCGAAGCGTCGTGTCGGTTCCGGTCGGCGAAGCGGAAGCCGGGGCCGCGCGCGACGAAGCGTCGTCCGTCCCGCCGGCGCCCGAGGGTCGCGGTGCCCATGGCGCGGACGGGGTGCACGGCGTGCACGAAGCCCCGCTCGTCGATCCTGGCGAGGAACGCCGCGCCGCCGAAGGCGGCGACGAGGAAGCGGCGCGCGCCGGGTCCGATCTCGTCGAGGTCCCGCTGGTCCGTCTCGCGTGGGCACGCAGCGGCGACAAGGGCGACACCGCGAACGTGGGCGTCGTCGCGCGCAGTCCGTCGCTCGTTCCGGTGCTTCGCGCGCAGCTGACCGCCCGGCGTGTCGCCGCCTGGCTCGCGCATTGCGTCGAAGGCCCGGTCGTGCGCTATGAATTGCCGGGTATCGGCGCCTTCAATTTCGTCTGCGAACGCGCGCTCGACGGAGGCGCGATGACGTCGCTGCGCAACGACGCGCTCGGCAAGGGGATGGCGCAGATGCTCCTGTCGCTGCCGCTGCGAATCGACCCGCGCCTGCTCGATGCACCGATCCCCGGCTCCGGGGCGGCGGCAGGCTCCCGCGCCGATTGAGCGCTCAGTCCGCGCGCTCCGAGATCTCGATCAGGTTCAGATCGGGGTCGCGTACGTAGATCGAGCGCAGCCGGAACGTCGCGCCGGTGCGCAGCACCGGACCCTCGACGATCGGCACGCAGGCGGCGTTCAGGCGCGCGACGACCTCGTCGAGCGGGACGGCGGCGATGAAGCACAGATCGAGCGCGCCGGGCACCGGCAGGTGCGCTTTCGGCTCATGCTCGCGCCCCTTGACGTGCAGGTTGATCTTTTGCGCACCGAAGCGGAACGCGATCCGACCTTCGCCGAAGCGCTCGAGCGACATGCCGAGCGTCTCGGTATAGAAGCGCACGCATTCGTCCGGATGCGCGGTGGTCAATACGAGGTGGTCGAGATGGTCGATCATTTCCGGCGTTCTCCCGGGGCGGCCGGTTGCGACGCGCGATGCGCGTCCTCCGTCATCAGCTCGACGAGATCGAGCGCGAACGAAGGCAGCGCGTCGAGACGCCTGGCACAGATTACGAGGCGCCTGAGCGCCCAATCGTCTCGCAGCGGCACCAGGCGGATCGCCATCGTCCGCGCATGCCGGGCCGCCGCCGAAGCCGGCAGCACCCCGACGCCGACGTTCGCCTCGATCATCCGGCAGGCAGTCTCGAAGCTTCCGACCTGGATGCGAAAGCGCGGCGTCCGATGCAGATCGTCGCACACGCGGCGGACGAAGGTGTTCAGCGCGCTCGCCTCGTGCAGGCCGATCTGGTCGAAGTCGAGCGTGCGCACGAAGTCGATCGAGGGCTCGTCGGCCAGCGGATGCCCGGCCGCCACCACCAGCGCGAGCCGGTCGTCCCGATAGGGGAGCGTCTCGAGGCTGCCGGTGCGCACCGTGCCGGCGACGATGCCCAGGTCCGTCTGTCCCTCGAGCACGGCCCGCACGATCTCGTCGCTCGAGCGCTCGCGCAGGTCGACGTTCACGTCGGGGTGCCGCATCAGGTAGGTGCGCAGCACCTGCGGCAGGAATTCGCTCGATGCGGTGGTGTTCGCGAAGACGCGCAAGTGTCCCTTGATGCCGCTCGCGTACTCCTGCAGGTCGGCACGCAGATGCTCGAGCTGCGCGAGCACGGTTCGCGCGTGCTGGACGAATGCGAGTCCCGGGGGCGTCAGCTCCACGCCCTGGCTGGAGCGGTGCAGCAGCTTCGCGCCGATGCGCTCCTCCAGGTGCTTCACGCGCGCGCTCGCCGCGGGTAGCGACAGGTGCATCGCCGCCGCGCCGCCGGTCAGGCTCTCGGCTTCGGCGATGCGCACGAGCAGGCGCAGGTCGACCAGATCGAAATGCAGGGACATCGGCAGATCGGCGAGGGAGGTCGGGCGTACGGAGCCGGGGCACTTGCGCGGTTGCGCCTGCACCGGCTCGGCTGCACCGGCAGTCTACCGGGGCCGACCGCGGCCTTCGCCGCTGCCGAAGACCGGGTTCCCGGAATGCGAATTGTCCCCGCTCCGCCTTTTCGCGCATCCTTGGACTTTCTCGGGGCACAACGATGGATCTCGAACACCTACGGCAGTGGATCGGTCGCACCGAGCGAAACGTCGACCGGGTCGACGTGGCGCGGGTCGTGCAGCTCGCCGCCACCCTCGATCGCGACGAGCGCGGCCGGCACGGCGATGCGCTGCCGCCGCTGTGGCACTGGATGTTCTTCGCACCGGCGGCTCCGGCTTCGCAGCTGGGTCCGGACGGGCATCCGCGCCGCGGCGGCTTCCTGCCGCCGGTGGCGCTGCCGCGCCGAATGTGGGCCGGCGGGCGGCTGCAGTTCGCGCAGCCGCTGCAGGTCGGCGACGACATCGTGCGCGAGTCTCGGATCGCCGACGTGCAGGGCAAGCAGGGCCGCAGCGGCGCGCTCGTCTTTGTCACCGTGCAGCACGAGATCTCCGGCGCGCGCGGCCTCGCGATCCGCGAGGAGCACGATATCGTCTATCGTGAGGAGCCCGCGGCCACGCCCGCCGGCGGCGGCGAGCCGGCCCGCGCCGCGCAGCCCGCGGCCGCGCCGGTGAACGAGGAGTTCTCGCGCCGCATCGTTCCCGATCCGGTGCTGCTCTTTCGCTATTCGGCCGTCACCTTCAACGGCCATCGCATCCACTACGACCGCAGCTACGTCACCGAGGTCGAAGGCTATCCGGGCCTCGTGGTGCACGGCCCGCTGATCGCGACGCTGCTGCTCGACCTGCTGCACCGCGAGCGCCCCGCCGCCCGCGTCGCGTCCTTCTCGTTCAAGGCCGTGCACCCGCTGTTCGACCTGCATCCGTTCGACGTCTGTGCGCGGTCGAGCGGCGAGCGGTCCTTCGAGCTGTGGGCGCGCGATCACGAAGGCCGGCTGGCGATGCAGGCGAGCGCGGAAATTCGCCAGGACTGAAGCCAGGAAGGATCGAGAGAAACCATGTCCGCTTCCATGCAAGACCGCTTCGAGGACATCCGCGACGGCGTCCGCGACCTCTGTCGACAGTTCCCCGACGAGTATTTCCGCCGGATCGACGCCGAGCGCGGATACCCGGAAGAGTTCGTCGACGCGCTGACGAAGGCCGGTTGGATGGCCGCGCTGATCCCGACCGAGTACGGCGGCTCGGGCCTCGGGCTCACCGAGGCGTCGGTGATCATGGAGGAGATCAATCGCTGCGGCGGCAACTCCGGCGCGCTGCACGGCCAGATGTACAACATGGG
>DATGRE010000224.1:0-15246 GCA_035303885.1 Zeimonas sp. | reverse complement strand
CGTCGGCGGCCTGCTCTTCGCCGGATTCGCGCTGGTGCTCGCGATCGTCGATTTCTTCCGCGCGGATCGTCGTGGCGTCGGCCTCGCGTACCTGATGGTGCTGCTCGCCACGTGGATGGTGGGCTTCCTCGATGCATTGATGCATGCCCGGGATGCCTGGGCGAGCATGCCCACCGGGCTGGTGCTCTCGGCGGTCGCCGCGCTGCTCGCGTGCGTGGCGACGTGGATGGGCTTTCGCGCGCCGTACATCGGGGCGACGCCGTGAAGCGACTGTGCCGGCTCGCCGCGATCGCGCTTGCGCTGGCCCTGGTCGCCTGTGGAAGGGAACCGCAGCCCTTGCAGTACGGTGCGGATCCGCCGCTGCCCGATCCGCATCGAGGCCTGCTTCCGGCCATGAAGGTCGCGCAGCCCGCCGCATGGGGCGACCGTCGGCCGAGCGTGCCGCACGGCTACACGATCACCGCCATCGCGCGCGACCTGAAGGTTCCACGCCAGACGCTGCTGCTACCCAATGGCGACATCCTCGTGGCCGAAGGGCGAGGCGGCAATGCACCGCGCCTGAAGCCGAAGGACGTGATCGCCGGCTACATCAAGGCGAAGGGAACCACCCCGGTCGAGGGCGGGAACCGGCTGACCCTGCTGCGCGACGCCGACGGCGACGGCGTCTACGAGCTGCAGAGGGTGTTCGCCGGGAATCTGAACGCACCCTACGGGCTCGCTCTGGTCGACGGAAGCCTCTATGTCGCCAACCAGGACGCGCTGGTGCGCTTCGAGTACCGCGACGGCCAGACCGCGGCCGACGCGCCGCCGGTGAAGGTCACCGAGCTGCCGTCGGCGATCAACCATCACTGGACCAAGGCACTCGCCGCGAGTGCCGACGGCCGGTTCCTGTATGTCGGCATCGGCTCGAACAGCAACATCACCGAGCGTGGTATGGCGGCCGAAGTCGAGCGCGCGATGATCTGGCAGGTGGACGCGAGCACCGGTGCACACAGGCGCTACGCCACGGGGCTGCGCAACCCCACCGCGCTCGCCATCCAGCCCGGCACGGGCCAGCTGTGGGCGGTGGTGAACGAACGCGACGAGATCGGTCCCGACCTGGTCCCCGACTACCTCACCGCGGTGCGCGAAGGTGGCTTCTACGGCTGGCCGTACAGCTACTGGGGCCAGAACGTCGATACGCGGGTCCGGCCCCAGGATCCGGAGAAGGTCGCCGCGGCGATCGCGCCCGACTACAGCCTCGGCTCGCACGTGGCGGCGCTCGGCCTGGCCTTTTCCAACCCGGCGATGGGCGAAGCGTATGCCGACGGCGTCTTCGTCGGCGAGCACGGCAGCTGGAATCGCGCGGAGCCGGTCGGCTACAAGGTCGTCTTCGTACCGTTTCGCGACGGTCGGCCCGCCGGCCCGCCCGTCGATTTCGTCGCCGGCTTTCGGGACGACGACGGAACGACCCGCGGACGGCCGGTCGGCGTCACCGTCGATCCACGCGGCGCGCTGATCGTCGCCGACGATCTGTCGAATACCATCTGGCGCGTCGTGCCGGAGGGGCGTCGGCCGCGGTAGCGCGCCGCGCCCGGAAGCGCCGACCGGCTACGATCCCTCGAGTCCGGCGGCGATGCGCCGCCGGCGCGCCCAGATGTTCAGTCCCTCCACGCCCGCCGAGAAGGCCATCGCCGTGTAGATGTAGCCCTTGGGCACGTGCACGCCGAAGCCGTCGGCGATCAGGACCATGCCGATCATCAGCAGGAACGCGAGCGCGAGCATCACCACGGTGGGGTTCGCGTGGATGAACTCGGCCAGCGGGTCGGCGGCGACGAGCATGACGAGCACGGCGACCACCACCGCGATCACCATCACCGGCAGGTGGTCGGTCATGCCGACGGCGGTGAGGATCGAGTCGATCGAGAACACGATGTCGAGCAGCAGGATCTGGAAGATCGCCGCGCCGAAGCCCAGTGCCACCGTGCCGAGGATGTCCGCCTTGGACGGCGGATCGATGTTGTGGTGGATCTCGCGGGTCGCTTTCCAGACGAGGAAGAGCCCGCCTGCGATCAGGATCAGGTCGCGCCAGGAGAACTCGGTCTCGAAGCTCGGTTCGCCATAAGGACCCGGATCCCCCCGGATCCCGAGATCGAAGACCGGGGTCGTCAGCCCGACCAGCCACGCGATGGCCGACAGCAGCGCGAGGCGCATCACCAGGGCGAGCGAGATGCCGACGCGGCGCGCCTTGTGCCGCTGATGCTCGGGCAGCTTGTTCGAGAGGATCGAGATGAAGATCAGGTTGTCGATCCCGAGCACGATCTCCATCACGACCAGCGTGACGAGCGCGGCCCACACCGCCGGGCTCGAGAACAGCGTGATCAGGGCGTCCATGGCGTCGTCGGCGAGGTGGCGGAAGAGGTGGGATTCGAACCCACGGACGGTCGCCCGTCGCCGGTTTTCAAGACCGGTGCCTTAAACCGCTCGGCCACTCTTCCGGGGCTCCCGAGTATAGAGCGGCAAGCGGCGAGCGATCGTGCAACCCGAAGATCCCCGTCTGGCCACGACCGGGGACGCACGTTCTCCGGGCGTCCGGAGCGATCGATCGGAACGCGACGCCGGCCGGGCGCTCCGGCGACGTGCGCGCGGCCCGATAGAATCGGTCGGACACGCCGCGCCGTGCCGGCCCGTTCTGCCAGGAGAGATCGATGAGAGCCGTCGTCTGCAAACAATGGGGCCCGCCCGAGTCGCTCGTCGTCGAGGAGGTCGCGTCGCCCGTGCCGAAGGCGGGCGAAGTGCTGGTCGACGTGCACGCGGCCGGCGTCAATTTCCCCGATTCGCTGATCATCCAGAAGAAGTACCAGCTGCAGCCGGAGCTGCCCTTCACGCCGGGCGCCGAGGTGGCGGGCGTCGTGTCCGCGGTGGGCGAGGGCGTCACCCAGTGGAAGGCGGGCGACCGCGTCATCGCCCACGCGCCGTGGGGCGGATACGCCGAGCAGCTGGCGGTGGACGCGCAGCGCGTCATGCCGATGCCCGAGACGATGGATTTCGCGACCGCGTCGGCCTATGTGTTGGCCTACGGAACGAGCCTGTTCGCGCTGAAGGATCGCGCGAAGCTCGCGGCCGGCGAGACGCTGCTCGTGCTCGGTGCGGCCGGCGGGGTCGGGATCGCCGCGGTCGAGATCGGCAAGTCGATGGGCGCGCGCGTGATCGCCGCCGCGTCGAGCGAGGAGAAGCTCGCGCTGTGCCGCGAACACGGCGCCGACGCGACGATCGACTATGCGCGCGAGAACCTGCGCGAGCGCATCGCCGCGCTCACCGACGGCAAGGGACCGGACGTCATCTACGACCCGGTCGGCGGCGAGTACACCGAGCAGGCCTTTCGTTCGATCGCCTGGGAAGGGCGCCATCTCGTCATCGGATTCGCCGCCGGCGAGATCCCGCGGATCCCGCTGAACCTGCCGCTGCTGAAGACCGCGTCGCTGGTCGGCGCATTCTGGGGCGCCTTCGTGCAGCGCGATCCGAAGCGCACGCGCGAGCACATGAAGGAGCTGTTCGCGCTGTACTCGACGGGCAAGGTGCGCCCGCCGGTCACGCACCGCTATTCGCTCGAACAGGCGGCGCAGGCGTTGCGCGACGTGATGGAGCGCCGCGTCAAGGGGAAGGTCGTCCTGCTGCCGAGGGGTTGACCGCTTCGGTCGGCGTCGCGCCGATGCCGGGGCGCTGCACGCCTTCGGGCAGCGCGCGCGCCGCGCGCAGCGCGTCGGACGCGAAGAACGGATCGCCGGCGAGCCGGGCAAGGATCATCGGCGTCGCATCGAAGCCCCAGTAGCGTTCGCCCTCGATCACCGCCGTCGGAACGCCGAACACGCCGGCGGAAATCGCTTCGTCGGTGTTCGTGCGCAGCGCCTGCTTCACCTCGGGCGTTTCGAGTGCGGCCGGTGCGATGCCGAGCTCGTCGAGCAGCGCGGCGAAGGCGTCGCGCTCGGTCGGCAGGTGTCCGTCGCGCCAGACGAACGCGAAAAGGCGCTGCACGACTTCCGGGTCGTTGCCGGCCGCGATCGACAGCCGCAGCAGGGGAAGCGGAACGAAGGGATGCATCGGCGGCAGCTCGAGCCCGATGCCTTGCGAATGCGCGATCCACGCGACCTGCTCGAAGGTCCATTGCCGCTTCGGCGCGATCTCGGCCGGACCGACGTTGCCCCAGTGCTTCAGCAGTCCGGCGAAGAGCACCGGACGGCAGCGAAGCCTCGCCCGCTTCGCGAAACGGTCGAGCTGCGTGCTCTGCAGATACGCGAAGGGCGAGACGAAATCGAAATACCAGTCGAGCGTGATGTTCGCGGTCACGATCCGTCATTCTCCTCGTCGAACCGGGCGAAGGGGTGCAGCGGTTCGAGATCGGGGAAACGCGGCTCGCGCTTCTCGGCGCGCGCCCGGATCGCCTCGGCGACCGCTTCGTTGTCCCACAGCCCCGACTGCAGCCATCCCATCTGTCGCAATCCATCGGCCACCGCGTGATCGCGCGCGTAGTCGATCGCCTGCTTGGTCGCCCAGATCGCCACCGGCGGTTTCGTCGCGATCTCGCGCGCGACGTTCATCACCTCGTCGAGCATCGCTTCCTGCGTCTCGAAGAGGTCGTTGACGAAGCCGAGCGCGAGCGCACGCGCCGCCGGAAGCCTGCGGCCGGTGTACGCGAGCTCGCGGGCGACGCCCTCGGGGATGAGCTTGGGCAGCCGCTGCAGCGTGCCGAGGTCGGCGGCCAGTCCGATGTTGATCTCCTGCACGCAGAAGAACGCGTCGCTCGTGCAGTAGCGCAGGTCGCAGGCGCAGACGAGGTCGACGCCGCCGCCGATGCAGCCGCCCTGCACCGCGGCGAGCACCGGCATGCGCAGCCCGGCGATCCGGTCGAAGGTGCGCTGCATGTCGTCGAGCAGCAGCGCGATGTTCGCGCGCGACGTCGCGCGCGAATCGTCGATCGAGATCGACGAGCCGAAGGCCTCCAGCGACATGCCCGCGCTGAAATGCCGCCCGGTCGAATCGATCACCAGCGCCCGCGCCGGCGCCTCGCGCTGCAGCCGCTCGAGAATCTCGTCCAGCTCGCGCCAGAACGACGGACTCATCGTATTGAACGCGTCGGGCCGATTCAGCGTCAGCCGCGCCACCCGATCGACGATCTCGAAACGGAAGTTCATGACCAGAGCTCCGGCGCGACGAGAGCGCGCAGACCGATCCATCCTAGCAGCGCCCGGCGCATGCGTGTCCCCTTGTGCCTCGACGCAACGGGCGGCTTGACCGCACGCATGTCCCGACACGCATATCCCGACACAACGTGCACGAGACGAAAGGCGCGTGCGACGAAATACGTGCACGCCACGCAACGAAGTCAAGCGCCCCTTCCGTTATGCTCCGCCCCGAACCATGTTCGAGGCACACCATGGATAAAAAACCTCGCCCTCGCAGCTACCGCTACTACGAGCTGCTGATGGCCGCCTTCGTCACCGTCTTTCTCTGCTCGAACCTGCTCGGCCCGGGCAAGGCGGTGCGGATCGAACTTCCGCTCGCCGGCGAGCTCACCTTCGGCGCCGCGGTCCTGTTCTTCCCGCTGTCGTACGTCTTCGGCGACGTGCTCACCGAGGTCTACGGATTCGCTCGCGCGCGGCGCGTCATCTGGACCGGCTTCGCCGCGATGCTGTTCGCCGCCTTCATGGCGTGGGCCGTCGTTCGGATGCCGCCCGCGCCCGGATGGCCGCATCAGCAGGCCTTCGAGGTCGCCTTCGGCAACACCTGGCGCGTGGTGCTCGCTTCGCTGCTCGCCTATTTCTGCGGCGAGTTCGTCAACTCGTACGCGCTCGCGCGCCTGAAGGTGATGACCGCGGGCCGTCATCTGTGGCTGCGCACGATCGGCTCGACGATCCTGGGCGAGGGCGTCGACTCGCTGTTGTTCTATCCTGTCGCGTTCTGGGGTGCGGGGATCGTTCCCGACGCGATGCTGCCGACGCTCATGCTGTCGCAGTGGATCGCCAAGACGCTCGTCGAGGTGGCATTCACGCCGGCCACCTACGCGTTGGTGGGCTTCCTGAAGCGCGCCGAGAACGAGGACTGGTACGACCGCGACACCGATTTCACGCCGTTCCGCTTCTGAACCCCGCACCCAACCGGATCCGACGATGTACGACGTTCTCCTCTCGCTGCGATTCACGCTGCGCGACTGGCGTGCCGGCGAATTGCGCCTGCTCGTCGCCGCGCTCCTGGTCGCCGTCGCGGCCATCGCGAGCGTCGGCTTCTTCGTCGACCGCATGCGGATCGCACTCGAGCAGGAAGCCGCGCAGCTGCTCGGCGCCGACCTGATCGTCGGTTCCGACCAGCCGCTCGATCCGTCCTTCGCCGAGCATGCGCAGGCGCTCGGCCTGCAGGTCGCGCGCAGCGCGGTGTTTCCGAGCATGGCGCTGGCCGACGGACTTCCGCAGCTCGCCGCCGTGAAGGCGGTGTCGTCGAACTACCCGTTGCGCGGGCGCGTGCGCGTTCAGACGGCGCAGCCGGTACCGGTGGCGGCGGCAGACGGCGGCGTCGACAACGGGGTGGGCATGCCCGTGGCGGGCGACGCCGAGGCGGCGCGCGCACCGGCCGACGGCGAGGTCTGGCTCGATCCGCAGCTCGCGCAGGCGCTCGGCGTGTCGATCGGGGACGCCGTGCGCTTCGGCGAACGGTCGTTCCGACTCGCGGCGCTGATCACCTTCGAGCCGGATCGCGGCACCGGCTTCGTGAACTTCGCGCCGCGCGCGATGTTCGCGCTCGACGAACTCGCGGCCACGAGGCTCGTCCAGCCGGCCAGCCGCGTGCGCTGGAACCTGATGCTGGCCGGTGACGCGACCGCGGTGGACCGCTTCCGGCAATGGGCCGAGCCCCGGCTGCCGCGCGGCGCACGCGTCGAGTCGCTCGAGAGCGGGCGCCCCGAGCTGCGCGCCACGCTCGATCGGGCCGAACGCTTCCTGTCGCTGGTCGCGCTGCTCTCGGCGCTGATCGCCGCGGTGGCGATCGGGCTCGCGTCGCGCCGCTTCGCCGAGCGGCACCTCGACGGATGCGCCGTGATGAAGGCGATGGGCGTCACGCAGCGTCGGCTGCTCGCGCTGCTCGGCCTCGAGCTGCTGTGGATCGCGCTGCTCGGTGCGCTCGCCGGCGTCGCGCTCGGCTGGCTCGTCCATTTCGCGCTCGTCGCCGCGATGGCGCCGCTGCTGCAGATGCAGCTGCCGTTGCCCGGCTGGCGGCCGGCCGCGCAGGCGCTGCTCGCGGCGCTCGTGCTGATGGCCGGCTTCGGCGCCTGGCCGTTCCTGCGGCTGGCGGGGGTCGCGCCCTTGCACGTCCTGCGGCGCGAGGTCGTCGGTGCGCCGATGTCGGCGTGGACTGCGGCCGTGTCGGCCACGCTCGCGTTCGCGGCGCTGCTGCTGTGGTTCGCCGGCGACCGGCGTCTGGCCCTGGTCGCGATCGGCGGCTTCGCGCTCGGCGTGGTCGTCTTCGTCGCGGCGGCACTGGCCGCGGTGCGCGCGCTCGAGCCGCTGCGTCACGCCGGCTTCGTCGCCGGCAGTCCCGCACTGAGGCTCGCCTTCGCGTCGTGGTCGCGTCGGCGCGGCATGACGGTGACGCAGACCGTCGCGCTGTCGGTAGGTCTCATGGCGCTGATGCTGCTCACCGTCACGCGCACCGACCTCGTCGAGGGCTGGCGGCAGGCGAGTCCGCCCAATGCGCCGAACCGCTTCATCGTCAACATCCAGCCCGACCAGATCGACGCCGTGCGCGCGCAGCTCGAGCAGGCCGGCGTCGCCGATCCGCAGCTCTTTCCGATGATCCGCGGGCGCCTCGTCACCATCAACGGGGAACCGGTGCGCCCCGAGGACTACGACGAGGACCGCGCGCAGCGCCTGCTCGATCGCGAGTTCAATCTCTCGTACGCGCGCGAGGTGCCTTCGCACAACCGCATCGTCGAAGGCGAGCCCTTCGAGCCCGGCCGCAGCGAGGTCTCGGTGGAGCAGGGGATCCTCGGCACGCTGAAGCTCGCGCTCGGCGACGAGCTCGGCTTCGACGTCGCCGGCGAGCTCGTGTCGGCGCGCATCGTGAACGTGCGCCGCGTGGAGTGGGACTCGATGAAGGTGAACTTCTTCATGATCCTCACGCCCGAGGCGCTCGGCGACCGCCCCCAGACGTGGATCACCGCGTATCACCAGCCGCCGGTGCCCGACCCGGTCGACCGGCGCTTGGTGCGCGAGTTTCCGAACCTCACCGTGTTCGACACCGGGAACATCGTGCGGCAGGTGCAGACGATGCTCGAGCAGGTCATCCACGCCGTGCAGTTCCTGTTCGTGCTCACGCTGGCCGCCGGCGTCACCGTGCTGTGGGGTGCGCTCGCCAGCTCGCGCGACGAGCGCATTCGGGAGGCGGGCCTGATGCGCGCACTCGGCGCGTCGGCGCGCCAGCTCTCGAGCGCGCAGCGCATCGAGCTCGCGTTCAGCGGCGCGCTGGCCGGGCTGCTCGCCGCGCTCGGCTCGATCGCGATCGGCTGGGCGCTCGCCGAGCAGGTGTTCGGCTTTCCCTACGCGCCTCGGTGGGCGGTCGTGCCGCTCGGGGCGGCGGCGGGGGCGGCTCTCGCGCTCGCCGCCGGATGGCTGAGCCTACGCGGTGTGCTGCGCACGCCCCCGCTCGTCACGCTGCGAAACGCGTAGGCGCTATTTCGCGCTGCCGAACATCTGCCGCGCGGCGTCGTCGGGCAGATGGCAGATGCGCGCGGCGACGTCGAAGCGGCCGCCGCGCCGCTGGCAGTCGACCCAGGGGCCGTAGTCGGTCGTGTCGGCGCGCGAGTCCTGGCCCATCGCGGCGGCCGCGAGCGCGGCCGGTGCCGCGGGTGCGGGCGCCGACGGATTCGAGCGTTCGATGCCCGGCGCGCTCGCGCGCGGCGACCAGACGCGAACGCGCGGTGCGCCGACGCAGGGTTCGTCGGAGTACACCGTGCGTCCGTCGCGCGTCGAGCACTCGAAGACGGCGGCGGGGGCATCGGAAGGGGCGGCCGCCGCACCGAGCGGCAGCAGCGCGGTGACGACAGCGGCGACGGCGGCGAGCGGAACGGCGAGGGCTTTCATCGGGCCTCCTGGCAGGAATGCGTCGTGTCGTATCCTCCCGGATATCCCCGTCGCCGACAACCGGGGAACTACGAAGGTCCCGGCCCTTGCCCTCGAACGAAATCCTGCTCGTCGCCGCCGTCGCGCTCGCCGCGCTGTGCGCCCTGCTGCTCGTCGTCCTGCTGGTGCGCCGCCCGCCCGACGCCGCCGGGCCGGTGCTCGACGCCCTCGCGCAGGCCACGCGGATGCAGCTGGACACGCAGCGCGAGCTGCGCGAGGAGACCAGCGCGCAGGCGCGCGAGAACCGGCGCGAGCTGGGCGCCTCGCTCGCCGAGCTCGGGCGCAGCCTCACCCAGCAGATGGGCACCATCGCGAGCGTGCAGAACAACCAGATCGACGCTTTCGCGCAGCAGCTCGCCAAGCTCACCGAGGCGAACGAGCAGCGGCTCGGCGCGCTGCGCGAGAGCAACGAGCAGCGGCTGCACGCGCTGCGCGAGAGCACCGACGCGCGCCTGGAGGCGCTGCGCGAGACGCTCGAGCGGCGGCTGCGCGACCTGCAGGCCGACAACGCGGTGAAGCTCGAGGAGATGCGCCGCACCGTCGACGAGAAGCTGCACGCGACGCTCGAGCAGCGGCTCGGTGCGTCGTTCCAGCAAGTGTCGGAGCGGCTCGAGCAGGTGCACAAGGGCCTGGGCGAGATGCAGGCGCTCGCCTCCGACGTCGGCGATCTCAAGCGCGTGCTGACCAACGTGAAGACACGCGGCACCTGGGGCGAGGTGCAGCTGGCGTCGCTGCTCGAGCAGCTGCTCGTGCCCGAGCAGTACGGCTGCAACGTCGCGCCGGTGCCCGGATCGAACGAGCGCGTCGAGTTCGCGATCCGGCTGCCGGGTAGCGGCGACGGCACGCCCGTCTGGCTGCCGATCGACGCGAAATTCCCGCGCGAGGACTACGACCGCCTCGTGCTCGCCCAGGAGCGCGCCGACCCTGTCGCCGCCGAGTCCGCCGGCCGGCAGCTCGAGCAGCGCCTGCGGCTGGAGGCGAAGGCGATCCGCAACAAGTACATCGCCCCGCCGGCGACGACCGACTTCGCGCTGCTGTTCCTGCCGACCGAGGGCCTGTACGCGGAGGTCGCGCGACGGCCGGGGCTCACCGACGAGCTGCAGCGCAACTGGCGCGTCGTCGTCGCCGGGCCGAGCACGCTCGCGGCGATCCTCTCCAGCCTGCAGATGGGCTTTCGCACCCTCGCGGTGGAGAAGCGTTCGAGCGAGGTCTGGCAGCTGCTCGGTGCCGTGAAGACCGAGTTCGGCAAGTTCGGCGACGTGCTCGCGAAGGCGAAGGAGCACATCGACCGCGCGGGAACCACGCTCGGCAGCGCCGCCACGCGCACGCGCGCGATCGAGCGCAAGCTGCGCGGCGTGGAGTCGCTGTCCGAGCCCGCGGCGGTGCAGCTGCTCGACGACGAGATGCAGGCCGAGCCGTAGCCGCGTGCGCTAGACGCGCAGCGAGGCGCGCAGGAACATCGCGAGCCCGCGCTCGACGTACTCGTCGAGCGTATAGCGCGGCGACAGGCGCCAGTGCTTCAGCGCCCACGAGTGAGCGAAGGTCACCGCTTGGTGCGTGAGGAACTCGACGTCGACGTCGTCGGCGAACACGCCGGCGTCGATGCACGCCCGCACGGTGGCCGCGATGAGTTCATTCGACTGCAGCTCGGCCTGCTGGACGAGCTTGCGATGGCTCGGAGACAGCGAACGCGTCGAGCGGTAGGCGAGCACCGTCGCGTCGCGCAGCCGGTCGACCACGCCGCAATAGGTGCGCACGGCGGTGCGGAAGCGCTCGAGCGGATCCGCGACGTTTTCGAGCGCGGCGGGGATCTCGCGTCCGTAGGCGTCGACGACGTCGAGGATCGCGAGCAGCAGCACGTCGTCCTTGTCCTCGACGTACTGGTAGACGAGGCCGGTGCTGATCCCCGCGCGCGCGGCGATCTCCTGCACCGTGGTGCGGTAGTAGCCCTGGCTCGAGAAGAGCTCCACCGCCGCGGCGACGATCTGCCGCCGGCGCTGTGCGACGAGCGCCTCGTCGCCGACGCGCGCCTTGACCGGAGAGCGCTGCGGATCGGGCGGTTCGGGAGCGTCGGAACCCGTGCGCGTATCGGGCGATGGTTCGGCGTGCCGGTGCGCGGCCCCCGGCGACGCCTTGCGCGACGGCGATGACCGGCGTGCCGCCGGCGCGCCGCGCCGCCGCGAAGCCGGTCCGCTCGGCCCGCTCACTCGAGGAATCGCAGTAGCCCGAGCGTGATCACCGGGAAGGCGATCAGGATCAGCACGCGCAGGAAGTCGCTGATCAGGAAGGGCACGACGCCGCGGAACGACTCGGCGAGCGGGACGTCCTTGGCCATCGAGTTGATGACGAACACGTTCAGCCCGAAGGGCGGCGTGATCAGCCCGACCTCGACGACGATCAGCACGAGGATGCCGAACCAGATCGCCGTGTGCTCGGGCGACAGCCCGAAATCGAGTCCCATCACGATCGGGAACAGCACCGGGATCGTGATCAGGATCATCGACATCGAGTCCATCACGCAGCCGAGCGCGAGATAGAAGAGCAGGATGAGCACGAGCACCATCATCGGCGAGAAGCCGCTTTCGCCGATCGCCTTCGCCGCCTGCACCGGCATCTGCGTGATCGCGAGGAACGCGTTGAACAGGTCGGCACCGATAAGGATCAGGAAGATCATCGCCGTCAGGCTCGCGGTTCCAAGCAGGCAGTCGACGATGCCCTTCAGCCGCATCCCGTTGAAGACGGCGATGACGCCGGTGGCGGCCGCGCCCACTGCCGCGCCTTCGGTCGGCGTGAAGAATCCGCCGTAGATGCCGCCCATCACGACGACGAAGACGATGATCACCGGCAGCAGCTCGACGAGCGTCTTCAGGCGCGCGGCGAACGTGGCCTTCGCCGCGGCGGGCCCTGCCTTCGGATCGAAGCGCACGACGACGGCGATCGCGAGCATGTAGCCGATCGCGGCGAGCACGCCGGGCGCCATCGCCGCGAGGAAGAGCTTGCCGATCGACTGCTCGGTGAGCAGTGCGTAGATGACGAGCACGACCGACGGCGGGATGAGAATGCCGAGCGTGCCGCCGGCGGCGAGCGAGCCGGTGGCGAGGCGCCCCGAGTAGTTCAGTCGCTTCATCTCGGGCAGCGAGACGTGCGCCATCGTCGCTGCGGTCGCGAGCGACGAGCCGCAGATCGACCCGAAGGCCGCGCAGGCGCCGATGCCGGCCATCGCGATGCCGCCGCGCCGGTGCCCGAGCCAGGCGGCCGCCGCGTTGAAGATCCCGGTGGACAGCCCCGAGCCGGTGGCGAACTGGCCCATCAGGACGAACAGCGGGATCACCGACAGCGAGTAGTTCGCCGCCTGGAAGTAAGGCGCCGCGTTCATGTAGTTGAGCATCGGCTCGAGTCCGGTGACCCAGATGTAGCCGGCGCCGCCGACCAGCAGCAGCGTCAGGCCCACCGGGATGCCGAGCACGAGCAACGCGACGAGCACGCCGAACATCGTCAGCGAAATGGCCATCCCGCTCAAGGAGCGTCTCCTGGAATGAGTCGCGGTTTCAGACGAACTTGCGGCCGCCGCGCAGCGCGCGCGCGATGCAGACGAGCGTGAGCAGCGCCATCGACAGCACGACCGGCACGAACACCCACCACGTCCGGATCTGCAGCATCATCGACATGTCGTTGAACTCGTACTGGTTGATGCCGCCCAGTGCGAGCCGCCAGGTCATCAGTCCGGCGACGAAGGCGAACAGCACGTCGCTGGCCACCGCGAGGAACGCGCGCATCGCTTGCGGGAACATGCCGACGAACATGTCGACCGCGACGTGGCCGCCGCGCAGGTGGCAATACGGCAGCATCGCGAAGACGGCGATCGCGGTGCCGCGCTCGACGAGCTCGAAATCGCCGAGCAGCGGTGCATTGAACAGCGACCGGCCCAGGATGCTGAGTACCGAGACGACCGTGAAGCCGAGCATCACGATGCCGCCGGCGATCGCCACCCAGGTGCAGACCCGCTCGAGCGTGCGCTCGAAGCCGGGACGGGCGGCCGCGCCGGCTCCGACGCGGCTGCCCTCGACGGCCGCCTCGGCGAGCGCGCCATCCGCCGCAGCGGCCGATGGCGCGCGTCCGCCGTCGCTCATTTGTCGTATTTCGCGATCAGCGCGACCGCCTCTTCGTAGAGGTCCTTGCCGTTGGGCGTCTTCTGGATCCACGCGTCGACCACCGGCTGGGTGACCTTCTTCCAGCGCGCCTTCTCCTCGGGCGACAGCTCGGTGATCGTGTGGCCCATCTCCTTGGCCTGCTCGAGCCCCGGGAGCTCCGCGTCGTCCCACGCCTTGCCCATTTCCTGAACGATGTTCGAGCCCGAGTTTTTGTCGATGACCGCCTTCAGGTCGGCCGGCAGGCTCTCGTATTTCTGCTTGTTCATCACGACCATGAACACCGTCGTGTACAGGCCGGTGGCGGTGTGGTACTTGACCAGCTCGTTCAGGCGCTGCGGGCGCATCACTTCCCACGGCACGGTGAGGCCGTCGACGACGCCGCGCGACAGCGACTCGTAGGCCTCGGGCAGCGGCATGCCGACGGGCGTCGCTCCGAGCAGCTTCAGCGCGTCGCCCACCGGCTTCGTCGGCAGGCGCAGCTTCTTGCCGCGCAGGTCTTCCATTTTCGTGACCAGCGCATCCTTCATGTGCACGAGGCCCGGCGCGTGGCAGTGCGTGAGCAGCACGTGCACGTCCTTGAACTCGTCCTTCAAATGCTTGTTGTAGAACTCCCAGATCGCCGCGGTCGTCGCCTCGGCGGTGCGCGCGACCATGAACGGCAGCTCGAAGACCTCGATGATCGGGAAGCGGCCGGGCGTGTAGCCGGGCAGCGCCCACGCGATGTCGGCCACGCCGGTGCGCGCCTGGTCGAACAGCTGCGGCGGCTTGCCGCCGAGTTGCATCGCGGGATAGATCTCGCACTTGATCCGGCCGCCGGAATCCTTCTCGACGCGCTCGGCCCACGGTCCGAAGAGCTTCGTCTGGATCGGCGCCATCGGTGACAGGAAGTGCGAGATGCGCAGCTTGACCTGCTCCTGCGCACGCAGCGGTCCGGCGACGCCGGCGACCGCCGCGGCACCGGCGACCGCCAGCGAATTCTTCAGAAACGTCCTCTTTTCCACGGCTCTCTCCTCCTGGGGGTCTGAAAGCGAAGCTGCGCTCAACGGCCTTCGTCGAAGGCTTCGTAGGTCTTGGCGGCAATCACCAGCTTCTGGATTTCACTGGTGCCTTCGTAGATGCGCAAGGCGCGGATTTCCCGGTACAGCTGCTCGACAGTGGCGCCGTGGACGACGCCGAGCCCGCCGAAGAGCTGCACGGCCTGGTCGATGACGGTCTGTGCCGCCTCGGTGGCGAAGAGCTTCGCCATCGACGCCTCGCGCGTCACCCGCTCGCGCTGCGTGTCCTTCGTCCATGCGGCGCGATAGACGAGCAGCGCCGCCGCGTCGACGGCGAGCGCCATCTCGGCGATCTTCGCCTGCGTGAGCTGGAATTCCGAGAGTCGCTGTCCGAAGACTTCGCGCTCGCGCGTGCGCGCAAGCGCCTCCTCGAGCGCGCGCCGGGCCATGCCGAGCGCGGCCGCGCCGACCGTCGAGCGGAACACGTCGAGCGTGGCCATCGCGATGCGAAAGCCGGCGCCGGGACGGTCGATGAGCGCGCTCGCCGGCACGCGGCAGTTCTCGAAGCGCACCGTGCCGAGCGGGTGCGGGGCGATGACGTCGATGCGCTGCGACGCGTCCAGGCCGGGCGTGTCGGCCGGGACGATGAAGGCCGCCAGGTTCTTCGCGCCGGGATCGTCGCCCACTCGCGCGAACACCGTGTAGAAATCGGCGAGGCCGGCGTTCGAGATCCACGTCTTGGCGCCGTCGATGCGCCAGCCGTCGCCGTCGCGCTCGGCGCGCGTGCGCATCGCCGCCACGTCGGAGCCGGCGTCGGGCTCGGACAGCGCGAACGCGGCGATCGCGCGCCCGCGCGCGACCTCGGGCAGGAAGCGGCGCTTCTGCTCGTCGGAGGCGGCCAGCGAGATCGGCGCGCTGCCGAGCCCTTGCATCGCGAAGGAGAAGTCGGCGAGC